>JACQWC010000129.1 GCA_016209635.1 Candidatus Rokuibacteriota bacterium | reverse complement strand
TCGTCGAACGCACGATCGGCTGGCTCGGCAACTTCCGCCGGCTGACGGTCCGCTGGGACCGGCTGCTGGCGACCTATGGAGGCTTCTTTCACCTCGCCTGTGCCCTCCTGGTGCTTAGGCGGGTTGTGAAATGACTTCTAGCGCGGCTGCATGCGGATCGCCCCGTCGAGCCGGATGGTCTCGCCGTTCAGCATCGCGTTCTCGATGATGTGAGTCGCGAGCGCGGCGAACTCCTCCGGGCGGCCGAGGCGCTGGGGGAAGGGCACCTGCTTGCCGAGCGACACGCGCACTGGCTCGGGCAGGGTCGCGAGGAGCGGCGTGTCAAAGATCCCCGGGGCGATGGTGACGACCCGGATCCCCAGCTCGGCGAGGTCCCGGGCGACCGGCAGCGTCATGCCCACGATGCCCCCCTTCGACGCGGAGTACGCGGCCTGCCCGATCTGCCCGTCGAAGGCCGCCACCGAGGCGGTGTTGATGATCACCCCGCGCTCGCCGTCCGCTCCGGGCGCGGTCTTCGCCATCAGGGCGGCCGCGAGGCGGATGCAGTTGAACGTGCCGATCAGGTTCACCTGGATGACGCGTGTGAACTCCTCGAGCTTCGCCGGGCCCCCCTTGCCGACCGTCTTCATCGCGGTCCCGATGCCCGCGCAGTTCACGAGCACGTTGAGCCCGCCGAGCCGCTCCCACGCCGTCTGGATCGCGGCCTGGACCTCCGCCTCGCTCGTGACGTCGGCCGGCGTGAAGAGGGCCGTGGCGCCCAGCTCCTTCGCGACGCCGGCGCCCGCGGACGCCGGCCGGTCGAGCAGCGCGACGCGGCCGCCGCCGGCGACGAGGGACCGCGCGGTCGCGCGGCCGAGCCCCGAGGCGCCGCCCGTGACCACGGCCTTCACCATGTCGAGTGTCATGTCGTCCTCCCGGTGGGCCGCATTCTACCCGAATGGCGCGTCGGCCGGCGGGCCACGGCGCACGCCCGCCGAATACGCTATGCTTGCGGCGGCGCCATGCGCACCCCTTACGCCCCGGCGAATCCCCGACGCGTCCTGTGCGTGTTCCCGCGGTACGCGCCGTCCTTCGGCACCTTCCAGCATTCGTACCCGCTCTTCGGCCGTCGGGTCCGCGCGTTCATGCCTCCGCAGGGGCTCCTGGTGATCGCGAACTACCTCCCCCCCTCCTGGGAGATCCGGTTCATCGACGAGAGCGCCGGGCCCGCCCGGGACGCGGACTTCCGCTGGGCCGACGCGGTGCTCGCGTCCGGCATGCACATCCAGCGCGCGCAGATCAACGACATCATCCGGCGCGCGCACGCGTGGGGGAAGCCCGTCGTCCTCGGCGGCCCGTCGGTGTCGGGCTGCCCCGAGTACTATCCCGACGCCGATATGCTCCACCTCGGCGAGCTGGGCGACGCGACCGACCGGATCGTCGAGTACCTCGACACCCATCGCGGGCGGCCCTCCCGGCAGCTCCGGTTCGAGACGCGTGAGCGGCTCCCGCTCGGCGACTTCCCGCCGCCCGCATACCACCTGATCGGGATCCGCGAGTACTTCATCGCGAGCATCCAGTTCTCGAGCGGGTGCCCGTACACCTGCGAGTTCTGCGACATCCCGGCGCTCTACGGCCGGAACCCCCGGCTCAAGACGCCCGCGCAGGTGCTCGCGGAGCTGGAGCAAATCGCCGCGGGCGGCGCGACATCCGTCTACTTCGTCGACGACAACTTCATCGGGAACCAGAAGGCGACCGTCGACCTGCTCGGGCACCTCATCGCCTGGCAGGTCGAGCGCCGGTATCCGCTGCGCTTCGCCTGCGAGGCGACGCTGAACATCGCGAAGAACGAGCGGATCCTCGCGATGATGCGCGAGGCGGGCTTCATCACCGTCTTCTGCGGGATCGAGACGCCGGAGCCGCACGCGCTCCACTTCATGTCCAAGGACCAGAACCTCCGCATGCCGTTGCTCGAGGCGGTACGGCGCATCAACGCCCACGGGATGGAGGTCGTCTCCGGGATCATCGTGGGGCTCGACACGGACGGTCCCGACACGGCCGACCACATCATCGCCTTCATCCGTGCCTCGCAAATCCCCGTGCTCACGATCAACATCCTGTACGCGCTGCCCAAGACGCCCCTCTGGCGCCGGCTCGAGGCCGAGGGGCGCCTCCTGCCGGACGGGGAGCAGGAGTCGAACATCGTCTTCAAGCTCCCGTACGAGACCGTGCTCGCGACGTGGCGGAAGTGCATCACCGTGGCCTACGAGCCCGACGCGCTGTACGACCGGTTCGCCTACAACGTCGCCCAGACCTTCTCGAACCGCCTCCCGTACCCGACGAGCCCCCAGCGCGCCTCGTGGCGGAACGTGCTCATGGGCTTCGGGATGCTGGGACGCGTGATCTGGCGCATCGGCATCCGCGGCGACTACCGGCGGACCTTCTGGCGCCTGGCGTGGCCGGCGCTCCGCGCGGGGCGGATCGAGCCGCTGCTCCACGTCGCCGTCGTGAGCCACCACCTGATCCAGTTCACGCGCGACTGCCTGCGCGGGATCGGCGAATCGTCCTTCTACGCCCCGGCGGCGCCGGCTGCGCCAGCCCAGTCGTCCACCCGGGCGGCCGGCTAGCGCCGAGCGCCGCCGCCGGCCCCCGCTCCGCTACAGCAGATCGCGGAGGGGAAGCGCGAGCTTCTCCAGCAGTCGGTCGAGGACGCCGCGTCCGCGCCAGCCGCGGTACTCGACCTTCTTCGCGTGGGCGAGGTCGTCGAAGAAGATCGCCTCGAGCCGTCCCGCCACGGCGTCGTCGTACACGACGAGGTTCACCTCATCGTTCAGCGCGAAGGAACGGTTGTCGAGGTTGGTGGACCCGATCGTGGCCCAGACCCCGTCGATCACCATCGTCTTGGCGTGGAGCAGGGCGGGCGCGTACTCGTGGATCTGGACGCCCGCCTTGAGCATGCGCCCGTACTGCGCGCGGCCGAGCTGGCGCACGAGATTGTGGTCGATCACCCCGGGCACCAGCGCCACGACCCTGACCCCGCGCCGTGCCGCCTGGCTCAGGGCCTCCACGAGCTTCGCGTCGAGCACGAAGTACGGGTTGGTGATGTAGATGGACGTCCGCGCCGAGGAAATGGCGAGGAGGTACATCGTGTACATCGCGAAGCTCCCGCCCGCCGGCGAGCTGCGGACGACCTGGGCGTAGACCGAGCCCCGGGGCTCGACCGGGCGGGGGAAGTACGCGTGGCCGCCGAGGACGATGCCCGTCGCCTCGAGCCAGTTCTCGGCGAAGGCCCCCTGGAGGTACTCGACCACCGGCCCCTCGGCGCGGACGTCGGTGTCGCGCCAGTGGTCCTCCACGCGGCCGTTGCCCATCCATTTCCCGCTGACGGCCGATCCGCCCGTGAACCCCACGCGCCCGTCGACCACGAGGATCCGGCGATGGTTCCGGTGGTTCGCGCGGACCACGGTGCGGTGGTCCAGGGGTCGGAAGAAGACCACGTGGCATCCCGACCGCTGCATGAGCTCCGCGTACTCGGACGGCATCCCCTGGGCCCCGAACGCGTCGAGGAGGACATTGACCCCGACGCCCGCGCGGCAGCGCTCGGCCAGCGCTTCCGCGATGTCCCGGGCGACCGCCCCGTCCTCGTAGAAGTACTGGGCATAGGTGATGGTCGTCCGGGCCGAGCGAATGGCCTCGAGCATGGCCGGGAAGATCTGATCGCCGTTCAGGAGAATGTCGACCCGGTTGCCGCCGACGATCGGCGCCCCCGCGTAGGCCTCGAGCGTGGGGAAGAACGAAGGCTCGTCGAGCGTGAGGGAGGGGATCGAGAGGTGCGGATGGACGCGGGTGCACGACGCCGTCGCGACGGCGAGTGCCGTCAGGGCGAGGACCGCCGGGAGCGTTCTCCACAAGCACGACATGGCGAGGGCGTTCCGGAGGACAGGATACACCGGGTGAGGAACCACTGTATGTAGTGGAATAATATGGGTTTCTCCACGATATCTGCGGTCTTGTCTTATCCTCAACATGTGATAAGTGATTGAGTCATGACTCGCGGAGTCACCGATCCCCTCGTTCGGCCGGGAGAGATCACCGAGATCGTCGGTCGTCTGGGATCGGGCCGCACCAGCCTCTTCCTGACTTGCCTCCGGGAGATCACGCACGACGGTGGCCTCGCGGCGCTCGTCGACGCCGATCAGGCGTTCGATCCACGAGTCGCCGCGGAGGCGGGCGTGGATCTCAGGCGCCTCCTGTGGGTGCGCTGCGGCGGACGCCGCGAGGTCGCCCTCCGCGTCACCGACATCCTCGTCCGCTGCCCGGGGTTCGCCGCGGTCGGGCTCGATCTCGGCGAGCGCCCGGTGCGCATCCCGCTGACGGCGGGGTTCCGGTTGAAGCTCGCGGTCAGGCGCACGGGCACCGCGCTGGTCATCATCGGGCGGAGGCGGATCGCCGGGCCGAGCGCGTCGCTGGCCGTCGCGACCGTCCAGGCGGGGCTCGAGTGGACGGGGCCCGGACCGACGCCGACCCGGCTCGCGCGCGTGCGCACGGCGGTGCAGGTGCTGCGCGCCCGGGGCGCCGCGCCTCGGCCGGCGGTGACGCGGGTCGAGTGGTGGAGCCCGTGAGCCGCTTCGCGTGCGTGTGGGTTCCGTTCTTCGCCGCGGCCGCGCACGAGCGCTGCGAGCCCGCGCTGCGCGAGCGTCCGCTCGCGGTCGTGAGCGCTCCGGGCGACTCGCCCGCCGCCCGGATCGTCGAGGCCAACGGGGTGGCGCGCGCGGCAGGCGTGCGTCCCGGGACGACGGAGGCCGAGGGCAGGACGCGGTGCGCGGCGCTCGAGATCCGGAAACTGTCGCGCGAGCACGTCGCGTCGGCGCGCCACGCCCTCCTCGAGGGAGCCCTGGCCGTGTCGCCGCGGGTCGAGGACGGCGGCGCGGGTCTCGTCTACGTCGACACGCGGGGACTCGATCGGCTCTTCGGGGATCCCGGCGCGATCGGGGACCGGCTCCTGCGGCAGGCTCGCGGAGTCGGGCTGCCGGCCCGGGTCGGCCTCGCCCCGAGCCGGACGGCGGCGCGGGTCGCCGCGACCCGCTCGGGTCACCGGGTGACGGTGATCCCCACGGGATGCGAGCGCGAGGCGCTCGCCGGGGTGCCGCTCGCGGTCCTCACCCTCTCCGCGGATCTCGCGTCGACCCTGGCGCGCTGGGGGATCACGACCCTCGGCCAGCTCGCCGCCCTGCCGCGGGACGGCATCGCCACCCGGCTCGGCGGCGCCGGGCTCCGCGCGCAGGACCTGGCGCTCGGGCGCGATCGCGAGCCGTTCCAGGGCTACGCCCCGCCGCCGTTCTTCGAGGAGGCCCAGGGGCTCGAGTGGGAGCTCGACTCGCTCCTGGCGCTCGGGGTCGTTCTGCGGGGCGTGCTCGAGCGCCTCTGCGCGCGGCTCACGGCCGCGCACGTGTTCGCGGATGCGCTGGACGTCCGGCTCGAGCTCGCCTCGGGGGAGCGCCACGCGCGCGCGGTCGCGCTCGCCGCTCCGATGCGCGAGGTCGCGCCGATGCTGGCGCTGGTCACGCTCGATCTGGCGGCGCATCCCCCGGGCGCCCCGGTCACGGGCGTCGCCCTGAGCGCCCGTCCCGTGCGCGCGCGCGCCGGGCAGGGAGGACTCTGGCAGCCGGCCGCGCCGGCGCTGCGCGACCTCGCCGTCGTCCTGGGCCGGCTCGCCACGCTCGTGGGAGCGGACAACGTCGGATCGCCGGTCGTGCTCGATTCCCACTGCCCCGCCGCCTTCGAGATCGCTCCCTTCACCCCGCCGCCCGCGGGTGCCGGGACCGGGACGGGGGAGCCCCACGCCCCCGCCGCGGATCCACCCCATCTCGCGCTGCGACGGCTCTCCCCGCCCCGGCGCGTCGAGGTCGAGACGGACGGCGAGCGTCCCCTCAGGGTGGACATGGCCCCGCGGGTCGACGCGCCGGCCGCCGCGGGCCCGCGGGCCCCATCGGCGCGCCAGAACGTCGTCAGGTGCGCCGGCCCCTGGCGCTCGTCGGGGGACTGGTGGGACGCCCGCGCCTGGGCCCGTGACGAGTGGGACGTGATGCTCGGCGACGGCACGCTCTGGCGCCTGGCCCGCGACCGCATCACCGGCCACTGGTCCCTCGACGGCGCCTACGACTGATGTCACGGCCCCCCAGAGGCTGAGCCATGTTCGTCGAGCTGCACGCGCAGTCCGCGTTCTCCTTTCTCGAGGGCGCCGAGCAGCCGGAGGCGCTCGTCGCCGAGGCGGCCCGGCGGGAGATGCCGGCCCTGGCGCTCGTGGACCGGGACGGGGTGTATGGGGCGCCGCGGTTCCACCGCGCCGCGCTCGCCGCGGGGCTCAGGCCGATCGTCGGTGGCGAGATCACGCTGGTCGACGGCTCGCGCCTGCCGCTCCTCGTGGAGGATCGGGAGGGCTACCAGAATCTCTCCCGCCTGATCACGCGGATGAAGCTCGGCGCCCCGAAGGGCTCGGCCGCGCTCCGGCTCGACGACCTCGAGCCGTACGCGGCCGGGCTCGTGTGCCTCACCGGCGGTCCCCGGGGTCCCCTGGCGCGGGACGTCGCCGCCGGCCGCTACGACGCCGCGCGCGACCGCCTCGCCCGGCTGGTCGCGATCTTCGGGCGGTCGAGCTGCTTCGTCGAGATCCAGCGGCACCTCGATCGCGCCGAGGAGCGGACCCTCCAGCGCCTGGTGGATCTCGCGCGCGCGGCCGGCGTTCCCCTGGTCGCCACCAACCAGCCGCTGTCCGCGGGACCGGGCGGGCGCGCCCTCGCCGATGTGTTCACGTGCATCCGGGAGAAGACCGATCTCGATCACGCGGGCCGCCGGCTCAGCGTGAACGACGAGCGCGGGCTGAAGGGCGCCGGGGACATGGCGCGGCTGTTTCGCGATCTCCCCCGGGCGCTCGAGGCCACCGGGGAGCTGGCGATGCGGCTCGCCTTCACGCTGAAGGACCTGGGCTACCGCTTCCCGGGGTTCCCGCTCCCGCCCGCGGAGACGCCGCTCGAGCACCTCCGGCAGCTCGTCGACCGCGGGGTGCGCGCCCGGTACGGCACGGGACCGCTCGCCGCGCGGGCGCGCCGGCAGGTCGCCCACGAGCTGGATGTCATCGGCCGGCTGGACCTCGCGGGGTATTTCCTGATCGTGTGGGACATCGTCGAGTTCTGCCGCGCCCACGAGATCCTCGTCCAGGGGCGCGGCTCGGCCGCGAACAGCGCGGTCTGCTACGCGCTCGGCATCACCGCGGTCGATCCCGTGGGCATGGAGCTCCTCTTCGAGCGGTTTCTCAGCGAGGCCAGGGGGGAGTGGCCGGACATCGATCTCGATCTCCCCAGCGGCGACCGCCGGGAAGCCGTCATCCAGTACGGGTACCGCCGGTACGGCCGCCTGGGGGCGGGGATGACGGCCAACGTGATCACGTATCGGGGCCGCAGCGCCGCCCGCGAGGTCGGCAAGGCCCTCGGGCTCCCGCGCGACATGCAGGACCGGCTCGCCGGGCTCGTCGCCAACTGGGGGTACCGGGATCCGGCCGACGTCCTCACCCGGCACCTCGCCGCGGCCGGCTGCGACACGCGCCACCCGCGCATCCGGAAGTTCGCCGCGCTCTGGACGCGGATCCAGGATCTGCCGCGCCATCTGGGACAGCACTCGGGCGGGATGGTGATCGCCGCCGGCCGGCTCGACGACGTCGTCCCGCTCGAGCCGGCGACCATGCCGGGGCGCGTCGTGATCCAGTGGGACAAGGACGACTGCGCCGCGCTCGGCATCATCAAGATCGATCTGCTCGGGCTCGGGATGATGTCGGTGCTGCAGGACGCCATCCGGCTCGTGGGCGAGACCGGAGGCGCCGTCGATCTCGCGCACCTGCCCCCGGACGATCCCGACGTGTATCGGGCGCTCCAGCGCGCGGACACGATCGGCGTCTTCCAGGTCGAGAGCCGGGCCCAGATGGCGACCCTCCCCCGGATCCATCCCGAGCGGTTCTACGACCTGGTCGTGCAGGTGGCGATCATCCGTCCCGGGCCGATCGTGGGCGACATGGTCCACCCCTACATCCGGCGCCGGCGCGGGCGCGAACCGGTGACGTACGCGCACCCGAGCCTCGAGCCGATCCTCCGGCGCACCCTGGGGGTGCCGCTCTTCCAGGAGCAGCTCCTCCGGATGGCGATGGCCACGGCCGGCTTCACCGGCAGCGAGGCGGAGGAGCTGCGGCGCGCGTTCGGGTTCAAGCGCAGCGAGGCGCGGATGGCCGAGGTGGAGCTGAAGCTCCGCGCGGGCATGGCGCGCCAGGGGATCGACGGCGCCGCGGCCGAGGCGATCGTCCGCGCGATCACCGCGTTCGCCCTCTACGGTTTTCCTGAATGCGTCGTCGGCGAGACACGCGTGATCGATGCCGACACGGGGCGCTGGGTGACGATCGAGGACGTCGTGAGCGGGCGTGCGCGCCTCGAGACCACGCTCGCCTGCGACGCGAACATGCGAGTCTGCAGGCGCCGCGTGCTCAAGGCCACGCCGAGCGGGCGGCGGACGGTCTATCGGCTCCGCACCGCCCTTGGACGGACGCTCGTGGCGACGGCCGAGCATCCCCTGCTCACGGCGAGCGGTTGGCGCACGGTTGCCGACCTCGGCGCCGGCGATCATGTCGCGGCGGCGCGCGCGCTCCCAGCCCTGGGACGGAAGCATTGGCCTCGCCACGAGCTGATCGTCCTCGCTGACCTTATTGCCGAGGGCAACCTGTGTCACCCCAGCACGTTCTACTTCTACACGACCGATCCGCGCCATTGCGCCGAGTTCGTCGCTACCGTCCAGCGGTTCGACAATACGCGAGCCACGGTAGCCCGCCATCGGCAGTGCTACAGCGTGCACGTCCGTCGCCGGGATCGGGCGCGGCCGGCCGGGGCGGTCGTGTGGGCGAAGCGACTCGGGCTCTGGGGATTCGGAGCTCGCCAGAAGCACTTCCCTGAGGAGGTGTTCGAGCTCCACGCCACCGACCTCGCGCTCCTGCTCGCCCGTCTATGGGAAGGCGACGGCTCTCTCTCGCTGGCCGGTCACGCATCGTACGACACCTCCTCCCGCCGACTCGCGGAAGAGGTTCAGCACCTTCTCCTACGCTTAGGGATCGTCTCCCGCCTCTACGAGCGCAGCCACCCGTATCGGGGCCGCCGCGTCACCAGCTTCGTCGTCACCGTTACGGGTAGGGAGAACCTCGGACGTTTCTACCATCTGATCGCCCGTCGCTTTCTCGATCGGCTGAGGCGCCGGCAGGCACAGGCACTGGTGGGGCCACACGTGAGACAGCGGTCGTCGCGTGACGTCATTCCCGTGGGGGTGAAGGGGCTCGTCGATCACGAGCGGAAGCGTCGGAGCTCGACTTGGGACGACATCGGCGACGGGACGGGACTGTCGATGCGCGCGCTCGTCTCCCCGGATGGCTCGAAGCGAGGGTATCGCCGCTGGGTGATCGCCCGCCTGGCGCAATATTTCCGCTCTCCCCAGCTGGCTCGCTTGGCTCACTCGGACCTTTACTGGGATCGGATCGTGGCCATCGAGCCGGTCGATGTCAGGGAGACGTACGATCTCCACGTCGAGGGTACTCACAACTTTCTCGCGAACGATCTCGTCGTCCACAACTCGCACGCCTCCAGCTTCGCGCTGCTCGCCTACGCGAGCGCGTTTTTGAAGACACACCACCCGGCCGCGTTCTACGCGGCGCTCCTCAACAACCAGCCGATGGGCTTCTATCACCCCGCGACGATCGTGAAGGACGCGCAGCGCCACGGCCAGCGCATCCTCCCCATCGACGTCACGCGCTCCCAGTGGCTCTGCACGATCGAGCCAGACGAGGGCGGGGGGCACGCGGTGAGGCTGGGGCTGCGGTATGTCAAGGGGCTCCGCGAGTCAGCGGCGCAGGCACTCGTCCGGGCGCGAGAGGCGCGGCCGTTCGCGTCGATCCATGACCTGGCCCTCCGCGCGGGCCTCGAGCGCGCCGAGGTGGAAACGCTCGCGGCCATCGGCGCCCTCGCCCCGCTGGGCGGGACGCGCCGGGCGAACCTCTGGACGGCCGCCGTGCCGCACCCTGGCCCGGTGTTCGGAGAGACGTTCGGGGCTCCGGACCGCGACCAGTCCCCGTTGCGGGACATGACCGAAGCCGAGCGGCTCGTCGCCGACTACGCGGGGACGGGCGTGACGCTCGGGCGTCACCCCATGGCGATGCGTCGCGCCGAGCTGCGGCGTCGCGGCGTCCTGAGCGCACGCGAGCTCGCGCTGGCGGAGAACGAGACTCGCGTCCGCGTGGCGGGCAGCGTCATCGTCCGCCAGCGGCCGGGGACCGCCAAGGGGTTCGTGTTCCTCTCCCTGGAGGACGAGACGGGGATCGCGAACGTGATCGTGACGCCTGACCTCTTCGCGCGCTACCGCGTCACGCTCGTGACGGCGCCGTTCCTCCTCGTCGAGGGCGCCGTCCAGCACCAGGACGGCGTCGTCTCCGTCCGCGCCCAGCGCGTGGAGGCGCTGCCCGCGCTCGGCCACGCCGTGCCGTCGCACGACTTCGGATGATCGACTTGCGCCTCGCACGCCGTCGCGCTGATGACTCTCGGTCCCTCGACGGCGGCGATCGGTGGCAGGCCTGTATCCGACAAGATGCAGCACAACCAGCCTTGTCGGCCACGAGCGCGGAAGCTATACTCCAGCGTCACAAGCGAAGGGAGTGCCCGGAATGTTTCTTTCGGGGTCGGGCGCACCTGGGTCCTATGCGAGCGGCGCCGGGTATCGACCGATCCTCGCCGTCCGCGAGGCAGGCGGGTCTCCTGGCGGGCCCAGGCCCCGCCTGCTCGACCGCGTCCGCGATGCGATCCGCGCCCGTCAAGAAACGCGTGATCTCAGCGGCGCCCATGTCGGCAGGATGGCGCCTGCCGTGGAAAAAGATGTAACGGCGGATCCACGCGACGTAGGCCTGCTCGGTGCGCCGGCTGTGATCTACACCCATGTCCTGAACCGGGGCCCCGGCGCGGTCCGTAGCCCTGCGGACCGGATGTTCGGTGTATGAAACCCGTGGCGGCCACCTGGTCTGACGCGTCGTCTGGTCGCACTCGGCGGTTCCGCAGAGCACGGGCGGCTGTGGCAAGGCGAAGTGATCCAAGTGCTCGAAACACTGGATCGATGACATCGGTCGCTCCTGCGCCCTCCTGTCTTGCTACACTGCGAAGCGCGCTGCGTCACAGTTTCTCGGTGGTTCCGCCGAATTCACGTTCGCCGCACATGCGTAGAGATAAGTAGCGGGTTTCGAGATCGACGATGCGAATGCCGGGCCCCGTAGTCATCCCCCTTCTGTTCGCCATCGCAATCGTCTTGGCGCCCCGCGCCGCCGGGTCGCAGAGCCCAGCGGCACGCATCGGGCTGTTGGGGCCCGGCGATGGGCCGAGGTTTTCGGACATTGCCTCAGGGCTCAAAAAGGGACTCCAGGAGCAGGGGTACCGGGAAGACACGATCCAGGTCATCGAGGGTCGCACGCGGCGCGGGGATGAGGCGAGCGCAGGGGCCACCGTGCGCGCGCTCGTCGGGCAACGTGTCGCGGTGCTCTTCGTGATCGGCTCCGCTCTGGCGCGGCTCGCGCATGAGATTGCTCCGCAGCTCCCCATCGTCTTCATCACACCCGGTGATCCTATCGCAGCGGGGTTGGTGGCGAGTTTCGCCCGTCCCGGACGGAACATGACCGCGATGATGTTCGAGTATCCCGAACTGTCCGGCAAGCGATTGGAGTTGCTCCGTGAACTGGCGCCGCGGGTCCGGCGGGTCCTCGTCCTGTATGACGCGCGTGACGCCTCACCTCGGCAGGGAGTCGCTGCTGCCCGCGCGGCGGCCAACGCGCTGGGAATCACGCTGGTGGAGCGTGAGGTCCAAAACGCAGAGGACATTACCCGTGGGTTGAAGGGGCTGGACGGGGCCGATGCGTTGCTCGGCATCCCCGGTGGAGTCACTTCCGGCCACTACGAGAGGATGATTAGGGCGGCGAACTCGAAGCGGCTTCCCACTATCTTCCACACGCAGACCCAGAGTACCCACGATGCCTTGCTGACGTATGGGGCGAGCGATGTCGACATCGCGCGGCAGGCAGCACGCATGGTGGACAAGATCCTCAAGGGCACAGATGCCGGCGACGTGCCGGTGGAACGTCCGACAACGTTGAGGCTCGGCATCAACGTCAAGACCGCCAAGGCTCTCGGGCTCACCGTCCCTTCGACCCTGCTGCTGCGGGCGGATCAGGTTCTCGAGTGAGGGCCTGGCAAGATGAACAGCGGGCGCCGAACTTGACGCTGCAACGGACCGACTGCTCGCGATGCTCGCAGCCGGCCGCTGAGCGCTACGTTAGCGAGACTGCGATCGCCGAACGTCGCTTGACCGAGGACCTTGCTGTGTGTACTCATTGTATATCCGGCTAGGAGGAGACGTGTGCAAACGAAGATTCTCAAGTGGGGTAACAGCCTCGGCTTGCGGATTCCGCGGCCCTTCGCCGTCGAGGCCCAGGTGGAAGAGGGAGCCACCGTCGATCTGTCGGTGGACAATGGTCGGCTCTTGGTCCGCCCGCTCCGAGTGCGCAAGTATTCGTTGAACGTGCTTCTTCGTAAAGTCAGCCGGCGGAACCTGCACGGCGAAGTCTCGACAGGTAAAGCAGTCGGCCGCGAGCTCTGGTAGTGGCGGCATACGTGCCCGCGCGGGGGGACGTGATCTGGCTTCAGTTCAACCCCCAAGCGGGCCACGAGCAGGCGGGCCATCGCCCCGCCGTGGTCATCTCCCCCAGTTCGTACAACCGCCGCGTTGGGTTGGCCCTATGCTGCCCAGTCACCTCTCAAGTGAAGGGATATCCATTCGAAGTGCTGCTGCCACCAGGGCTTGGTGTCGAGGGAGCAATACTCTCAGATCAGATCAAGAGCCTTGACTGGCGTGTGCGAAAGGCGAGGCGCATCGGCAATCTGCCAGCGGAGGTGCTGCAGGAGACAGTTGGCAAGATCCTCGCCCTCGTCGAGCCAGAGCGGGCTCGCTAACATCGCTCACCGTGCGGGTGCTGTCGGTACAGCCGCGGATGGCAGCGCAGTCGGCCAATGTGTGAGCGTTCGAACTACGCCATCCAACCGACGGCCTGCGGCCGCGCGTGATACCAAACGTTAGCCGCCATGCGAGCGTCGAGAGCGCGCGGGCGCTTCACGGGCGGACGGATCGGGCGGCTGGGCTTGCCGATGGCTGTACTGGTGGTCATGGGTGCCCACACGCCGTGGATCGCCCAGCGGGTACCACGAGTCACCTTTCCGATCTTGGCCGCCGCTGGCGCCGCGCTGATCGTGTCGGCGTTCGTGAACGCGCTCGTTCATTTCGTGCGGCGCCACCGCATGGGAGGGCGGCTGCGCTTCATTCCGGTCGCCGTCAATGCCGTGGCGCTGGTGTTTCTCGTGCTTCTGCCGCTGGCGCATCTCGTGCGTGCGGTGACGTCGCCGGCAGAGGGGACGCCGCGAATTCACACGGGCTTTGGCGACTGGCTGGGCGCAGAGGGCTATCCGCGGCTGAGTCCCCATCGCGGCGTCGACGTCGCAGGCAGGATGGGCGCTGATGTGCTGGCGGCCGCCGCCGGCCGCGTCACCGTCGCCCGTGATAACCGGGACTTGTGCGGGTTGATCGTCGTCATCGACCATGATCCTCACGGCCTCCGAACGGTCTATTGCCACTTCTTCGAGATCGCCGTTCGGGTCGGCGAGCGTGTCAGGCGCGGCCAACGGATCGGGGCGGTCGGCACATCGGGGCAGCGCGCGTGGCCTGGCTTCGAGCATGTGCACCTGGAGCTGCAGAGAGGGCGCGACATCAACGCCCTCGAAGACCCGCTCCCACGGATTGTCGCATGTTTCGATGAGACGAAGGTTTACCCCGTGGATCGCCTGGTGCTCACATATCCAGTGAGCTGCTGACTCGCCGTGGCCGCGCACCGTGGCGTTGGGCCGACACGAACGGGTGGACCGAGCCGGAGCATGAGGCGAGCGGCATGAATCCCGCACTCGCCGCCGCAGCCATACTCACGATCCTGCTTGCTGCGGCGCATTCGTATCTCGGCGAGCGCTATATCCTCATCCGGCTGTTCCGACGGGGCGACCTGCCGAAGCTGTTCGTCGGGACGAGATTCACCCAGGACACTTTGCGCCTGGCGTGGCACATCACCTCTGTGGCGGCCCTTGGTTTTGCTGCGCTGCTAGGTATTCTTGCCCTGCCGGGCGCGGTGGAACCGCGGCGTCTTGGGTCGGTTATCGGAGCCACCTTCGTGGTGAGCGGCCTGGTCGCCCTGATCGGCTCGAGGGGGCGCCACCTCTCTTGGATCGTCTTCTTCAGCATCGCTGCTCTGACCTTCTGGGTGTATCGATGAGTTGGTGGCCTTGTGCGGGTGCGCCCGCCGGCACGGTCCCCCGTCTCTACCTTCTTCGGTCGAGAGCCAGCGATGCGGACCGCTTCCGGCGCGCTACCGCGAGAAACCGGGATGACGGGCGAGGGCAAGGAGACGTGGGCTGCGGGCAGGCTCCCACGAACCCCACGCGGGACGATGGAGCCGGCTCGTCGCGAAGGACTTTCTGTCGAGGCTCCAGTAAGATGGCGGGGAAGCAGAGCCGCGATCGGGGAGGTGACAGGGTGTTCGATCTCAAGGAGAAGGTAGCGGTCGTCACCGGTGGCAACGGCGGCATCGGGCTCGGCATGGCCCGGGGCCTCGCGGCCGCGGGCGCGCGCGTGGTGGTGGCCGCGCGCGACCAGGCCAAGTCGCGCGCGGCCGTCGAGGAGCTGGCCCGGCTCGGGCCGGGGGCGTTCGCCCTCGCGGTCGACGTGGCGGACGAGTCGTCCGTCGAGGCGCTCGTCCGGGCCACCGTCGAGCGGTGCGGCCGGCTCGACATCCTCGTGAACAACGCCGGGATCAACATCCGCAAGCGCCCGGAGGAGTACACCCTCGCGGAGTGGCGGCAGGTCCTCGACACCAATCTCACGAGCGTCTTCCTCTGCGCGCGGGCCGCCTACCCGGTGATGAAGGGCGGGGGCGGCGGCAAGATCATCAACGTCGGGTCCATGATGTCGATCTTCGGCGCCTCGTTCGTCCCGGCGTACGGGGCGAGCAAGGGCGGCCTCGTCCAGCTCACGAAGGCGCTGGCCGCGGCCTGGGCCCGTGACAACATCCAGGTGAACGCCGTCCTCCCCGGCTGGATCGACACGGCCCTCACGCGCCAGGCGCGGCGCGAGATCCCGGGCCTCGAGGACTCGGTCCTCCGCCGCACGCCCGCCGGGCGCTGGGGCCTGATCGACGACCTCGCGGGCATCGCGGCGTTCCTCGCGAGCCCGGCCTCCGACTTCGTCACGGGCACCGCCATCCCGGTGGACGGCGGCTACTCGATCCAGGGCTGAGCGGTGCGAGTCCTCGTCGTCGACGCGATCGCGCCGGAGGGGCTCGCGTACCTCCGCGAGCGGAAGTTCGACGTCGAGGAGCTGCTGAAGCCCTCGCGGGAGGCGCTGCGCGCGCGGATCGGCCAGGCCGAGGCGCTGATCACCCGCTCCTCGACCGAGGTCACCGGGGACCTCCTCGACCACGCGCCCCGGCTCAGGATCATCGGGCGCGCGGGGGTCGGCGTCGACAACATCGACGTCGACGCCTGCTCCCGCCGCGGGATCGTGGTGGTCAACGCCCCGCACGGGAACGTCGTGTCGGCGGCCGAGCACACGCTCGGGATGCTCCTCGCGCTGCTCCGCCGCATCCCCGAGGCCCACGCGCAGCTCAAGTCCCTCGAGTGGAACCGCGCGATCTACGGCGGGGAGCTGTTCCGGAAGACGGTGGGCGTCGTGGGGCTCGGCAAGGTCGGTTCGCGGGTCGCCGTGAGGGTCCGGGCCTTCGGGGCGGAGGTCCTCGCGTACGACCCGTACATCCCCGAGAGCCGGGGGCGCGACGTGGGCGCCCGGTTGACCGACTTCGAGACGCTCCTCCGCCACGCGGACGTGATCACCGTCCACGTGCCGCTCAACGACGAGACCGAGAATATGATCGCTGCGCGCGAGCTCGCCGCGACGAAGCGCGGCGTGCGGCTGGTGAACTGCGCGCGCGGCGGCATCATCCACGAGGGCGATCTCCTGGCGGCGCTCACGTCCGGGCACGTGGCGGGCGCCGCGATCGACGTCTGGAGCGAGGAGCCGCCACGGAGCGACCTCCTCCGGCGCCTGATCCAGCACCCCCGGGTGGTCGTCACGCCACACCTCGGCGCGAACTCGAGCGAGGCGCAGGTCAACGTGGCCATCGACGTCGCGCGCCAGCTCGTCGCGTTCCGCGACGGCGAGCTGGTCGAGCACGCGGTGAACATCCCGCTCGGCGACGCGACCGCCGTCGCCGAGCTGCGGCCGTTCCTGGCCCTGGCGGAGTGCCTCGGCCGCTTCTGCGTGCAGCTCGATCCCGAGCACCTGGCGAGCGTCGAGGTCACGCTCGCCGGCGCCATCCCCGAGAAGGACCAGGAGCTGCTCGCCCGGGCGGTCGTGGCGGGGCTCCTCGACCCGGTGATGGCCGGGCCGGTGAACCTCGTCAACGCGCATCTCGCGGCCCGGGAGCGCGGGGTCGCCGTGGCGATCCGGCGCGAGGAGGAGACCTCCGGTTACAAGAGCCTGCTGACCGTCGCGACCCAGACTCGGGAGGGCCGGAAGGTCATCGCCGGCACCGTCTTCGACGGTCAGCCGCGGATCGTGCGCCTCCGCGACCTCGACATCGAATTCACCCCGGAGGGGTACATCCTCGTCCTCTCGTACGAGGACCGGCCCGGCATGGTCGGCAGGATCGGCACGACCCTCGGCCGGATGAACGTGAACATCGCCTCGATGCACGTCGGGCGGAAGACCAAGCGGGGCCGCGCCATCGTCGTGCTCATCCTCGACGAGGATCTCGAGGCGGATCAGCTCGCCGAGGTCGCCCGGTCCGTGGACGCGGACTTCGCGCGACTGATCCGGCTGCCATAGCCCGCCGCCTCCCGGGCCGGATCCGGGGTGAAATTTCTTGGTCGGTACGAGAGCGCCTTGCTACGATGCCCTCGTGAGCGCGCGTCGAGCCGTCGTCGTCGTGGTGGCCTGCACGCTGACGGTGGCGTGCGCGACCGCGCCCCCGCGGCCCGCGCGGAGCGAGTTCGAGGACATCCCGGTCCCCAAGGGGCTCGTCTACCAGCCCGAGAAGTCCACGATCATCGAGTCCCCGAAGGTCAAGGCGGCCCTCCTCCTCTACCGGGGCCGCGTCGAGGTCGAGAGCCTGACGGTCGCGATGCGCGCGACGCTCGAGGCCAACGGGTGGAAACATCTCAGCACCACGGTCGCGCCGAAGCAGAAGACGACGCAGGTCTACGAGAAGGAGGGCAGCTCGCTCCAGGCGCGGTTCTGGGACGGGCTCTGGTTCACCTACGCCGAGCTGACGGTCAGCCGGATCCTCCAGCCCCCGAAGTGAGGCACCCCGGGGCGCGGCACGGCCGCGGCCCTCAGGGCTGCCGCCAGGCGCCCCCGTCCCGCGCGATGAACGCGTCCGCGTCCCCCGGGCCCCACGTGCCCGCTTCGTAGTTCGGAAAGGGAGCCGTCGGATCCTGGGCCCAGGCGCCGAGGACGGGCGCGAGGATCGCCCACGCCTGCTCCACCCAGTCGCCCCGCGCGTAAAGCGTCGCGTCGCCGTGGATGGCGTCGAGGAGCAGCCGCTCGTAGGCCTCCGGGGGCTGGCCGCCGTAGACGTCGCCGTAGCGGAAGTCGAGCCCGACGGAGCCGAGCTTGAGCTCGGGGCCGGGCGTCTTCGCCGCCACGGTGAGGCCGATGCCCTCGTCGGGCTGGATGCGGATCACGAGCGTGTTCGAGTCGGCCCCCGCCGGATGGCGCCGGAAGATCATGTGGGGCGTCCGGCGGAACTGGATGGCGATCTCGCTGACGCGCTTGGCCAGCCGCTTGCCGGTGCGGAGATAGAAGGGGACGCCGGCCCATCGCCAGTTGTCGACCAGGAGCCGGAGGGCGACGTACGTCTCCGTCCGCGAGTCCGGCGCCACGCCCTTCTCCTCCCGGTAGCCGGGAACACGCTTGCCCTCGGCGAAGCCGGGCCCGTACTGGCCGCGGACGGCCGCCTCGTCCAGCTTCGCCGGGTCGATCGGGCGGATCGCGGCGAGGACCTTGTTCTTCTCGTCCCGGACAGGCGCCGCGTCGAAGGTGACCGGCGACTCCATCGCGATCAGGCACAGGAGCTGGAGCATGTGGTTCTGCAGCATGTCGCGCAACGCCCCCGACTCCTCGTAGTAGGCGCCGCGCGTCTCGACGCCGAGGGATTCGGCCACCGTGATCTGGACCTGGGCCACGTGGTTGCGGTTCCAGAGCGGCTCGAAGATCCCGTTGGCGAACCTGAACACGAGGATGTTCTGGACCGTCTCCTTGCCGAGGTAGTGGTCGATCCGGTAGACCTGCTCCTCCCGGAACACGGCGGCGAGCTGCCGGTTCAGCGCCCGGGCGCTCTCGAGGTCCCGGCCGAACGGCTTCTCGACCACGATCCGCGTCCAGCCCGACGGCTCGCCCGCCAGCGCCGCCGCGCCGAGGTTCCGGACGATCGGCTCGTAGAGGCTCGGCGGCGTGGCGCAGTAGAAGAGGCGGTTGGCGTGGCGCCCGCGCGCCGCCTCGGTCTCCGCGAGGAGGCGGTCGAGCTTGGGGTACAGCGCGAGGTCGTTCGGATCGCCGGACAGGTAGAAGAGGGCTGAGGCGAAGCGCTCCCACACGAGGTCCGAGGGCGGCTGGATCCGCGCGAACTCGACGATCGCTTCCCGCACGCGCCGGCGGAACTCGTCGTGGCTCATCCCGGTGCGCGCGACGGCGACGATGGCGAACGGCTCCGGCAGGACCCGCGCCGCGTAGAGGCTCCACAGGGCCGGCATGAGCTTCCGCTTGGTCAGGTCGCCCGACGCGCCGAAGATGATCAGCGAGAACGGCTCTTCAGTCGCCACCGTGTCCTCCCGTCAGTCGTCATGCCTTCCCTCCGGGCAGCTCCCCCGCCTCGAGGGCGAGGACCTTCGCCAGGCGGCGCTCGTGGCGCTCGGCGTGGGAGAAGCGGGCCCCGACGAACTCACGCGCGAGCGCGACCGCGGCGTCGACATCGATCACGCGCGCGCCGAGACAGATGACGTTCGCGTCGTCGTCCTCCCGCGCCTGCCTGGCCGTGAAGAGGTCGTGACAGAGGGCGGCGCGGACTCCATGGATCTTGTTCGCGGCGATCGAGACTCCCGCGCCGCTTCCGCAGATGAGCACCCCCACGTCGGCGCGGCCCTCGCGGACCGCGAGGCCGATCGTGCGCGCGTAATCCGGGTAGTCGACCGGATCCGTCGAGTGGGTGCCGAGGTCCGCAACGTCGTGGCCGTCACTCCGGAGCGCGGTGAGGACACGCTCCTTGTAGGGGAAACCCGCGTGGTCGCAGGCGACGGCGATGCGCATCCCGATGTCAGTATCGCAAACCTTCCGGGGCAACGGCTAGCGGCCCTCGGCCGGCAGCGACGACGCCGCCGCGCGATCGAGGATCCAGAGGAGGCGGCCGTCGGTCGGCCGCACCATGCCCGCGGGGAGCATCGCCTGCTCGCTCAGCACCGCCCTGACGACCTTGGCCTTCTCGATCCCGGAGACGAGGAACACCACATACGCGGCCGCGTTCAGCACGGGGAAAGTGAGCGTGAGCCGCTGCGGGACGGCGGCGGCCGCCGCGTGGACCGCGGCGACCATCCGGAAGACCTCCTTCAGCGCCGGGGAGCCCGGAAACAGCGAGGCGGTGTGGCCGTCGATGCCGAGGCCGAGCAGGATCAGGTCGAAGCGCGGGAGCTCGCCGCGACGGGTCTCGAAGACCTCGGCGAGCGTGCGCGCGTACGCCGCCGCGGCGACCTCCGGGTCCTCCGCCTCGCCCCGGATTCTCAAGACATGCGCCGGCGGGATCGGCACCTTCTCGAGGAGCGCCTCGCGGACCATGCGGTAGTTGGACTCGGGGTGATCGGGTGACACGCCCCGCTCGTCGCCGAAGAAGATCCAGGTCCGCTCCCACGGCATCCGATCGCGAAACGGCGGCAGCGCGAGCCGCCCGTAGGTGGCGCGCGGCGTCGCGCCGCCCGCCAGCGCGATCGTGAACCGCCCGCGCGCCGCGACCGCCTGGGTGGCCGCGTCCACGATGGCGTGGGCCGCGGTCTCCGCGAGCGCCGCGGGATCTCCGACGATCGTCAGGTCAGCGAACGATCCCATGGTCGGATCACACCCTTTCGTAGAGGCGGCGCTGTCGCTCGAGCGCCTCGCGGTACCGCGCGTGGCGCGCCGGGTCGGGCTGGAACGTCGTGCTCAGCGGCGCCTGCACCGCGCCGAGGTCGTCGAGGACGCCCAGCGCGTGGAGGGCGAGCAGCGCGGCGCCGCGGCTCGTCGCCTCCTTCTCCGTCGACCACGTGATCGGCCGGCCGAGCGCGTCGGCGATGATCTGGGTCCACGCGCGCGAGCGACCGAGCGCGCCGCCCGAGGCGACGACGGTGTGGTCGGTCGCGGCGTGGGGGCCGAGCAGCGCGTAGACGAGGGCCAGCCGCAGCGCGACCGCCTCGAGCGCCGCACGGACGATCTCGATCGCGGTGGTCCCGAGCGAGAGACCGAGGATCGCGGCGCGCCGGTCGCCGCGCCAGCCGGGGGCGCGCTCGCCCGCGAGGAACGGGAGCACGGTGATGCCGTGGCTGTCCGGCGGGAGCAGCTCGAGCGCCGCCTCGAGCCCCGCGTCGTCGGGGAGCTTCAGGGTCTCGCGGCACCACGCGTACACGTTGCCGCCCTCGGAGGTCGCGCCCCCGAGCATCGAGAGCCGCCGGTCGATGCAGTACCGCCAGAGACCGCGCGGTGGCGCCACGGGGGCGCCGGTGACGACCCGGAGCGCCGCGGAAGTCCCGACATTGAGCGCGATCCTCCGGGTGTCGACACAATCCGAGCCGACGCTGCTGGCCGCGCCGTCGCCGACGGCGGGGAACCAGGGCGTGGTCCGGAGCGCCGGCCAGCGCTCGGCCCAGGCCGTGCGGAGCCCGCGGCGGGGCTGGGTGCGGTCGCCCAGACGGAAGAGCTGGGTCTCCTCGACGCCGGCCGCGGCGACCGCCTCCGCGTCCCAGCGGCTCCGTTCCTGGTCGAGGAGTCCCGTCCCCGAGGCCATCGAGAGGCTGGTCGCCGCGTCGCCGAACAGGGTCAGCTCGAGATACTCGCCGAACGACCCCCAGCGCGCCACCCGCCCAGTGTCGGACGGGCGCTCCCGGGCGAGCCAGCGGAGCTTGGCGGGCCAGTAGGAGGAATGAAGGTGGCAGCCCGTCCGCGCGTGCAGGGTCTCTTCGTCGAGCGCCGATCTGAGGAGCGCGGCGTCCCCCGCGCTTCGCGAGTCGGCCCACATGTAGACGGGCGTGGCGGGACGGCCCGATGCGTCGAATCCCAGGAGCCCGTGCCAGAACGTCGTGACGCCGACGCCGAGCACCTCGCCGAGGCGCGGTCCCGCGTGGAGCCGGTCGAGGCACCCGCCCACCGCCTCGAGGAGCCGGGCCGCGTCGTGCTCGACGCCGCCGTCGGGCGTGGTCGTCGGCTCGTACTGAACCTGGTAGAAGCGGCCGGTGACCGGACGGCCCGCCGGGTCATAGAGCGCCGCGCGCGCGGACGACGTCCCGACGTCGAGAGCAATGACCATCGCCGGCCATTGTAACGGAGCCGCGGTCCCCGCGGACCGCGCGTTGGCCAGCCGGCCAGGCCCTATCGCGCCGGGCATGGCGTCGTCCCGGGTACAGTACAATGTCCGCCATGACGGACGAGTGGGAGTTCCTCACG
This sequence comes from Candidatus Rokuibacteriota bacterium, assembly GCA_016209635.1. Classification (GTDB taxonomy): domain Bacteria; phylum Methylomirabilota; class Methylomirabilia; order Rokubacteriales; family CSP1-6; genus JACQWC01. The sequence continues at coordinate 19,684 of JACQWC010000129.1, read as the reverse complement.
CTCCGCGGGCTCGCGGCGACCGACGAGCGCGCGGACGAGTTCACCGGGACGCTCGTCATCCACCGGGTCGGCAGCCCAGAGCCGGTCGAGTCCGTGGCCGTGCGGGTCAAACGCTCCGTGCTCGCGGAGATCCACGAGCACCTCGGGCGGTTGCTCGCTCGGTCCACCGCCTTCAAGAGGCGGAAGTGAGGAGGAGTGCCATGGCGCGCATCCGCGTCCTCAGCCCCGTCGGCGTCGTCAGGACCGAGACCGTCCCGGTGCCCCCGCTGCCCCGCGAGTGGGCCGGGCGCACGGTCGGCTTCCTCGACAACACCAAGGCGAACTTCGATCGGCTCACCGCCGGCATCGGCGACCTCCTGCGCGAGCGCTATGGGGTGGCGGCGATCGTCCACCGGCGCAAGGCGAACGCCTCCACGCCCGCCTCGCGAGAGCTGATCGTGGAGCTGGCGAAGGCGTGCGACGTCGTCTTCGCCGGCTCCGCGGACTGAGGGTCGTGCACGTCGTGGAGTCTACACGACGCCATCGAGCTGGCGAAGAGCGGCACCCCCGCCGGTCTCATCGCGACGACCGCGTTCCAGGGCCTCGCCGTGAGTGAGCTGAGCGCGCTCGGCGTGTCGGGCCTGCCCCTCCTCGTCATCGAGCATCCGCTCGGCGGTGAGCGGCCCGAGTCCATCGCGCGGCGGGCCCGCCAGGCGGTCGAGCAACTCGCGAGCCTCATCGGACGGTAGGATGGAGCGGGAGATCGAGGTCGACGACACGCCCGAGGCGCTCCTCGCCGCGTTCGCCCAGCGCCAGTGGTCGGACGGCCTCCCGCTCGTGCCGCCGACCGAGGATCGTGTGCGCGTGATGCTCGGCGGACGGGACGGCGAGCACTCGCTCGCCGCGATGCCGCCCCTCTGGCGCCAGGCCACACTCGAGAAGCTCGCGGTGAACGCCGTGATGGCCGGCTGCGAGCCCGCCTGCTTCCCCGTCCTCGTGGCCGCGGTCGAGGCGATGCTCGACCCGGCGTTCAACCTCTACGGCGTCCAGGCGACGACGCACCCGGTCGCGCCCCTCCTCATCGTCAACGGCCCCTACGGCCGCCGGATCGGCGTGCACGCCGGTAGCGGGTGCTTCGGTCCGGGGTTCCGGGCGAACGCGACGATCGGCCGGGCGATCCGCCTGATCCTCATGAACGTCGGCGGCGCCTGGCCCGGGCGGTACGACATGGCGACGCACGGGAGCCCGGCGAAGTTCTCGTACTGCATCGCGGAGAACGAGGAGGCCTCGCCGTGGGAGCCGCTCCAGGAGGGCGATGCCGTGACCGTCTACGGCGGCGAGCCTCCGCACAACGTGAACGACCACGTCTCGACCAGCGCGTCGGGCATCCTGACGACGGTCGCCGACACCGCGGTCTCGCTCGGCTCGAACGTCGGCTGGTACCTGACACAGAGCCAGCTCCTGATCGTGCTCGGTCCGGAGCACGCGCGGACGATCGCGGACGACGGCTTCACGCGCGCCGACGTCCAGCGGTTCATCTTCGAGCACGCGCGCTTGCCCCTCGGCACGCTGAAGCTCGGCGGCATGTGGGGGATGCAGGACTGGCCGCGCTGGATGACCGCGGTGACCGATCCCGCCGCCCTCATGCCTCAGGTCCCGTCGCCCGACGACGTCCTCGTCATCGTCGCGGGCGGCGCGGGCAAGCACTCGGCCGTCGTCCCCAACTGCACCTTCAGCCGCGCCGTCTCCCGCCCGCTCGGCCCGGCCTGATCCGACGCGGCCTCTGGCCCGGCCTCCGCGACGCCACGCTTGACTTGACCCAGACCGAGCCTATAAGTTATATAACAAGTGGAAATTATATAACGAGAGGCGGAGGCGAGGATGCTCGACGATAAAGCCCGGGTCCTCCTCATTCTTCCCCAGGACGTTCTGGACCGGGCGCGGGTGTTCGCGGGGAAGTCGACGACCACGCTCAAGCTCCCGGTGAGCCTCCAGATCGTCCTCCGGGCCCTCATCGAGGAGGGGCTGAAGCGCAATGACCACCCGGCCCTTCTTGCCAACGTCGAGGGCCAGGCGAGGGCGGTGCGCCTGAGGCGGAGCGTGGGGCGTCGAAAAGGGGCCGAGGGAGACCCGAGGAGTCGCCGTACGGCGCGACGCCAGGGGAGATCCTGATCCCCGCAAGGAAGATCGTGGCGAAACCTCACTCGTGGAGGAGGGGGCGTGTTGACTCAGGTCTGGATCGTCCCTCTTGTCATCGTTGCGCTGGGCCAAATCGCCGTGATCGCGACGTCGGTGTACCTGCACCGCACCCTCGCGCACCGGGCGCTGGCCGTGCACCCAGTCGCGGATGTGCTGTTTCGGACGGTGCTCTGGCTGACCACGGGGCAGCGTCGCCAGGAGTGGGTGGCAGTCCATCGGAAGCATCACGCGTTCACCGACCGGGAAGGTGACCCCCACAGCCCGCGGCTGCGCGGCCTGTGGCGCGTCCAGCTCTTGAACGTCTACTACTACATACGAGAAGCGCGAAATCCCGAGACGATCCAGCGGTTCGCCGCGGACATCCCCGCCGACCGACTGGATCGTGCCGTCTTCTCGCGGGGGTGGCTCGGTCTCGGGCTGGGCATCGCGCTGCTGTGTGTCGTCCTCGGCATCTGGCCGGGCCTCATCGCCGCGCTGGCGCATGCCGTCCTCTACGTCTTCGTCCTCGCGCCGCTCATCAACGGAGTCGGTCACTGGTGCGGGGCTCAGAATTTCAGGAACACGGCGTACAACTCACCGGTGCTGGCCTGGCTGACGGCAGGCGAGAGCCTGCACAACAATCACCACGCACACCCGCGCGCGCCGAAGTTCAGCGTGCGGCGGTTCGAGTTTGATCCGTCGTGGTTGGTGATCCGCACGCTGGCGGCAGTCAGGCTCGTCGTGATCATCGGCACCCCAGTCAGCCTTCCCACCGACGGCGGAGCGATCCGGTGACCGGCGAACAGCGCAGGCACCGTGCCGCGGTGCTCCTCATCCTCGCGTCGGTTCTGTGGTTGCATCGATGGGTCCCGGCGCTCCTGGTGGCCGCGCTCGTGTCATGGGTCATCCTTCATAAGCGGCTCGAAGGCGACCTCGGCGACGCTCTCGCTCGCCTCTGGCGGCGCGCCTGGCCGCCGGGCGCGCGGGTGCTGGTTCCACTGCTCTCCGCGACCACGCTCGCCTACTGGGTCTCGGACGTGCCGATCACGCCGAAGGTCCTGCCCATCGCGCTCAACATGCTCGCGCTGTCACTGATCCTCCTCGGTCACTGGTGGACGCTTCTCGCTCCCCGGGAGCAGTCCTGGACGGCGGGAACGACGCCGTCGCCCGGTGCCGAGTCGAACGCGGCGCTGCCGCGACGGACAGGCGGAGGCTAGTCGCCCTCCCGGAAGACCAGGAGGCTGAGGGCGGCGAAGAGCAGACCCGCGCCGAGGATGCCCGTGGCGCCCAGCCGCTCGCCGAACAGAAAGACACCGAGAAGCGTCGCGGTGAGCGGCTCGAGGAGCGACGCGATGCCGGCGACGGAGGCGGAGACGTCGCGAAGGCCGATCGTGTAGATGGCGTACGCCGCCGCGGTCGTGACGACGCCGAGGTAGAGCATCCACGGCCAGCCGAGTGCCAGCTGCTGGGCGACCTCGGGCCCGGCGAGCGCCGGCGCCAGCACCAGCGCGGCGATGGCGAAGTTGGCGCCCGCGAGCGGCAAGGGGGCCGTGCGAGCGAGTGAGGCCTTCCCGATGACCACGTAGAGCGCGTAGGAGAGGCCGGCGGCGAGGGCCAGGGAACCACCCGCGACGAAGCGCGACGACAGGTCGGCGGTCGTGCGGGGCCCGACGATGAGGAGCGTCGTGCCGACGACGCCGAGGCCGAGCGCTCCGCCGACGCGCCGGGTGAGGCGCTCATCGAGGAAGGCCGCCGCGAGGCCCGTGATCATCAAGGGCGCGGAACAGATCGCGATGAGCGCGGCGATCGCGATGCCGGTCATCGTGACCGCGGTGAAGTAGGTCGCCTGGAAGCCCGCCATGCAGACGCCCATCGCGAGGCAGCGCCAGCGGTCCGGCCGCGCCACGCTCACGGAGCCCGCGATCACGCGGGCGCCAGCCACCAGCAGGGCAGCGGCCAGCAGCATCCGCACCGCGCCGATGACGAGCGGGCTCGCCCCCGCGCCGGCGACGAGGATGGTGGTCACCGAGCCGGTGGTGCCCCACGACATCGCGGCGAGGCTGATCAGGAGGAGGCCGCGGACCCGCGCGGACCTTGACGGAGCCGACACAGCCCGTGATGATAGCTCGTCGCGGCTCGACAAAGGGGAGGAGACGCCACATGAAGATCGGGTTCATCGGGACCGGCGCGATGGGACAGCCGATGGTCGGCAACCTCGTGAAGAAGGGGCACGCCGTCGTCGCGTACGACGCGGTCCCGGCCGCGCTCGAGGCCGCGGTGAAGCTCGGCGCGTCGGGCGCGCGCTCGGCGGCCGACGCCGCGAAGGGGAGCGACCTCGTGATCACGATGCTGCCGTCGTCCTCGCACGTGGAGGCGGCGTACCTCGGGCCCGCCGGCGTGCTCGAGGGCGCCGCCGCGGGACGGCTCTGCATCGACATGTCCACGATCGCCCCGGCCGTCTCGCGCCGGGTCGCGGAGGCGCTGCGGACGCGCGGGGTGCGGTTCGTCGACGCGCCGGTGTCGGGCGGCGTGCCGCGCGCGCAGGAGGGAACGCTCGCGATCATGGTGGGCGGCGAGGCGCCCGACGTGGAGGAGGCGCGGCCGATCCTTGCGGCGATGGGGAGCAACGTCATCCACGTGGGGGCCGTGGGGAGCGGCGAGGTCGCCAAGCTCTGCAACAACCTGATCGCCGGCGTAGCCGCGGTGGCGGTGAGCGAGGCGTTCCGGATCGCCGAGGGCTTCGGCGTCGATCCCAAGGTCCTCACCGACGTGATCTCGAAGTCGTCGGGCAACACGTGGGTGATGGAGCACATGCACCCGGTGCCGGGCTTGGTGGCCAAGGCCGCGTCGAGCCGCGACTACGCCCCCGGCTTCACGACCGACCTGATGGCGAAGGATCTCGGGCTTGCGGTCAACGCGGCGCGCGAGCTGCGCGTGCCCGTCGTGGTGGCGCCGGCGGCCCAGCAGGTGCTGCGGCTCGCGTCGTCACACGGCCTCGGCCGGAAGGACTTCTCGGCCGTCTACCAGTTCCTCCGGCCGTCGAGCGGCGAGGCGCCCGTCTGAGGGCGCTCCCTCAGCGGAAGCTCGGGATCACCTTGTCGGCGAAGCGGCGCATCGACCGGCACACCGCCTCGTCGTTGAGCCCGCCGAAGTTCATCCAGGTGATGAGGTAGGTGAGGCCGAGCGTGTCGCGGAGGAAGCGGATCCGCTCGGTCACCTGGTGCGCCTCGCCGAAGAGGACGATCTCGTTCACGAGGAAGTCGTAGGTGACCGCCTCGAGGTTCCCCTTCGCCCGCGCGTAGAATCGGTACGCCTCGGGCACGCGCGCGGGGTCGGTGGACTCCGCGATGACGCGGGCGAGCGTGTCGAAGTACCACATGATCGACCGCTCGGTGTCGTTCCTGATCGCGGCGGCGTCCTCGCCGACGTGCGTGAAGTAGAGGGCGGGGATCTCGAGGCCCGCCGGGGGATGCCCGGACGCGAGCCACACCGTCCGGTACGTCTCGTAGGCGGCCTTCATGAGGGCGACGGGCGTGATGGACGGTGCCGAGAGGAACCTCTCGCCGCGCCGTGCGACGCGCTCGAAGGTGTCGGGGCTCACGCAGGCGATCCGGATCGGTGGGTGCGGCTTCTGGACCGGCTTCGGCAGGACCGCCACGTCCCGCACCGTGAAGTGCTTGCCCTCGAAGTCGACCCGCTCCGCGGTCCACGCCTGCTTGATGATCGCGAGCGCCTCGTCGAACCGCTCGCGGCTCTCGCTCATGGGGATCCCGAAGCCGCCGTACTCCCCGGGCTGGTAGCCGCGGCCGACGCCGAAGTCGACCCGTCCGCCCGAGAGGAGGTCGACCATCGCCCACTCCTCCGCGATGCGAAGGGGATGGTTGAACGGCAGGATCGTCACGGCGGTGCCGATCGACACGCGCTGGGTCCGCTGCGCGAGCGCGCCGGCGAGCACGGCCATGCTCGGGCAGATGCCGTACTCCGAGAAATGGTGCTCGGCCAGCCAGACCGCGTCGAAGCCCAGCTCCTCCGCGTAGGCGGCCTGGCGCAGCGCGTCCGCGTACACCGCCTCCTGCGACTTCCACGGCGGCTGCTCGAGGAGAAAGAACACGCCGAATTTCATCCGGGCCTCCGAGAGGGATCTGGCCCGCATGATATACTACCGGCCGCCGCTCAGAAAGGAGGCGCGTCGTCGTGAGTCTCTACGTGATGCTCAGCACGCTCTCCGAATCGGGTCGCAAAGTGCTCCGCGAGCGCCCCGGCTGGATCCGAAAGGTCAACGCCGACGTCAAGCGCATGGGCGCGCGCGTCGTCTCGCAGTACGCGGTGCTCGGCCCGTACGACTTCGTCACCGTGATCGAGGCCCCGGACAACGCGACCATCTCCCGCGTGTCGGTCGAGCTGGGGGCGCGGGGCTCCGTCCAGATGATGACGATGCCCGCCATCCCGCTCGACGAGTTCATCGGACGGCTCGAGCAGGGCCGCGCGCCGAAGCGCGGTGAGCGCCGGAAGCGATAGGTCCGGCCACCGCCATGACGCGGGTCCTCAAGCTCACGCCCGAGAAGTGCACCGGCTGCCTCCGCTGCGAGCTGGCCTGCTCGTACATGCAGACCGGGGTGTTCCAGCCCTCGAAATCGGTCATCCGCGTCGCCCCCTTCGAGGGGCACACCTCCTACGCGCCGTACACCTGCACGCAGTGCGCGGAGGGGTGGTGCATGACCGCCTGCCCGGTGGGCGCCATCACGATCAACGCGGCGGGCGCGAAGGACGTCGTCGACGACCGCTGCGTCGGCTGCAAGCTCTGCACGATCGCGTGCCCGTACGGGACGATGTTCTACGACCCCGGGACGCGCAAGGCCTTCAAGTGCAACCTGTGCGGCGGCGATCCCGCGTGCGCCGAGGCGTGTCCGACGGCCGCGATCACGTACGAGGCGGTCGAGACCGTGGACTGGCTCGGTGACTTCGCCGGGACGCGCGCGGCGCGTCTCGTGATGGAGGCGCGGTGATGGCGGCCCGGCACCTCATCGTCGGCGGCGGCACGGCGGGGATGAACGCGATCCGCACGATCCGGGAGGAGGAGTCCGCGCGGTCCGAGATCGCGCTCGTCAGCGCCGAGCGTCCGTACTCGCGGATGGTGCTGCCCTACTACCTCGACCGCTCGATCGCGGAGTCGCACGTGTTCACGGCGACGGCGGCGGCGCTCGCCGACTGGGGCGTGAAGGCGTACGTGGGGCGACGGGCCGTGGAGCTGAACGTCAAGACGAACGTCTGCACGCTCGACGACGGGACCAAGGTCGAGTACGACGACGCGCTCATCGCGACCGGCTCCTCGGCCGTGCGGGCGCCGGTGCCCGGCGCCGATGGCCGCGGCGTCCATTCCTTCTGGACGCTCGACGAGGCGCGCGGCGTCATCGCGGCGATCGCCCCGCGCGGCCACGTCGTGATGGTGGGCGCGGGGTTCATCGCGTTCACCATCCTCAACTCCATCCTGGCGCTCGGCGCGCGCCTGACGATCGTCGAGATCGCGCCGCGGATCCTGCCACGCATGGTCGACGCGCCCGGCGCGGAACTGGTCGAGGGGTGGCTCCGGAAGCACGGCGTCGCCATCCGGACGAACGCGAAGCTCACGCGGATCGAGGACGCCCCGGGCCGGGGCCCGACGGGGCCGCGGAAGCGGCTCCGCTTCGCGTCGGGCCCGGACCTCGCGTGTGACGTCGTCATCATGGCCACGGGGATCAAGACCAACCTCGACTGGCTCAAGGGCTCCGGGATCGGGATCGACAAGGGCATCGTCGTGGACGAGCACCTCCGCTCGAGCGTGCTCAACGTGTACGCGGCGGGGGACGTGGCCGAAGGGCGCGACCTCGTCTCGGGCGAGGGCGCGGTGCACGCGATCGAGCCCACCGCGCAGGAGCACGGGCGGGTGGTCGGCGCCAACATGGCGGGGCGCGACGTCGCCTACCGCGGGAGCCTCCTGATCAACATCGTCGAGGTGTGCCATCTCGACGTGGCCTCGTTCGGCGCGTGGGACGATCCGAAGGCGGAGGCCGCGGCCGGGCTCAAGGCCGACCGGCCAGCGTACCGCAAGCTCCTCTGGACCGGCGACCGGCTGACGGGCGCGATCATCCTCGGTCCCTCGAGCGACATCTGGACGACGAACGACGTCGGCATGCTGAAGGGCCTCGTCCAGTCGGGCGTGTCGCTCGGGCGCTTCAAGACATCCCTCAAGGCGAACCCGTTCAACCTGAAGCCGGCGTTCATCGCGTCGAAGACGACGAGCCTGTTGCTCCCCGAAACCGTGCTCGGGCGTCCGTCGAAGGCGCCCGGCGACACTCCGGTGGCCGTATGACGACCGCGACCTCCGCACCCAAGGTCAAGGCGAGCGCGTCCAGCGACGCCGCCCTGCCGGGCGGCTACGCCGGCAAGCTCCTCCGCGTCGACCTCGGGCGCCGCCGGGTCTGGGCGGAGCCCTGGGGCTCCGGCGAGATGCGCGAGCGGATCGGCGGCGTCGGCCTCGGCGCCATGATCCTCTACCGGGAGATCAAGAAGAACGTGGGCTGGGACCATCCCGACAACCGGCTCGTGCTGGCGACAGGACCGCTCGCCGGCCTCCCGGTGTGGGGCACGGGCGGACTCACGGTCGTCACGATCGGCGCGGGCACCAACGGGCCCACCTCGACCCAGGCGAACGGGTTCTTCGGGACGAACCTCAAGTACTCGGGCTACGACGCGATCGTCATCCAGGGGCAGGCCAAGGGCTGGGTCTACCTCTACATCAACGACGACGTCGTCGAGCTGCGCGACGCGAAGTTCCTGGCGGGGAAGGACACGTGGGAGACTCAGGACGCGCTGGGCCGGGAGCTGGGCCTCTCGGGCCACCAGCTCTCCGTCTACTCGATCGGTCCCGCGGGCGAGAGCCGCGTGCGGTTCGCGGCGATCCAGGGCGACTACGGCCACGTCGCGTCCAAGAACGGCTGCGGCGCGGTCATGGGCAAGAAGCGACTCAAGGCCGTGGCCATCGTGCGGGGGACGAAGGCACTCAGCGCCGCGGACCCGCGCGGCCTGATCCAGGCGGCCGACGACATCGCCCACGACCTCAAGACCGACCCGTCGGCCCGGTCCCTCTACGAGTACGGCACGCTCCCCGGCGTGGTGAACCTCTCGAAGCTGGGCATCCTGCCGATCCGGAACTACACGACCAACGTGCCGAACGTCGACCTCGCCGAGTGGGAGGCGCCGAAGCTCCGCGCGGGCTTCGACCACCGCGGCCACCAATGCAACGCCTGCGGCATGCACCCCTGTCACATCGTGGTGCTCCCGCGGGGGGAGCACAAGGGCGAGCTCGTGGACGAGCCCGAGTACGAGGGCTGGTCGTGCGGCTGGACGCTCGGCTCGACCGACCGGGATGGGATCGCGTGGCTCAACACGCGGCTGGACCGCGCGTGCGTCGACGTCAACGAGTTCGGCTGGATCTCCGGCTGGGTGATGGAGTGCCAGGAGAAGGGCCTGATCACGAGGGACCAGCTCGGCTTCGAGCTCCGGTGGGGCGACGTGAAGGGCGCCCACCGGCTGCTCGGGATGATCACCCGCCGCGAAGGGCTCGGGAACCTGCTCGCCGAGGGTGTGAGGCGCGCCGCGGAGAAGCTCGGCGGCCGGGCGCGCGAGTGCGCGATCTACACGCTCAGGGGCGCGACGCCCCGGGGCCACGATCATCGCGGCCGGTGGGACGAGATGCTCGACACGTGCACCTCGGGCACCGGGACGCTCGAGACCGGCAACCCCGTCCATCCGACCGAGGTCGGGATGCCGGCCCGCATCAACACGTTCGACGGCGAGGCGGTGGCGAAGCTCGTCGCGGGCCTCCGGGGACGGCGCAACTTCGAGGACTCGCTGGGCGTCTGCATCTTCACCACCCGCACGCGGCTCGAGAACGTCTGCCGCGCGCTCTCGGCGGCGACGGGCTGGAGCTACACCGTCGAGGAGGCGATGCGCTTCGGACGCCGCACCGCCGCGATCCTGCGCGCCGTCGCCCTGCGCGCTGGCCACACCCCGGACCTCGAGCGGCCGTCGGCGCGCTACGGGTCCACCCCGGTGGACGGCCCGGCCAAGGGACAGGCGGTGGGCGAGCAGTGGGACCGGATGCTGGAGGTCTGGTACCGCGAGGTCGGCTACGACCGGAAGACCGGGAAGCCCTTGCCGAAGACGCTCGAGAATCTCGGGCTCGACTGGCTCGCCAAGGACCTCTGGGGGCGCAAGGCGTAGGGATCAGGCTGCTCGTCAACGCGACCGTCCTGACGATGGACCCGAGCCTGCCTCGGGCCCAGGCGCTCGCCGTCAAGGACGGGCGGATCGTCGAGGTCGGCGGCGACGACGAGATCCTCTGGCTCCGCGAGGACGGGTACGAGCTGCACGACCTCGGCGGCCGGACGGTCCTGCCCGGATTCATCGACCCGCACAACCATTTCTCGATCGCGGCGCTCGACTGTTTCTTCGTGGACTGCCGCGACGCCCACGACATCTCGGACATCCAGGGGCGGATGCGGGAGGCGGCCGCCGGCGTGCCCGCCAGCGAGTGGGTGCGCGGCTTCTGCTACGACCACCGGGCGCTCGCCGAGCGCCGCCACCCGACCCGCCACGACCTGGACGCCGCGGTCTCCGACCGCCCGGCGCTCCTCGTGCACTACTCCCACCACCAGGCGGTCGCCAACTCCCGCGCCCTCGCCGCGGCCGGGATCACCCGCCAGACGCCCGATCCGCCCGGCGGCGAGATCGCGCGCGACCGGGGGGGAGAGCCGACGGGCCTTCTCTTCGAGCGGGCGATGGGGATCCCGGAGGCGAGATCCAGGGAGGGGTGGGAGTCGCGCTTCGTCGAGGTCGCGCGCGCGGCGAGCCTCCGGTACGCCCGGCACGGCATCACGGCGGTCCAGGATGCCGCCGTCACGCCGGCGATGGCGCGGCGGTACGCGGAGGCGCGCGCCACGGGCGCGCTCGCGATCCACGTCGGCGAGATGATGGTGAGCCCGCGGGGATGGTTCGAGGCGCCGGACGCCGCCGCCCCGGGCGAGACCCTCAAGCTCTTCGTCGACGGCGGCTATCGCTGCGCGCTCCGGTACCCGCGCGGCGGGGCCATGGTGACGAGCGGCTTCCTCTTCTACGAGCGCGCCGCCCTCGCCGGGCGGCTCGTCGACGCCTGGCGGGCGGGTCGGCGCGTGACCTGTCACGCCATCGGGAACCTCGGCGTCGAGACCGCGGTGGGCGCGATCGAGGACGCGCTGCGCGCGGAGCCGGCGGGCCGCGCGCGCGTGCGGATCGATCACGCGATCTTCCTCACGCGCGCGCTGATCGCTCGCCTGGCGGATCTCGGCGTTTGGGTCGTCGCGCAGCCGTCCTTCCTCTACGACCGCGGCCGCCACGAGGTCCCCGGCGAGATCCTCGTTCGTCCGTTCAGGAGCGTCGCCGAGGCCGGCATCCCCCAGGCGTTCTCGTCGGACTTCCCCTGCGGCTCCCTCGATCCGCTCGTCGGCGTCTACGCGGCCGTCACCCGCCGGACGCGCACGGGCGAGGTCGCTGACGGGGACCAGGCGCTGAGCGTCCAGGCGGCGCTCGAGGCGTACACGATCGACGCGGCGCGGGCCGCCGGGCTCGCGGGCGAGCGCGGGAGCCTCGAGCCGGGCAAGCGGGCGGACTTCCTGGTCCTGTCAGGCGACCCGCTCGAGTGCTCGGACGCGGCGCTCCTCGACCTCCGGGTGGTGGAGACGTGGGTGGGAGGCGAGCGGGTGACGAATGCTCCTTGACCCCTTTCGGTCGCCTGTGCTAACTCTCGGCGGGCAGCACGGCGCGAGACTCCCAATCACCCATCGTCCGGCGAGGAGCCCATGGCGCAACTGATTGGATTCATTGGCCTCGGCATCATGGGACGCCCCATGGCGCGAAACCTCCTCAAGGCCGGCTATCCCCTGATCGTCCACAGCAGGAGCCGCGGGCCGGTCGACGAGCTGGCGCGCGGAGGCGCCAAGGCCGCCCAGTCCCCCCGCGAGGTGGCGAGCCAGTGCGACGTCCTGATCACCATGCTCCCCAACTCCCCCGACGTCGAGCTGGTGGCCCTCGGCCGGGAGGGTATCGTCGAGGGGGCGAGAGCGGGCCTCGTCTACGTCGACATGTCGACGATCTCGCCGATCGTCACCCAGAAGGTGGGCAAGGCCCTCGAGGTCCCAGGCGTGCGGATGCTCGACGCGCCGGTGTCGGGCGGGGAGAAGGGCGCGATCGAAGGGACGCTCTCCATCATGGTCGGCGGCGACCGAGCGGTGTTCGACGCCGTCCTGCCGATCTTCCAGGCGATGGGGCGCACGATCACGCTCCTGGGGTCGCTCGGCTTCGGCGGCTTCACGAAGCTCGCCAACCAGATCATCGTCGCCGTCAATCTCACCGCGCTCGCCGAGGCGCTGACGCTCGCGAAGCGGGCGGGCCTCGACCGGGAGCTGACCCTCAAGGCCCTGGCCGGCGGGCTCGCCGGCTCGAAGTGCCTCGACCAGAAGACGCCCAACTACCTCGCGAGCACCTACAACCCCGGCTTCAAGATCGACCTCCACTACAAGGACCTCGGGCTGATCATGGAGTCCGCCCGCGCGCTGGGCGTGCCCTTGCCGACGACCGCGGTCGTGCAGGAGTTGTTCAACGCGCTCCGGGTCAAGGGGCGCGGAGGCCTCGACCACTCGGGCGTGATCACCCTGCTGGAAGACCTCGCGGGCGTCTCCGCGTGAGGGCGACGGTCGATCGCCCGGGGCTCGACTCGCAGGGGCGTGCACCCAAGGTCCAGATCCGGCGGGTCCGCAAGGGCGACCTCTCGAAGGTGCGCGATGTCATCGAGCAGACCTTCGGCGACTTCCTCGAGCGGCAGCTCGGCACGCGGCCCCGGCAGGCGTTCGGCGGCGCCCAGTACGTCCATCACCGCTGGCTCATGGAGCCGTGGGGCTGCTTCGTCGCCGAGGAGGATCAGTCGAAGATCGTGGGCGCGGCGGTCGGCGTGACCTGGGGCTCGCTCGGGCTGATCGGGCCCGTCGCCGTCCTCACCAACTACCAGAACCAGACCATCGGGCAGCAGCTCGTCCGCGCGGTCCTGGAGTTCTTCGACGAGAACAAGACCTCGCTCCAGGGCTGCGTGACGTACCCGACGAGCCCGAAGCACCTGTACCTCTACCACAAGTTCGGTTACAAGCCGAAGGGGCTCATGGCCATCGTGAGCCGCGCGATCGAGCGGACGCCGATGAAGGGGCTGCCGCCCCGGCCGACGAAGACCGGCCTCACGGCCCGGCGGTTCTCGACGCTCGAGGAGGCCAAGAAGAAGGCGGCGCTGGGCCGGGTCCACCGGATCACGAATGCGATCTGCCGGGGCCTCGACCTGGCGAAGGAGATCGAGATCGTCGACGGGCTGGCGCTGGGCGACACGCTCCTGGTCGAGCGCGGGCGCGACCTCGTCGGGTTTGCGATCTTCCACACCCCCGGCGTGAGCGAGGCGCCCGCGGGCGCGCTCTACGTGAAGTTCCTCGCCATCGATCCCCACCAGCGCCGCGTCGAGTATCTCGAGCACTTCGTGGCGCTGCTGGAGGACCTCGCCCACGAGATCGGCGTGCAGCGGGTGATCCTGCCCGTGTACCTCCACTACTGGGTGGCGTACAGTACCCTCGTCAAATGCGCCTACCAGGTCGACTTCACGATGGTCCGGATGCAGCGCGGGAAGCTGGAGGATTACGAGGACCCCACCCACCTGGTGCTCGACGACTGGCGTTGATCCGTCTCGCCGGCGCTCTGATCCTGGGCGCGCTCGCGCTGGCAGCGGGCCGCGCCTCGGCCCACTCGCTCCTCCTCGAGTCCCAGCCTCCCGCGGGGGCCGTCGTGCCCGCCGCGCCCGCCGAGATCGCGCTGCGCTTCAATAACCGCATCGAGAAATCGCTCTCGCGCGTGCGGCTCGTCGACCCGCGCGGCAAGACGCTCACGCTCGCCCCCGCCGGCGCGACCGCGGCGCCGGACCGGCTGACCGCCGTCACCCCGCCGCTCGACCCCGGCGCCTACCGGGTCGAGTGGCAGGTGCTGTCGACCGACGGCCACGTGGTGAGCGGCAGCTTCTCCTTCCGCGTCGCCCCCTGATTCGATGGCGGGGTTCGTCGACGTCGTGCTCCGTGGCGGCATGCTCGTCTTCGGGAGCCTCCTGCTCGGGGGCGTCGCGTGGGTCCGCTTCGTCCTTGGCGCCGAGCCGCACGCGAAACCGGATGCCGCGACGACGCGGGCGCTCCGCGTCGCCGCCGCGGGCGCCTGGCTCGGCGCCGCCGCGCAGGTCCTGGTCGTGGTCGTCGGCCTCGCCGCCCTCGGCGACCTTCATGGCGGCTGGCCCCTCGGCCGCTACCTGGAGACATCCTTTGCCAGGACAGCGCTCGCGCGCGTGGCCCTGGGCGTCGCGCTCGGCGCGCTCGCGGCGGTGCTGGCGCGGCGCCCGGCCGGTCGCCTCGCGTGGGCCGCGCTCGCCGTCGGCGCGGTGACGCTCGCGGGCTCCTCGGCGCTCCTGAGCCACGCGATCGCGCGCGTCGGCGATCGCGCGGTGCTCGTGGGGCTCGACGCCATCCATCAGGTCGCCGCCGGGGTCTGGGTCGGCGGGCTCGCCCACCTCGCGCTCCACGGCCTCCGAGCGCGCCAGGCGGCCGATCCGCCCGCCCGCGCGATCGCCCGGCGCTTCTCGCCCCTGGCGCTCGCGTCGGTCGCGGTCCTCGTGGCGGCCGGCGGCGCGCTGACGGTGGCCTACGTCGCCGAGCCCGCCGCCCTCGTGGGAACCGCGTACGGGGTGATGGTCGCGACCAAGATCGTCCTCCTCGTCGCCGCCCTCGGGCTCGCCTGCGTCAACTTCCGCCTCGTGCGCCGCGCCGCGAGGGCGAGGGACGACCTCAAGCTCACGCGCCTCGTCGAGGTCGAGCTGGGACTGGGCCTCACGGTGCTCTTCGCGGCGGCATCACTCACGTCGCTCCCGCCGGCCGTCGACGTCCGCCAGGACCGCGCGACGGTGGCCGAGGTCGCCGCGCGCTTCACGCCCGGTCCCCCACGCCTCGTGAGCCCGCCGATCGACGAGCTGCTCCTGACCGCCGACCCGCTGATGGCGCCGCCCGGCGAGCGGAAGCCGGTCGAGCGCGCGTGGTCGGAGTACAACCACCACTGGGCCGGCGTGTTCGTCCTCCTGATGGGAGTCCTGGCGGCGCTGGAGCGTGCCGGGCTCCGGGCCGCGCGCCACTGGCCGCTCGCGTTCCTCGGTCTCGCCGCCGTCCTCTTCGTGCGGAACGACCCGCGCGCGTGGCCGCTCGGCCCCGCCGGGTTCTGGGAGAGCATGACGCTCCCGGACGTCCTCCAGCACCGGGCCTTCGTGCTCCTGGTCGTCGCCTTCGGGATCTTCGAGTGGATGGTGCGGACGGGGCGGCTCGGAACCCGTCCGTGGGCGTACGTGTTCCCGCTACTCTGTGCCGCCGGCGGCGGCCTCCTGCTCACGCACTCGCACGCGATGTTCAACCTCAAGGACGAGTTCCTCACCGAGATCACGCACGCGCCGCTCGGCCTCCTCGGGGCCTTCGCCGGGTGGGGGCGCTGGCTCGAGCTGCGGCTGCCCGAGGCCGGCCGGTCGGCTGGGTGGGTCTGGACCGCGTGTCTCACGCTGGTGGGACTGCTGCTCCTCTTCTATCACGAGGGGTGATCCATGATCCCGGGCTGCGCGACACGGGCAGGGACCGCGCGCTACGTCGAGCGGTTCGCCGGGCGCCTCCCCGCCGACCACTTTCGCGAGCTCGGGCCCGGGCTCGGGCTGGCGAGCGTCGGGATCGGCACCTACCTCGGCGGGGAGGACGCGGAGACCGACGCGCTCTACCGGGCGGCCGTGGGGCGGGCGCTCGAGCGGGGCGTCAATGTCATCGACACGGCGGTGAACTACCGGCACCAGCGGAGCGAGCGGGCGATCGGCGCCGCCCTCGCCGAGGTCCTTCGCCGCGGCGCCGTCGCGCGCGACGAGATCGTGGTCGCCACGAAGGGCGGGTTCATCCCGTTCGACGGGACCCTGCCCCCCGACCCCCGCGCCTACGTCGCCGAGACGTACGTGCGGCCCGGAATCCTCGGGCCGGCGGACGTCGTGGGCTCGCACTGCATGACACCCCGCTACCTCGCCGACCAGATCGAGCGGAGCCGCGCCAATCTCGGCCTCGAGACGATCGACGTCTACTACGTCCACAATCCGGAGTCCGAGCTCGGCGCGATCGACCGCCCCGAATTCCTGCGCCGCCTCCGCGGGGCGTTCGAAGCCCTCGAGGCGGCGGTGGCGGCGGGGAAGATCCGGACGTACGGGACGGCGACCTGGGACGGCTACCGGCGCGATCCCGGGGCCGCCGACTACCTGTCCCTCGAGGAACTCGTGACCCTGGCGCGGGAGGTCGGTGGCGGAGACCACCACCTGGGAGTGATCCAGCTCCCCTACAACCTGGCGATGCCCGAGGCCTTCACGCTCGGCAACCAGCGCGTGGGCGGGGTGATGGTCTCGACCCTGGAGGCGGCGCGCCGGCTCGGGGTGTACGTCATGGCCTCCGCCTCCGTGTACCAGGGCCAGCTGACGCGCGGCCTCCCGCCGGTCGTCGCCGAGTTCCTCCCGGGGCTCACGACGGACGCCCAGCGCGCGCTCCAGTTCGTCCGCTCGACGCCGGGGATCGGCACGGCGCTGGTGGGCATGAAGTCGCTGGCGCACGTCGACGAGAACACGGGCGTCGCCGCGACGTCGCCGGTCCCGTGGGGAAAGTTTAACCGGCTCTTCAGCCAGGCATGATCCCGATTCTTGCGGTCCACCGTGGGCTCGGGTTGGGTGGGCGGGTGATCACCCTCGAGCGGGACTGGCAGCGCGCGCTGGGGGTGCGGTCCAGTGTGTCCGCGATCATCTTCGGCCCGCGCGGACAGCTCCTGCTCCAGCAGCGCGGCGACGGCGGGCAGTGGGGGCTGCCCGGCGGGTCCGTCGAGGTCGGCGAGTCCGTCATCGACGCGCTGCGGCGCGAGGTGCTCGAGGAGACGGGGCTTACCGTCTCCGTGCGCCGCCTCGTCGGCGTGTACTCCGACCCGCGGCTCCAGGTGGTGCGCTACCCGGACGGCAACATCTGGCACTACGTCAACCTCTGCTTCGAGTGCGCCCGACGCGGTGGGACGTTCAGGACCTCCGAGGAAACGCTCGACCTCAGGTACTTCCCCCCCGACCGGCTGCCGCGCGCCCTCCTGCCGAACCACCGGGTCCGGATCCGGGACGCGCGCCTCCGTCGGGCCGCCCCGGCTGTGCGATAGAGGGGCGCCTCACGTGATGCGCCGGATTCATCACGTCGGGATCGTGGTGACCCGCCTCGCGGACGCCTACCGCTTCTACCGGGAGACGCTGGGGCTCCCGCTGTGGAAGGAAGCCGAGCTCCCGGATCAGGGGGTGCGCGCGGCGCTGCTCGGCGCCGGCGACAGCGAGATCGAGCTGCTCGAGCCGCTCGATCCGTCGAGCGGCGTGGGACGCTTCCTCGCCAAGCGTGGCGAGGGGCTCCATCACCTCTGCTTCGAGACGCCGGACGTCGGCGAGGCGCTCACCGCCCTCAGAGCCAAGGGAGTCGAGCTGATCGACGCGACGCCGCGGGACGGCCTCGCGGGACGGATCGCGTTCCTGCACCCGCGGGCCTGCGCGGGCGTGCTGGTGGAGCTGGCGACTCCGCCCGATGGGGCCGACGCGCGTCAGGGCGAGCCCGCCTCGCCGCTCAGGCTCAAGCGATTGGTGATCGGCACGCGGGATCCGCGGGAGACCTCGAGGGTCTTCCAGTCGCTCTTCGGGCTCCCCGAGGCCAAGATGAACGGCGGCGCGCGCACGATGCTCGCCGTCGGTCGCGGCGCGCTGCTCCTGGTGCCCCGCGAGGAGGCCGGCGGCACGGAAGGGCTCGTCGCGCTCTCGCTCGTCGCCCTTGACTTCGCCGCCTTGACGGCGGCGTTCGACCGCGCGGGGATCCAGCGGCTGCGCGGCACCGGCGAGGTCACGGTGGAGCCCCGGTCGAGCCACGGCGTCCACCTCCACATCAGCCGGTTCGACTGAGCGCTTGACCGCTGGCCGCCGGGTGTGCTCCTATCCAGGTGGCTGGATCCTGGATACAAAGTCCCCCGGGCCGCGGGAAGGCGGCGGAAAGGCGGCGAGATGGCGGCCATCGGACCCAGGGTGGCTCCCCTCACGCGGCGGCGGCTCGTCGACGACGCGGCCCTGGCCCTCCGCAACGCGATCCTCGACGGGCGCCTCGAGGCCGGCGCGCGGCTCCGGCAGACCGACCTCGCCGACCGGCTCGGCATCAGCCGGACGCCGATCCGCGAGGCCCTCGGGCGGCTCCGCCAGGAGGGGCTGATCGAGCTCCTGCCGGGCGGCGGCGTCAGGGTCGCCCTCCTCGATCTCGACCGGGCCGTCGCGCTGTACGACATCCGCGAGGTGCTGGACGGACTCGCCGCGCGCCTCGCCGCCCGGCGGGCGCCCGCGGCCGCGCTCGCCACGCTCGAGCGGGCGCTCGGCCGCATGGCCCAGTGCCTCGAGCGCCAGGATCCGAACCGGTGGTTCCCCGCGCACGTCGCGTTCCACGAGGAGATCTTCCGCGCCAGCGGCAACACGCGGCTCCAGGGGCTCTCGGCCGTCGTCCGGCTCTCGATCCGTCAGTTCCACCCGCTGCTGCTCAAGACGACGGACCGGCTCGCGGCCGCCTACCGCGAGCACCGGGCGATCTACGAGGCGATCGCCGCGCGCGATGGCGAGCGCGCCGAGCGCCTGGCGCGCGCCCACATCGCCAACGCCAAGGCGATCGTGCTGGACCTCATGACGCACGGAGAGCGGGATGGCGCTCTTCAAGGCTGACAAGCGCGCGCCCAAGGGGCCCGCGGGCAGGTGGGACGTCGTCATCAGCGAGGACATGTGCAAGGCCTGCGGCTTCTGCCTCGCCGTCTGTCCCGTCGACGTCTTCGGGTGGCGCAAGACGCCGAACCGGATCGGCTGGTTCCCCATGTACACCGCCAAGGAGGAGAACTGCATCGGGTGCATGCTCTGCTACCAGATCTGTCCCGACTTCTGCATCGACGTGTCGCCGAAGGCGGAGCTCTCGGCGGCGGGAGGGGCGCGCTGATGCCGGCGCTCGAGCTCGGGCTGAAGGAGACCCTGATCGCACCCTGGGTGGAGTGGGCCCGCCGGTACACCCGGGGCCGCCGGCTCCTCGAGGCCGGCACCTACGCCCTGACCGAGGGCGCCATCGCCGCCGGCTGTCGCGTCTTCGCCGGCTATCCGATCACGCCGGCGACCGACATCGCCGAGTACATGTCCAAGCGGCTCCCCCAGGTCGGCGGCTACTACATGCAGTGCGAGGACGAGCTGGCCGGCATGCACGCATGCGCCGGGGCGAGCCTCGGCGGCCTCAAGGCGATGACCGCCACCTCGGGGCCGGGCTACACGCTCATGCACGACGCCTACGGC
>JACQWC010000132.1 GCA_016209635.1 Candidatus Rokuibacteriota bacterium | reverse complement strand
GGCGCTGAACGCGATCTACGCGAAGCGCGCGGGCAAGGATCTCTACGACTTCCCGGCGCGCGCCTTCACGGGGATCACGACGCTGCTCGACGCGATCAACCGCGCAGGCTCGACCGATCCCGAGGCAATCCGGAAGGCGCTCGTCGCGACCAACATCCCCGGCGACCAGCTCATCATGACCTGGGAGGGCGTCAAGTTCGACCAGACCGGCCAGAACACCGGCGTGAAGGGCATCATCCTCCAGATGCAGGGCGGCAAGTACCACACGGTCTACCCGTTCGACGCGGCGACCAGGGACGTGCTCTACCCGATCCCGCAGTGGAAGGACCGCAAGTAACGGAAGCAAGCTCCTGACGCTCGAAGTCGTCCTCCAGGCGGCGGTCGGCGGCGTGCTCATGGGGTGCGTCTACGCCCTGATCGCCGCCGGCCTGTCCCTCATCTTCGGCCTCATGGAGATCGTCAACTTCGCCCACGGCGAGTTCCTCATGCTCGCCATGTACATCGCGTTCTTCGCCTGGTCGCTCGGCCATCTCGACCCCGTCGTCTCCTGGCCGCTGGCGGCCGCGGGCCTCGCTGCGCTCGGCTGGGCGACGTATCACGGCGTCATCCGTCACGTGCTCGGCGGGCCGATGCTCGCCCAGATCTTCGCGACGTTCGGGCTCGCCGTCTTCCTCCGGAGCGGCGCGCAGTTTCTCTGGGGCGTGGACTTCCGCACGATCAAAGAGCCGCTCCTGGCGGGGCGCCTCGCCGTGGGCGGGGTGTTCGTCGGGCTCCCGCAGCTCGCCGCCAGCGTCCTGGCCCTCGGCGCGTTCGTCGGTCTCTACCTCTTTCTCAGGCACTCGGAGACGGGCCTCGCGCTGCAGGCGACGGCGCAGGACCGGCAGGCGGCCGCCGTCGTCGGCATCGATACCGAGCGCATGTTCGCACTCGGCTGGGCGATCGGGAGCGCCTGCGTCGGCGTGGCGGGCGGCCTCCTCGCGATGTTCTTCTACGTCTTCCCCGAGGTCGGCGGGACCTTCGCGCTCCTCGCGTACGTGATCGTGGCGCTCGGCGGCTTCGGCAACGTGCCCGCCACGCTGCTGGCGGGCGTGGTCGTCGGGCTGGTCGAGGTCTTCGCCGGGCTCGTGATCGCGCCGGCCATGAAGTACGCGGTCGTCTTCCTCCTCTATCTGGCCGTCGTCCTGTGGCGACCCCAGGGACTCCTCGGACGGTTCTGAGTCGCGCGGCGCCGCCTCTCGGGCTCGTGGCGGCGCTCGCCTTCCCGCTCGTCTTCACGCTCCCCTTCCCGCGTCACGTGATGATCATGATCTTCCTCTACGGCACGCTCGCGTCCGCGTGGAACATCGTCGCCGGCTACTGTGGCCAGATCTCCCTCGGGCATGCCGTGTTCTTCGGCATCGGCGCGTACACATCCACGCTGCTCGTCCGCGAGGCGGCCCTCTCCCCGTGGCTCGGCATGCTCGCGGGCGCGCTCGCGGCCGTCGGCGTGTCGCAGGCGATCGGCTACCCGGTCTTCCGCCTGCGCGGCCATTACTTCGCGATCGCGACGATCGCGGTGGGCGAGATCGTGCAGACGCTCGTCATCAACTGGGACTGGGCGGGCGGCGCGCGCGGCCTGTTCGTCCCGATCAAGAGGCCCGACAGCTTCGTGAACTTCCAGTTCCACGACTCCAAGGCCGTCTACTACTACATCGCCCTCGGCCTGCTCCTCGCGACGCTCGCCGTGACGCGGCGGCTCGAGCGGTCCCGCGCCGGCTACTACTTCCGCGCGATCCGGGAGGACCAGGAGGTGGCGGCGAGCCTCGGCGTCCACGTGACGCGCGAGAAGCACCGGGCGCTGGCCCTCTCGGCCGCCCTCACGGCGCTGGGCGGCACCTTCTACGCGCAGTACGTGCTCTTCATCGATCCGGAGTCCGTGTTCCCGCTGTCGCTCTCGATCCTGATGTGCCTCATCGCCGTGCTGGGCGGCGTCGGCACGCTCTGGGGGCCCCTCCTGGGCGCCGCGGTCCTGGTGCCGCTCTCCGAGGGGACTCGCGTCTACCTCGGCGGCGGCGGCAAGGCGCTCGACCTCCTGATCTACGGCGGGCTGATCGTCCTGATCTCCGTGCTCCAGCCCGCCGGCTTGCTGGGCCTCCTGCACAGAGCCAGGCCGCGCCTGGCTCAGGCCACCCACGGGACGAGCGGGGCACGCGGACCCCGCGACAAATGAGCCTCCTCTCCGTCTCCGGCCTCAGCAAGCGGTTCGGCGGTGTCGTCGCCAACCGCGACGTCTCCTTCACCGTCCGGCCGGGCGAGCTGGTCGGCATGATCGGGCCGAACGGCGCCGGCAAGTCGACCCTCTTCGACCTCCTCACCGGCTTCGCGCGCCCGGACCGCGGCGAGGTTTGGCTCGAGGGCCGGCCGCTGACCGCGCTCAGGCCCGACCAGATCAGCCGGCTCGGGGTCGCGCGAACCTTCCAGAAGCTCCGCCCCTTCGCGGCGATGACCGTCCTCGAGAACGTCATGATCGGCGCCTTCCTCAAGACGCCGGACCCCGCCCGGGCACGCGCCTCGGCGGAGGCGGCGCTCGAGAGCGTCGGCCTCGCGGACCGTGCGCACGCCCACGCGCGGGCGCTCTCGACCGGCCAGCGGAAGCGGCTCGAGCTGGCGCGCGCGCTCGCCACGCAACCGCGGCTCCTCCTCCTGGACGAGGTGACGGGCGGCGTCGATCAGGCGACGATCCCGGGGCTCGTGAGGCTCGTCCGCGATCTCCACGCGCGCGGACTCACGCTCATCGTCATCGAGCACAACATGCGCGTGATCATGGAGATCGCCCAGCGGATCCTGGCGCTCCAGCTCGGCGAGGTCATCGCCGACGGCACGCCCGCCGAGATCCTCCGCGACCGCCGGGTCATCGACGCCTACCTCGGGGAGTCGTGGAAAGGCTAATGCTCACCGTCGGCGGGCTCGACGTGCTCCTCGGGGACTACCAGGTCCTCTGGAGCGCGCGTCTCGAGGTCGAGGAGGGCGAGATCGTCACGCTCCTCGGTCCGAACGGCGCGGGCAAGTCGACCCTCCTGAACACGATCTCGGGCCTCGTGCGCCCCCGGAGCGGCGAGATCACCTTCCGCGGCCGCTCGATCGCGGCGGTCCCCGCCCACCGGATCGTGGCGGAGGGGCTGAGCCACGTGCTCGAGCGGCGGCGGCTCTTCCCGTATCTCACCGTGCGCCAGAACGTGTGGCTCGGCGCGTACACTCCCGCCGCCCGCGCCGGGCGCCGGGAGCGGTTCGCGTGGCTCGCCGGGCTCTTCCCGATCCTCGGGTCGCGCGCCGATCAGCTCGCGCACACCCTCTCGGGAGGCGAGCAGCAGATGGTCGCGATCGCCCGCGGCCTCATGGCGCGACCGAAGCTCCTGATGATCGACGAACCCTTCCTCGGACTGGCGCCGCGGGTGATCGCGGAGATCGCCGACGTCATCCGCCGCATCAACCGCGAGGGCGTGACCGTCGTCTTCATCGAGCAGAACGTCGAGCTGGCCCTCTCGCTGGCCCATCGTGGCTATGTGCTCGAGAGCGGCCGGACGGTCCTCGACGGCCCCGCGGACGAGCTGCGTCGATCGCCCGAGGTGCGCCGGATCTTCCTCGGCGGCTGAAGACCATGGTGATGTCCGACTCCGTACCCGAGGGCCGCTCACCGGCAAGTCCGCCGGTGCTCGCTCGCTCCCTGGCCGTCCATGAACCCGAGCCGACCGCTGCCAAGACGACTTGGCCTACGTGGACCGCCTCAGCATCGTCGCCACCACCTCCACGAATCCGTTCTCTAGCGGGCCGTGAAGGATGCTGTCCGCGGCGCTGGGATTGCCAAGCAGGCCACGTGCCACACCTTCCGTCACTCGTTTGCCACCCAGCTGCCGGAGGAGCCCCGCCGACCGGTGTTCCTATGATGACCTCGGAAGCCGGAAATCTCGGGCTGGCCGCGGACGCCCGGGTGATATCTTGCAGCGCCTCGCGGTGTATCACGGCAACCGAGCCAGGGCGTGTGCTGCAACGTGGCGGAAACTCTAGCCACCTTCGGATCGCGGCCAAGCTCGTGCGTCGTGCTATACAGAACTACGCAGCCGGATAACACAGTTCAAGAGAGGATCGCGTTATGCGCACCGCGCGAGGTTGGAGGGCCGCAGATGGGACACCGCGGTACGGGCCCTGGCTGAAGGAATGCGGCAAGGGGATGCACCTACGAGACGTGCCGTCGCGGGTAGGCTTCCGTGATCTCGTTTCATAGGCTGAACACGTGAACCTCAGACCAGCGGCGCTCATTCTCATCACCGCCGCGGCACTCCTCGCCGTACCACTTGTCGCCGAAGGGCAGCCGCAGGCCGGGAAGGTCTGGCGTGTTGGGGTCTTGTTGGCTCTCTATCCTTCCCACGCCGATCCGCCTCAGGCATTCCGGCAACGACTGCGCGAGTTCGGCTACATCGAAGGCCAAAACATTGTCATCGAGTGGCGAGATGCCCAGCAAAAGTCCGATCAACTGCCCAGCCTGGCGGCAGAACTGATCCGACTCAAGGTGGATCTCATCGTGGCCGACGTCACCTTGGCGACTCGCGCTGCCATGCAGGCTGCGCCGACGGTCCCCATTGTGATGGCGCTTGCGGCCGATCCCGTGGGCGATAGGCTTGTGTCCAGCCTCGCGCGCCCAGGTGGGAATGTCACGGGGATTGCCCTCATGCATCCAGAAGTCAGCGCGAAACGCCTGCAACTGTTCAGGGAGGTCGTGACCAAGGGGTCGCGGGTGGCGGTGCTCTGGCATCCCCCCACTCCGTGGCACAACGCCATGCTAAAAGCGGTCGAGGCGGCCGCACCTTGGACTCCAACTCGTACCCATGGCCGTGCAGCGGCCCTCCGAGTTCGACGGAATGTTCGCGGCGATGACCCGAGAGCGCGTTGACGCGGTATTCGTGGCGGACAACCCGTTCTTCTTTACGCACCGAACGCGGTTGCTCGATCTCGTGACCAAGAGCCGGCTGCCGACGATGTTCGGCAACAGGGACTATGTGTGGGCGGGCGGCCTCATGTCGTACGGAGTCGATTATGCTGGGCTATTTCGCCAAGCTGCCGGCCACGTGGACAAGATTCTCAAAGGCGCCAAGCCTGCCGATCTCCCGGTCGAGCAGCCCACAAAGTTCGAGTTGGTCGTCAACCTGAAGACAGCCAGGACGCTCGGCCTGACGATCCCGCCGTCGGTGTTGGCGCGAGCCGACGAAGTGATTCAGTGAGGAAAGGGTGGGATGGCCAGTGTGGTGTAACCATGTGGCCCATAACTTCGCAGTCGAGCGGACGCGCTTCGCGCGCCGCTCACCGCGGCGTTCGCAGGCCGAAGCCGAGAGCTTGGCGGAGACGGGACGATGCGCGACGTCGCGATCGTGAGGTGGAGCAGGGCCGGCTGGCGTCGCGCGGTGCGGCGTTGCCGCCCTGATACCGCGGGTAGCCAAGGGTGCGACAGAACTGCCTACGCGCAAAGGTTTGCGGGAGGCGGGTCGGTGGCCCATAGGGGTCTTGGCGTCGTCTATGCGCTACGCCCTCATCGCACACGGCGCATCTTGACGTCGCCACCTGCACGGTGTCCGGCCCGACGCCCCGGGGAGGCGACCATGACGCCCCGGTGCGCCGTGATCTTCGCCATCGTCGTCCTTGCTGTCGTCGTCATGCCGCTCGCCGCCGAGGCGCAGCACGTCGGGAAGAGGCCGCGAATCGGTTACCTATCGCTCCAGTCCCCGGCTGAGCCGCGTTCCCGCGCCTTCCAGGAAGGCTTGCGTGAACTGGGATACATCGACGGGCAGAACGTCACGATCGAATACAGGTGGGCGCGCCACGACGAAGGCCGCCTCGGCTTTTTCGCGAAGGAGCTGATCCAGCTCAAGGTCGACGTGATCGTCGCCTTGGAACCTCCCGGTGCGCGGGTCGCACAGCGGTCGACCAAGACCATTCCAATCGTTATCCGGAGCACCGATGACCCTGTAGAGGCAGGCTTCGTTACCAGCCTCGCGCGCCCCGGCGGCAACGTGACGGGGCTCAGCAGCATTTCGGTTGAGTTGGAAGCGAAGAGGCTTGAACTCCTCGCCGAACTCGTGCCTGGCATATCCCGCATCGCCGTCCTGCGGAATCCCGGCGGTCCGATCGCCGCGTCATCCTCGGCGAGGATCGAGCGCGCGGCGAGGGCGCTACGACTGCACTTACAATCGCTCGAGGCCCGCCGCGCGGAAGACCTGGAGCAGGCGTTCGCTGCGGCGGCGCGTGGACACGCGGAGGCGCTCCTGGTGATCCGCGATCCACTCTTTATGGCCAACCTGACGCGGATCGCCCAGCTCGCCGTCCGGCATCGCCTGCCAGCGACGTTCGACGACCGAGAGCTGCCGCAGGCCGGCGGTCTGATGTCGTACGGCGCGAACCTCAGCGACCTGTATCGCCGCGCGGCGGTCTACGTCGACAAGATCCTCAAGGGGGCAAACCCTGGCGACCTCCCCGTCGAGCAGCCCACCAAGTTCGAGTTGGTCATCAACATGAAGACCGCCAAGGCGCTCGGGCTCAAGATCCCGCCGTTGTTGCTCCTGCGGGCTGATCAGGTCATCGAGTAGCCGCGCGCATGCTCATCCGCCAATCCGTTGGCCACCGCGTTGCCGCGATGATCGCCGGCTTGAAGCCTCGAAAGGTTGAACGGCGTGGTCCGTCCGGGTTTGGTCGGCGCTCGGCGCTTCGAACTTCGCGCT
>JACQWC010000138.1 GCA_016209635.1 Candidatus Rokuibacteriota bacterium | reverse complement strand
AGCGCCTCGTTGATCGCGTCCTTGAGCGTCCGGCTCCCCGCCTCCACCGGCACGACGCGGGCGCCGAGGAGCCGCATCCGGAACACGTTCAGCGCCTGGCGCTCGATGTCCTCCTGCCCCATGTACACGTCGCACTCGAGCCCGAGCAGGGCGGCGGCCGTCGCCGTGGCGACGCCGTGCTGGCCGGCGCCCGTCTCCGCGATCACGCGCCTCTTCTTCATGCGCACGGCGAGGAGGGCCTGGCCGAGCACGTTGTTGATCTTGTGCGCGCCGGTGTGGCAGAGGTCCTCGCGCTTGAGGTAGACGCGGGCGCCGCCGCTGTGCTCCGTCAGGCGCCTCGCAAAGTAGAGCGGCGTCGGCCGCCCCGCGTAGTCCTTGAGGAGCGAGCCGAGGTGCGCCTGGAAGCGGCGATCGCGCCGCGCAGCCGCGTAGGCGCGCTCGAGCTCCTGGAGCGGCGCCATGAGCGTCTCGGGGACGAACCGGCCGCCAAAGCGGCCGAAGTGGCCCTGCGGGTCGGGGAGTCTCTTCACCGGGCGCCCTTCGCCTCGGCGATGAACCGCCAGACCTTGTCGGGATCCTTGCGGCCCGGGGAGGCCTCCACGCCGGAGTTGACGTCGACCGCGTACGGCCGGGCGATCGACACGGCGCGGGCCACGTTCTCGGGCGTGAGACCGGCCGACAGGACGATGCGCCAGCGGGCGGCGGCCATATTGCGCGCGACCTGCCACTCGATCGGCTGCCTCCGCTCCCCCTCGCTCCACCGCGCGGTGCTGTCGAGAAGCAGGGCCGCGACGCTGGCGCGGTATCGCTGCGTCACCGCGAAGGTCCACGGCGGCAACCCGCCGAGGTCGTCCGAGGGCGCGAGCTTGATCGTCTTCACCACGGGGAGCGCGTGCGCTGCCACGTCGTCGGGCGTCTCGTCCCCGTGGAGCTGGAGCGCGCGCAACCCGCACGTCTCGGCCACGGCCTTGACGTGGCCCGCGGGGTGGTCCCAGAAGACCCCGACGGGCGTGACGAACAGAGGCAGCGCGCGGATGATCTCCGCCGCCCGCGCCGGCGTCACGAACCGGGGGGTGTTCTCGACGAAGATGAAGCCGAGAGCGTCGGCGCCGGCCTCCACCGCCGTCAGGGCGTCCTCGACGTTCGTGATCCCGCAGATCTTGACCCTAACCATTGGAGTCTACCGTCGGGGCGCCTTCGCCGGGCCTCCGGCGCCCGCCGGTCGGCCCCTCCTCCCCCGGGGTCCCTTCGCCGGGCCTCCGGCGCCCGCCGGTCGGCGCCGCGTCCCGAAGGGTCAGCTCCCGCAGCTTGGCGGGGATGTCGGCGGCGGTGACCAGCCCCTCGCCCACGAGGACCGCGTGCGCCCCCGCGGCGGCGACCGCGCGGACCTGGGAGCCGGTGAAGAACCCGCTCTCGCTCACCACGACGGGCCCCGGCGGGACCAGCGGCAGGAGGTCGAGCGTCGTCTCGATGCGGGTCTCGAACGTCCGGAGGTCCCGGTTGTTGATCCCGAGGATACGCGCGCCGGTCGCGAGCGCAACGTCGACCTCGCCCGCGGTGTGCGCCTCGACGAGCGCCGCGAGCCCGAGCCCCTTGGCCGCGTCCAGGAGATCGCGGAGCGACCGGGACTCGAGGATCGCGACGATCAGGAGCACGGCGTCGGCGCCCGCGGCGCGCGATTCCCAGAGCTGGTACTCGTCGATGATGAAATCCTTCCGGAGGAGCGGAACGTCGACGGCCGCGCGGATGGCCTCGAGGAGATCGAGACTGCCCTGGAAGTACTTCGCGTCGGTCAGGACCGAGATCGCGGCGGCGCCGTGCTCGGCGTAGGTCGTCGCGAGCCCGAGGGGATCGAGCGCGTCGCCGAGGACGCCCCGCGACGGCGACGCCCGCTTCACCTCCGCGATCAGCGCGACGCTTCCGGCGACGGGGCGCAGGGCCGCCGCGAAGTCGCGCGCCGGCGGGAGCGCGCGGCAGCGCGCGGCGAGGGTCCCCGCCGGCGTGGCGAGGCGGCTCCGCGCGACCTCCGCGCGCTTGTCGCCGACGATGTCGTCCAGGATCGACATCACGCCCGGGCTAGAAATCGCGCCGCTGCCCCTGGCGCCGCAGCGTCTCCAGCGGGAGCCGGGCGAGCTGCTCCAGGACCAGCTCGCGGAGGGTCCGCGGCGGGGGCAGGTCGCGGACGATCCGCCCACCCCGGATGAGCGGCTTGAGCAGGCTCTCCCAGGCGCCGCCGCAGGCGCAGGGCGCGGGCGACCGTCCCGCAGGTACCACGACAGCCGCGCGACACCCGCGGCAGCGATGGACGTCCTTCTCGCCCGACCACTTGCCACGCTTGGCCGTGGGGCGCCCCTCGATCTCCATGATGTCGAGCGCGAAGTTGAGCACCGGCGCGTTCGCGATCGCCGTGCCGACGCCGTAGGAGTCCACGATCGGGTTCAGGGTGAGGATCTCGTACTCGTCGATCCCGCCCGAGGCGATGATCTTCACGTGGTCGAAGCCCCGGAGGTCGAGCTCCCAGCGCACCTCCTGGATGATTCGGTAGAAGTCGCCGCGCCGCGAGGATGGCGTGTCGAGGCGGACGGCGTACAGCTCCTTGCCCAGCGCCTCGGCGACACGGATCGCCTCGAACTTCTCGTCCTGGAGCGTGTCGATCAGCGCCACGCGGCGCACCTTCGGGTCCACGACCTCGTGGAACGCCTTGAGCGCCTGGACCGTGTCCCCGACCACCAGGACGAGCGCGTGCGGGATCGTCCCCATCGGATCCGCTTCGATCAGCTCGGCGGACTTCGTGACCGCGACCCCGTCGCAGCCCCCGACGAACGCGTTCCGCTCGATCATCGGCGCCAGGGTCGGATGCATGCGGCGCGCGCCGAACGAGATGACCTGGCGGTCGCCCGCCGCCTTCTTGCAGCGCGCGGCCTTGGTCGCGATCCCCGACGCCTGGCAGAGGAGGCCCAGCAGCGCGGTCTCGTACTGCCCCCAGTCGACGTAGGTGCCCTCGATGACGAGCACCGGCTGGTAGGGCTCGAACACGGTGCCTTCGTCCATGGCGCGGACGTCGACCGGCAGGCCCTCGAGCAGGCCGGTCGCCTCCTCGAGGCCGGCCAGGATGCCCCACTGCCAGTCGTCGGGCAGCGACTTCAGATACACCTCGGCCTTGACCCGCGTCCGGTCGTTCCGGAACTTGAGGATCTGCACCGTCCGCGCGAAGTAGACGTCGGAAACCTCGCCGCGCTTGATCTCGGCGTCGGAAGCGGTGTGGAACGGGCGTTTGGGGGTGTGCGCCATCGTGTCGGGACCCCTCAGGTCGGGCCGAAGGTGGCGTGAATTCTGGCAGAAGCGCCGCGTCAAGTCAACGCGGGGGGGCTGGGGAGGGGGTGGCCCCCGGGCTCAGGAACCCCACTTCGCCCGGAGCCCGGCCCCCTCCCCGCCACCCAGGCGCGTGGTCTCGGGCGGGCGCGTCGGTCAGAGGTTCAGGGATTCGTCAGAGCGTGAGGGACTTGAGGTAGGCGCGGAATTCGTCGGCGAGGTCCGGCCGCGCGAGCGCGAACTCGACCGTCGCCTTGAGGAAGCCCAGCTTGTCGCCGGTGTCGTAGCGTTTCCCCTCGAACTCGACGGCGTACATGGCCCGCCGCGAGCGCAAGATTCGGAGCGCGTCCGTGAGCTGGATCTCGCCTCGACCGTCCGGTGGGGTCTCGGCGAGGATCGCGAAGACGTCCGGCGTGAGCACGTACCGCCCGATGATCGCGAGGTCCGACGGGGCGTCCTGGGCCTTCGGCTTCTCGACGAGATCCGTGATCTCGTAGACGTTGCCGCCCAGCGGCCGCCCGGCGATGACGCCGTACTGGTGGATCCGCTCGCGCGGCACCCGCTCGACGGCGATCACCGGTCCCTGCCACCGCTCGAAGACGTCGAGGAGCTGACGCATGCACGGCACCGGAGCGTTGCCGATGATGTCGTCCCCCAGGAACACGGCGAACGCCTCGTCGCCGACCAGGGGGCGCGCGCAGAGGATCGCGTGGCCGAGCCCGAGCGGCTCCTTCTGCCGGATGTAGGAGACCGACGCCAGCTCGGAGATCGTCTTGACCTGGGCCAGCTCCTCGACCTTGCCGCGGTCGTTCAGGAAGTACTCCAGCTCGAACGCCGCATCGAAGTGGTCCTCGATCGCCCGCTTGCCGCGGCCCGTGACGATGATGATCTCGGAGAGCCCCGAGGCCACGGCTTCCTCGACGACGTACTGGATCGTCGGCTTGTCCACGAGCGGGAGCATCTCCTTCGGTTGCGCCTTGGTCGCCGGAAGAAACCGCGTGCCGAAGCCCGCGGCCGGGAACACCGCCTTGCGCACGATCATGGGCCGTCGCTCCTTTCGCCCCATCATACCCCGGCCCCCTCGCGGCGAGGCACGCGTCAGGCGGCGCGGGTCTGCGACGACGGGGGCCCGGCTGCGCTGGCGCGGCGGCGGGAGATGAGGACGAGCGCGACGACGTAGGTCGCGCACGCGGCCACCACGCCGACGATCGTCGTGCCCACCAGGAGCGCCAGCGACACGCCGTGGAACCCCTCGCGCACGGGGACCACGCCTGCGCCGATCCGGAGCGCGGCGGCGTACACGAAGGGCGCGAACCACGGGAGGTTGAGCCACGTCCCCGTCACCGTCGCCGCCTTGTTCAGGTGGAAGACGGTCGCGACGGCGAGGGAGAGGAGCGTCTGGAGGCCCCAGAAGGGCGTGCAGCTGATGAAGACGCCGACCGCCAGGGCGAGCGCGAGTCGTCTCGGCGGGTCGTCGAGGCGGAGCACCGCCCCGAACCGGACCGCCAGCTCCCGGGGGGAGAGCGTCACCGGCCGACCCTCCCCCGCCCGACGCCCTCGAGCACCGCGATGATGGCGAGGATGCACGCCGCCTGGATCAGGACGAGCCCCGCCGCCCGCGGCGTCGCGCCCCGGAGCAGCGTCGCGGACAGGCCGAGGGTGGCCGAGATGAAAAAGATGAGGAACACGCTCTGCGCCTTGGTGAGCCCCAGCGCCTCGAACCGGTGGTGGATGTGATCCTTGCCCGCGTACGCGAGCCACTCGGGCAGCGAGTGCACCTTGCCGGTCACCACGCGGGTGACGCCGACGAAGGCGATGTCGAAGAGGGGAACGCCGAGAATGAGCGCCGGGGTGAAGAGCGCGATGACCGGATTCTTCTCCGCCCACTCGCCCATGACCGCGAGGCCCGCGAGCGTGAACCCGATGAAGCTCGCCCCGCCGTCCCCGAGGAAGATCCGCGCGCCGCCGGGACGCAGGTTGTAGGGGAGGAACCCGAGACACGCGCCGACGAGCGCCGCCGACAGGAACATGAGGTAGCCCTGGCGCGTCTGGAGCGCGACCACGCTGAAGAAGATGCCCGCGATGATGCCGAGGCCGGCCGCCAGGCCGTCCATGCCGTCGAGGAACTGGACGGCGTTCGTGACGGTGAGGAACCAGAGAACCGTCAGGATCCCGTTGAGCCAGACCGCGCCCGGGATCCACGTCGGGACGACGAGGAGGGTCACGCCGTAGGCGAGCGCCAGGCCGGCGCCGCCGACCTGCCCGAGCAGCTTGAGCCAGGCGGGCAGGTCGCGCAGGTCGTCGAGGACGCCGACCGCGACGACCAGCGAGGCGCCGAGCGCCACTCCCTTGAGCGGGCGCGAGAACTCGAAGTTGGCGAGCACCGTGACCGCGAACGCGCCGTACACCGCCACGCCGCCCAGGAGCGGCGTCGCGACCGCGTGGACCTTGCGGGCGGCCGGCTGGTCCAGGACCCCCCACCAGAGGGCAGCGGCGCGGACGATCGGGACCGCGCAGAGCGCGAGCGTGAAGGCGAGCAGCATCAGGTAGAGCCAGTCGAGCCCTCCCCGGGAGAACCAGAGCCTCACGACCGGCACGAGCAGGAGCAGAGGGAGGGGGAGGCGGGCCAGCTCCGACATGGTGACGCGCGGGCGCGGCGCCACGGCGTTCGCCCGCGTCGCCGCGCCGCTCATGCCCGCTCGAGCCCCTCGCGGAGGGCGGCGGCGACCGCATCGACCTCCGCGTCGCCGAGGGCGGGGTAGCACGGCAGCGACAGCCGCTCGGCCCACAGCCGCTCGGCCACCGGATACCCCGCGAGCCCGAGCGCCTGGTGGATCGGGCGGAAGACCGGGCGCCGCGCGGCGACGCCGCGCGCCACCAGCCGCTCGAGCAGGGGCGGCAGCGGACCGTCCAGGCCGACGACGAACCGGTGATAGACGTGGCGCGCGCCGACGTCGAGGGGCAGCCGGCACCGCGCGCCGGCGAGCGCCCGGCGGTACCCCGCGGCGATGGCCCGCCGCCGGGCGACGAACGCATCGTACCGCGCGAGCTGGCTCCGCCCCAGCGCCGCCTGCATGTCCGTCAGCTTGTAGTTGAAGCGGGGCGTGAGGTCGCGTCGCTGGTCGTACTCGCGCGCGTCGCGCACCCGCGCGACCAGCTCGGCGGGACCCGCGACCAGCCCGCCCTCGCCGGTCGTGAGGAGCTTGGTCGCGTAGAAGGAGCAGACCGCCAGCCGCCCGCGCGCGCCGACGGGGCGGCCGCCCGCGACTGCGCCGAGGGCCTGCGCGCAGTCCTCCACGATCGGGACGTCGAGACGCTCGAAGCCGTCGAGGTCCGCCGCGAGGCCGAAGGCGTGGGGGACGATCACGCAGCGGGTCCGGCGGGTCACGCGGCGGGCGGCGTCGGCGACCGAGAGCGAGAGCGTGTCGGGGTCGGCGTCGGCCAGGACCGGCGTCGCCCCGCACCGGGTCACCGCGTGGTGGAGGGCATCGCACACGTAGGTGGGGATGAGGACCTCGTCGCCCGGCCCGACC
Organism: Candidatus Rokuibacteriota bacterium; assembly: GCA_016209635.1. Classification (GTDB taxonomy): domain Bacteria; phylum Methylomirabilota; class Methylomirabilia; order Rokubacteriales; family CSP1-6; genus JACQWC01. Next base: position 1,494 of record JACQWC010000138.1, on the reverse strand, counting down.
TCGAGCGCACGCAGGGCCAGCTCCAGGGCGGCGCTCCCCGAGCTCACCGCCGCAGCCGCCTGGACCCCGAGGCGACTCGCCATCTCCCGCTCGAACGCCTCGACCTCCGGCCCCTGGGCGAGATGGCCGCCGCGGACCACGCGCGCGACGCTCTGCGCGTCCTCCTCGCTCACGGTGGGCCGCGAGTGGGGAATCAAAGATTCAGCAGCAGCCGGACCGACTGAAACGCTTCCGCGTATCTCACGCGCGCCTGAATGCCACGGAAGTTCGCGCACGACTTCGCGAGCTCCAGGATCGTCAGGTCCTCGATGTTCGTCTTCGTCACCTGCGACCGGTGCGCCTCGAGACACGCGAGCTTCGCGTCGAGCACGCCCTCGATGTCGGTGAAGCAGTTCGGCACGAAGTGCTGGGTGGAGGGAACCTCGAAGAGGAGGAAGTTCGGCACGTAGCGCATCGCCGAGATCACGCCCTGGGCGAGGTTCCGGTGGTCCTGGTGCGTGTCGTCGGGGGAGTTGACGAAGATCATCCGCGGCTGCACCTTCCGGATCACCGACTCGAGCCGCACGATCAGCTCGCGGGTGAGCGGCACCTCGGTGTCCGGGTAGCCGCCCCAGAGCACCTCCCGCGCGCCCATGATCAGGGCGGCGTCCTCCTGCTCGCGCCGGCGCACCTCGGGGTCGCCGCCGAGCCCCCCGTCGCTGGCGACGAAGAGGTACACGGCGTGGCCCTTCTGGGCGTACTTCGTGAGCATCCCACCGCACCCGTACTCGATGTCGTCGGGGTGGGCACCGATCGCGAGAACGTTCACCGACGGCTACTCAGGGCGGGAGCTCGGACCACGCATCTCCTCCCCGGAGGATGGAGATCGCTTCATCGCCGTGGGTCAATAATAAGTCAAGGGCCGAGAGAAATGGAGTGAATTCCCCGTGGATCTGGGGGTAGGTGGGATGCGCGTACCGCTGGAACCGCACCGCGATCCCCGCGGCCTCGAACTGCCCGCGGTCCATGTACGAGGCGCCGTCGCGCCCGGCCAGGTAGGTGTCGGCGCCGACCGCGCGGCAGAGCGCGACCAGGCGGCCCGTGGGATCGCTCGCCGTCACCCCGAGGTCCGACGCCAGGCGCATCGGGGTCGCGATCCCGAACGCCCGCGCGAGCCACGCGGCGCTCTCGGCGGCGAGCGGCGCGAGCCGTGTCCACTCCCGGCCATAGAACTCCACGAGTGCCCCATGGTGGCGCTCGAGGTGGCGCGCCGCGCGGTACGCGTGCTCGATCGTCCCGAGGTGCCGCCGCCGCCACGGCTGCGCCGTGTCGACCGCGACGTCGCGGATCGGGGTGCCCAGGCGCGCGCGCACCGGGACCGTGAGCCAGCGCGGGCCGGCCCGCGTCTTGATCCGGTTCCGGTTCTGCCAGCCGTTCTTCGCGTACTGCACCGTGTCGAGGAAGACGAAGCGGTCGGCGGCGTCCCACTTGGCGACGTAGCCGACCGCTTCGTCT
>JACQWC010000125.1 GCA_016209635.1 Candidatus Rokuibacteriota bacterium | reverse complement strand
TCGGTTGGAACGCAAGAGCCGTGCAGAGAGCGCCAGCCAGCAGAGCGTGAAGCAATCGCATGTGTCCCTCCAGGATCGGGACGCGTCCCGGCGACTGACGCTTTGCGACGAGGCGTGCCGGAGGCCTCAGCGCGGCGAAAGGGACGGGTGGGAGTGTATCCGATTGCCCATCCGGTGTCTGCTAGAGAATCTTCTCCATAACGATGGTGTCGACCCACCGGCCGTCGAGGAGGCCCTGCTCCCGGTAGACGCCGACGGTGCGGAAGCCGTGCTTGGCGTAGAGCGCCATGCCGCCGGCGTTGTCCGGAAACGCCGAGAGCACCATCTTGTGGAAGCCCCGCTCGCGGGCCAGCTCGATCAGGCGCCCGAGGATCGCGTCGCCGACGCCCTTGCCCCGGTACGCGCGCTCGACGTAGACGGAGAGGTCCGCGACGAACCGGTACGCCTCGCGGGGGTTGAAGACGTTCAGGCTCCCCCAGGCGACTACTGTAACGGGCTCCGCGAGGCCGGCTTCGTCCGTGGGTGGCGTGCTGTGGGCACGGTGTGGCTCCGTCAAGTCGGCGACGATCACGGGGTGGCGCGGGCTCCGCGCCTGGAGCCACTGGCGCCGCTCTTCCGGCGTCCGCAGCTCGGTCTCCAGCGTGGCGACCCGGTCCTCGATGCCCTGGTTGTAGATGCGGCAGATCGCCTCGGCGTCCGCCGCCGTCGCGAGCCGCACCCGATACGGGGTCACGCCAGCTCTCGGGCGTCCAGGCGTCCCTCCTTCTCGAGCCGCGCGAACTCCTCGAGGGTGCGCCGTATCCCGTCGGCGAGCGCGGTCCGGGGGACGGGGCCGAGATCCCCCTGGTAGCGGGAGTCGTCGAGCGCGTCCGGGAACGGGATCGGCTCCTCGACGTGCGTGATCAGTCCCGCTGCGGGCGGCCACGCCTCGGCGATGAGCCGCGCCACCTCCGCGACCGCGGCGGAGGCGCCGTGGAGGTTGTAGACGCGCGCGCCGTCGAGGCGGGAGTCGGCGGCGGCGATGAGCGCCCGGGCCACGTCCTCCGTGTAGATCAGGTCCGTCCGGCCGCCCCAGCGAATCCGGAAGGCGCGCCCGAGCACGGCGGCCTTCATCGCGAGCGTGGGATCGGCCGTGAGCCCGAAGTCGCGCCCGGGTCCGTACACGGAGAGCGGGCGAAACCCCATCGAGGGAATCCGGTGCTCGTCCCAGTAGACGCGCGCCGTCTCCTCGTTGGCGACCTTGTAGACGCCGTAGTGGGTCGCGGGGCGCCACGGCGCGTCGTCCCTGATGGGCCCCGGCGGATAGAGGCCCGGCGGGCCGAAGACCGCCGCCGAGGAGGCGTAGACGACGCGCTCGACCCGCCCCTCGCTGGCCCGAGCAGCCTCGAACACGTTCGCCGTGCCCACGACGTTGATCAGGGCGCCCCGCGGCGGGTCCTGGCGGCAGAGCGGGATCTGCCAGGCGGCGAGGTGGATGATCCGCGAGATGCCGTGCTCGCGGACGACGCCCGCGACCTGGTCGCGGTCGGCGATGTTGCCCCGCACGGTCGCCACGCGGCCGGCGACGTCGGGACCGACGATCATCCGCATCCGCCAGGGGTCGTCGCCGAGATCGAAGACGACCGGCCGCTCGCCGCGCGCGAGGAGCCCGCGCACGACCCACGACCCGATGCAGCCGAACGCGCCCGTGACGAGCGTGCTCACGGCAGGAGACGATACCACAGGCGCCGGCGGTCATCCGCCGACGCGCTCGAGCGGGCGCGGAGCATCGGCGAGGGCAAAAAGTCGACCGCGCAGATATAATGACCGCCGTGTTCCAGAGCGAGCGCTTCTTCCGCGAGGCCTGGCCGCAGATCTCGCAGGCGGTCGAGTCGCCGATGGACGCCGCGGGCGACGTGCAGTGGATCACGGGGCTCGTGGCCCGCGAGCCGGGCGCGCGCGTGCTCGACGCGCCCTGCGGCTTCGGCCGCCACTCGATCGAGTTCGCGCGGCGCGGCTACCGGGTGACGGGCGTCGACTTCAACGAGACGGAGGTCGGCCGGGCGCGCGAGGCCGCGCGCGAGGCCGGCGTCGCGATCGAGCTGGTCTGCGCGGACATCCGCGACATGGAGTTCGCCGGCGAGTTCGACCTCGCCGTGAACCTCTTCAGCTCGATCGGCTACTTCTCCGACGACGAGGACCGGCTGGTGCTCGATCGCTTCTGGCGCGCGCTCGGACCCGGCGGCGCCTTCGTGCTCGATACGCGGAACCGGGACCAGCTCGTCCGGTCGCTCGCTCCGGAGGAGCGGCGACGCGTGGACGGCTGGACCCTCCGCGTCGAGCACTCGTTCGACGTGGCGACGAGCCGCTGGCACGCGCGCTGGTGGCGACTCCGCGACACCTCGACCCGCGCCAGGGGTGAGACCGGCGAGCTGATCGGCGAGAGCGAGATCCGGCTCTACTCGGCCCACGAGCTGTCGGCGATGCTGCGGCCCGAGCGCTGGCGGAGCGTGGAGCTGTACGGCGGGCTCGACGGCACGCCCTTCTCGCTGGACGCTCCACGGCTGGTCCTGGTCGCCTGGAAGTAGCGGGAACAAGAACGCCGAAAGGAGACCGCTCCGATGCCCACCGATCCGCGTCCCCTGGTCGTGCTGGCCGGCCCGCTCCACCCCGACGGCAAGGCGCTCCTCGAGCGGGAGGCGCGGGTCGTCGTCTGCGACGACGAGACCGAGGCGGGGCTGGTCCGGGTCGCGGCGGAGGCCCAGGGGATCCTGTTCAGGATCAAGCCCTCCTGCACCGAGAGCCTCATGGCCGCCTGCAAGCGGCTCCGGGTCGTCGGCCGGCACGGCGTCGGCCTCGACACGGTCGACATCCCGGCCGCGACGCGGCTCGGCGTCGCCGTCGTCCACGCGCCGGGCTCGAACTCCCAGGCGGTCGCCGAGCACACGCTGATGCTGATGCTCGCGTGCGTGAAGCGGACGCTCCTGGTCGACCGGCTCACGCGGGCGGGGGACTGGAGCACCAAGCGGTACGCGGGGAACACCGAGCTGGGCGGGAAGACCCTGGGCATCGTCGGCGTCGGCAACATCGGCCGCCGCGTGGCGCGGTTCGCCGGCGCGCTCGGCATGCGCGTGCTCGGCTACGACCCCTACGTGCCCGACGACGAGCTCCGGCGCCGCGGCGCCGAGCCGGTCGGGAGCCTCGACGCGCTTGTCTCCCAGGCGGACGTCGTGACCTGCCACACACCGCTCACGGCCGAGACCCGTCACATGATCAACGAGCGGACCATCGGGCTCATGAAGCCGGGCGCGGTCTTCATCAACACGTCGCGCGGCCCCGTGCAGGACGAGCGCGCCCTCTTCGAGGCGCTGACGCGCGGGAGGCTCTCCGCCGCCGGCCTCGACGTGTGGGAGGAGGAGCCGACGCCGCGCGACAGCCCGCTGCTGAACCTCGAGAACGTGGTCTGCACCTCGCACGTCGCCGGCGTCACGACGGAGGCGAACCGCCAGATGGCCGTGCAGGTCGCGGCCGAGATGGCGCGCGTGCTCCGGGGCGAGCGGCCCGAGGTGCTGGTCAATCCCGAGGTGTGGCCGCGCCTCGGCCAGAGGTAAAATACGCGCATGCCGATCGACATGCGTCACCCGAGAGAGATCCGCCGCGAGATCCGCGCCGGGAAACTGACGGGCGTCACCGCGGGCCTGGGGGCGGGCTTCGTCCAGGCGAACCTGGCGGTGCTCCCGAGAGACTACGCCTACGAGTTCCTCCTCTTCTGCCAGCGGAACCCGCGCCCCTGCCCGCTCATCGAGGTGACCGACGTCGGCTCCGCCGAGCCCGTCGGCGCGGCGCCGGGCGCGGACCTCCGGACCGATCTGCCGCGCTACCGTGTCTACAAAGACGGCGCGCTGGCGGACGAAGTCACGGACGCCACCCCGTACTGGCGCGACGACCTGGTCGCGTTCCTCCTGGGGTGCTCCTTCACCTTCGAGTGGGCGCTCCTCGAGGCGGGGATCCGGCTCTGGCACGTGGAGCACGGCAAGAACGTCGCGATGTGGCGGACGTCGATCGCCTGCCGGCCGGCGGGGATGTTCCACGGCCCGATGGTCGTGTCGATGCGGCCGATCGCGGCGGCCGACGTCCCGAAGGCCGTGACCGCGAGCGCGCGCTTCCCGGGCGCCCACGGGGCGCCCGTCCACATCGGCGACCCGGCGGCGATCGGGATCACGGACCTCGGGCGGCCCGAGTGGGGCGACCCGCAGGAGTTCGGGCCCGGCGACGTCCCGGTCTTCTGGGCGTGCGGCGTGACGCCGCAGGCGGTCGCGCTCGCGTCGAAGCCGCCGTTCATGATCAGTCACAGTCCGGGGCACATGTTCATCACCGACCTGCCGAACTCCGCGCTGTCCGCGTTCTAGCGAGCCGTTGAGGGTCTTGCCCGCGGGTGACCTGGCCGTCTCCGTCGAGCTGGGCGACGAGATCAGCGTGGAGGTCAACACGCGCGTCCGGGCGCTCGAGTTCCTGATCCAGCAGAAGGGGGTGCCGGGCGTGGTGGAAACGGTCCCCTCGTTCTCCGCGCTGCTCGTCTACTACGACCCGCTCGTCGTCGACTACGACGCGCTCTGCGCGACGCTCCGCGATCTCGAGCCCCAGGCGGAGACCGCGGTGCTGCCGCCCCCGCGCGTCGTCGAGATCCCGTGCTGCTACGACCCGGAGCTCGGCCTGGATCTCGAGGCGGCGGCCCGGCGCCTGGGACTGCCGGTCGAGGAGCTGGTGCGGCTCCACGCCGGCCCCGACTACCTCGTCTACTTCATCGGCTTCACCCCGGGCCTCCCGTACATGAGCGGGATGCCCGAGCGGATCCAGCTCCCGCGGCTCGAGACGCCGCGCACGAAGGTGCCCGCGGGGAGCGTGGGTATCGGGGGCGTCCAGTGCTGCATCTACTCGGTCGAGAGCCCGGGCGGCTACTGGATCCTCGGCCGGACGCCGCTCCGCCTCTACGACCCGGACGGGCCCGAGCCGATCCTCCTGCGCCCCGGCGACCGGGTCCGCCTCCGGCCCATCGATCGCCCTGAGTACGAGCGCATCGCGGCCGGCGTCGCCGCCCGGACGTACCGACCGGTGATCGCGTGACGGCCGCCACGATCACGATCCTCGACCCGGGCCCGCAGACGACGGTGCAGGACGGGGGACGCCCGGGCCACCTGCGCTACGGCATCCCGCCCTCCGGACCGATGGACCGCGCGGCGTTCGTGCTCGCGAACCGGCTCGCGGGCAACGACGGGGGGACGGCGGCGCTCGAGTCGACGCTCGCCGGGCCCCGCTTCGAGACCGACGCCCCATGCGCGATCGCCGTCACCGGCGCCGAGGTGGAGGTGACGGTCAACGGCGATCCGGCCCCGCGCTGGACCACGCTCCCGCTCCGCGCCGGCGACGTCGTCCGGCTCGGGCCGGCGCGGACGGGCGTCCGGGCGTACATCGCCTTCTCCGGCGGCGTCGACGTGCGGCCCGTCCTGGGCTCGCGGGCGACCTACCTCCGCGGGCGGCTGGGCGGCGTCGAGGGGCGCGCCCTCCGGAAGGGCGACACGCTCCGCGTGGGAGGAGCGCCACTGCCGCGGGAGCGGAGCGTCCCCCCGCGGGCGATCCCCGATCTTGCGTCGGAGCCGACGATCCGCGTCGTCCTGGGCCCGCAGGCCGACCGCTTCACCGACGAGGGGATCGAGGCGTTGCTCACGGGCGCGTACGAGATGCTGCCGCAGTCCGACAGGATGGGGGCGCGGCTCCGCGGGCCCCGGATCGCCCACCGCCGCGGCCACGACATCATCTCCGACGGGATCGCGCTCGGGAGCATCCAGGTCCCGGGCGACGGTCAGCCCATCGTGCTGCTCGTGGACCGCCAGTCCACGGGCGGCTACACGAAGGTGGCGACCGTCTGTTCCTTCGACATCGGGCGTCTGGGGCAGGTCAAGCCGGGCCAGCGGCTCTGCTTTCGCGCGGTGGGTCTCGGCGAGGCGCACCGGCTGCTCCGGGAGTCCATCGCGTCGCTCGAGGGCGCCCTGGCGTAAGGAGGCCGCATGACCGTCGACAGAGAGCTGGCCGAGTATGTCGCGAAGACGGGTCGATCACGCGCGCTGCACGAGGAAGCGGTCGCGGTCATGCCGGGAGGCAACAGCCGCACGACCACGTTCTTCGACCCGTACCCCTTCTACGTCCAGCGCGGGCAGGGGTCCCGCATCTGGGACGTGGACGGCGTCGAGCGGGTCGACTTCAACGGCAACTACACGAGCCTCGTCCTGGGCCACGCCCCGCCCGAGGTGGTGCGGGCCGTGCGGGAGGTCGCCGAGCAGGGCCTGTCGTTCCCGGCGCCGACGGAGCACGAGATCCGGCTCGCCGGGATCCTGACCCGGCGCATCCCGTCGCTCGAGACGGTGCGCTTCACGAACTCGGGGACCGAGGCCACCATGAACGCGGTCCGGGCCGCGCGCGCGTTCACGGGGCGCCCGAAGATCGCGAAGTTCGAGGGGGCGTTTCACGGGACGCACGACTGGGTGATGGTGAGCGTCTCGCCCGACCCCCGCACCGCCGGGAGCCGGTCCCGCCCGAAGCCGGTCGCGTGGTCGAGCGGCATCCCGCCGGCGGTCCTCAAGCACGTCACGGTGCTCCCGTGGAACGACGGGGACGCGTGCGCGGCGATCATCGAGCGGGAGGCCGCCAACCTGGCGGCGGTCCTGGTCGACCCGCTGCTGGGGATCGGAGGGGTCCTCCCCCCCGCGGAGGGCTTCCTCGAGCGGCTGCGGGCGCTCACGGAGCGCCACGGCATCGTCCTGATCTTCGACGAGGTGATCTCGTTCCGCGTCGCGCCGGGCGGCGCCCAGGAGCGGTTCGGCGTCCGGCCCGATCTCACGACGCTCGGCAAGATCATCGGCGGCGGGCTCCCCGTCGGGGCGTTCGGCGGGCGGGCGGACATCATGGCCGCGTTCGACCCGCGGCGGGGCGGGGCGCGGATCAGCCACGGGGGCACCTTCAACGCCAACCCGGTGACGATGGCCGCCGGTGTCGCGACGCTGAACGCGCTCGGACCCGAGGCCTACGCGCGGCTCGACGCGCTCGGCGAGCGCCTCCGCGGCGGCGTGACGCGGCTCCTCGAGGCGACCCGCCGGCGCGGCCAGGTGAGCGGCATCGGGTCACTGTTCTGCCTGCACTGGACGTCGGGGCGCCTCACCGACTACCGGTCGAGCCGGCCGAAGGACGGGGAGGCGCCGCTCAGGGTGTTCCTCGGGCTCCTGAACGAGGGCATTCTCCTCACCCAGCGTGGCCTGGGGGCCTGCTCCCTGGCGATGCAGGACGAGGACGTCGACCGGTTCGTGAACGCGCTGGCGCGCGTGCTGGGGAGAGGGTAATCTGCCCGGACGTCCGGCGCTGCGGCGCCGGGACGACGGAGGGGAAGGAGCAACGACCATGGCGACGACGCGCTCCATCGACCTCAACTGCGACATGGGCGAGAGCTACGGGCGCTGGACGCTCGGCGCCGACGCCGAGATCATGCCCTGCATCACCTCCGCGAACGTCGCGTGCGGGTTCCACGGCGGCGACCCGCACGTGATGCGGAGGACGGTGGAGCTGGCGCTCAAGCACGGCGTCGCGATCGGCTCCCATCCGGGGCTGCCCGACCTCATGGGCTTCGGGCGGCGGGTGATGGACGTCACGCCCAGGGAGATCAAGGACTACCTCTGCTACCAGACCGGCGCCCTCCGCGAGTTCGTCCGCGTGGCGGGGAGCGACCTCCAGCACATGAAGCCGCACGGCATCCTCTACAACATGATGGAGAAGGACGAGGCGCTCGCGGTGGCCGCCGGCGAGGCGGCGCTCGAGTCGGGTGGGACCGGCCTGATCCTGATGGCGCTGGCCTCCGGCAAGTACGACCGCGCGTGCCGCAAGAGGGGCGTCCGCGTCGCGTCGGAGGGGTTCGCGGACCGCGCCTACAACGTCGACTGCACGCTCGTGTCGCGGAAAATCGCGGGCTCGCTCATCACCGATCCCGAGGCGGCCGCGGCGCAGGCGGTGCGCATGGCGACGGAGGGCAAGGTCCGGACGATCGACGGCGTCGAGATCGACATCGCCGTGCAGACGATCTGCTGCCACGGCGACACGCCGGGCGCCGAGCGCATCGTGCGGCGGGTCCGCGAGGCGCTGGAGAAGGCGGGCTGCCAGGTGCGGCCGCTCAGAGACTGGCTCCCGGCCGCGTGACCTCGTCGACCCCGCTCAAGCGCACGCCTCTCTACCCCGCCCACGTCGCCGCGGGCGCGCGCCTCGTGGAGTTCGGCGGGTGGGAGATGCCCGTGCAGTACCGCGGGATCCTCGAGGAGCACCGGACGGTCCGCCGGGCGGTCGGGCTCTTCGACGTGAGCCACATGGGCGAGTTCGAGGTCGAGGGGCCCGACGCGCGGGCGGATCTCCAGTCGCTCACGACGAACGACGTCGCGACGCTCGCCGTCGGGCAGGTCCAGTACTCGCTGCTCTGCTCTCCCGACGGCGGCATCGTCGACGACCTCACGCTCTATCGTGTG
>JACQWC010000124.1 GCA_016209635.1 Candidatus Rokuibacteriota bacterium | reverse complement strand
GGCACCACTTGGCCATGATCGAGCCGCCGCGCGACACGATGCCGGTGACGCGGGTTGCGGTCAGCGGCACGTAGGCGAGTCGCACGCCGGCGTGGATGGTGAAATAGTCGACGCCAGGGTCGCACTGCTCGATGAGCGTATCCTTGTAGCATTCCCAGTCGAGCTTGACCGGATCGCCGTCGACCTTCTCCAGCGCCTGATAGATCGGCACGGTGCCGATCGGCACCGGCGAGTTGCGGAGGATCCACTCGCGCGTCTCGTGGATGTTCCTGCCGGTCGAGAGGTCCATGACCGTGTCGGCGCCCCAGCGCGTGGCCCACCGCATCTTCTCGACCTCCTCCTCGATCGAGGAGGTGACCGCCGAGTTCCCGATGTTGGCGTTGATCTTCACGAGGAACCGGCGGCCGATCACCATGGGCTCGGACTCGGGGTGGTTGACGTTGGCGGGCAGGATCGCCCGGCCCCGCGCGATCTCCTCCCGCACCAGCTCGGGCTCGACGCCTTCGCGGAGCGCGACGAACTCCATCTCGGGGGTCACCTCGCCCCGCCGCGCGTAGTGCATTTGCGTGACGCGGCGGGCGGGCCTGGCCCGGAGGGGTCGGCGGACGCTCGCGAACCTGACGCCGCCCAGGCCCGGGTCCTCCTCCCGCTGCCGGCGGTAGGCCGACGACGGCCCCGGCAGCTCCTCGACGTCGCCGCGCCCGAGGATCCAGGGCCGGCGCAGCGGCGGGAGCCCGAGCTTCAGGTCGGGACGGGCGTCGGGGTCGGTCCAGGGGCCGCCGGTGTCGTAGAGCCGGAGGGGCGGCTCGCCGCCGCCAAGCGTGACCTCGCGCATCGGAACCCGGATGTCGGGGCGCGAGCCGGTCAGGTAGACCTTGCGAGATGCCGACATGGAAGGCCTCCCTTCGCTGGTATTACCCAGGTCAGGTTCATGCGGTCGGCGGCACCCGCCGCCCTCTCAGCCCGGATCCCCCGAGCTCCCGCGGTTCGGAACCTTGCTGACCGTCGGCAGCGTACGCCCGGCCGGGTCGGCGGTCAAGCGGTCGTGCTATGATCACGCGCACCGTGGAGGCGCGATGAAGATCTGCTTCTTCCACCTGATGCCGTACCGGTTCCTCCCCGAGGACTTCGAGACGCGGTACCGCTCGGTGTGGGTCGACGTCCCGCACAGCCTCTACGATCCGGAGAAGGCCCACGGCCTCTACAACGAGTTCCTGGACGAGCTGGAATTCGCCGAGCGGGTCGGGTTCGACGGCCTCTGCGTCAACGAGCACCACAACAACGCCTACGGGCTCATGCCCTCGCCGAACCTCATGGGCGCCGCCCTCACCCGGCGTACCTCGCGCGCCGCCATCGTCGTCCTGGGCAACAGCCTGGCCGCGTACAATCCGCCGCTCCGCGTCGCCGAGGAATTCGCGATGCTCGACGTCCTGAGCGGGGGTCGGCTCGTGGCCGGGTTCCCGGTCGGCACCTCGATGGACATGAACTTCGCCTACGGGATCAACCCGGCGACGCTGCGCGACCGGTACTACGAGGCGCACGACCTCGTCATGCAGGCGTGGACGCGCCCGGAGGTCTTCGCCTTCAACGGCAAGTACACGCAGGTCCGGTACGTGAACATCTGGCCCCAGCCGCTCCAGAAGCCGCACCCGCCCGTGTGGATCCCGGGCGGCGGGAGCCTCGAGACGTGGGAGTGGACGGCGCGGCTCGACTACGTCTACTGCTACCTCTCGTACTTCGGCTACAAGCGCGGCAAGGCGACGATGGACGGCTTCTGGGACGCGATCGGGAAGCTCGGCGCCGACGACAACCCGTATCGGGCCGGATTCCTTCAACTCGTGTGCGTGGCAGACACAGATGCCGAAGCGGAACGACTCTACTTCCCGCACGTGCATTATTTTTATCAGAAGTGCCTGAACGTCTGGGAGGGCTTCGCCGAGGCGCCGGGCTATCGCACGCTCAAGACTCTGCAGGCCGGCGTCCGGCCGCAGATCGGCGCCCTGGCCCGGAAGATCCGCCAGTCGCTCGACTGGGCGAAGTACGTCGAGCAGGGCTACGTCATCGCCGGGAGCCCCGCGACGGTCCGCGAGCAGCTCGCCGAGGCCGTCCGGAGTCTCCGCGTGGGTCACCTCATGGTGCTGCTCCAGATCGGGAGCATGCCGAGGGAGCTGACCCTCAGGAACACGGAGCTGTTCGCGAAGGAGGTCCTGCCCCACCTGAGGGACCTCTGGCCCGGCTACAAGGACCGCTGGTGGCCCGCCGCCGCGGCCAACGGCTCGCCATGACGCCGCGCGACCGGACGGTCGAGGTGCGCGCTGGCGACGTCTCGATCCGTGTGCTGTCGGCGGGGCGGGGCGCGCCGCTCGTCTACTTCCACTCGTTCCACGAGCGGGGCGGCTGGTCGCCCTTCCTCGACTGCCTCGCGACGCGCTACACGGTGCTGGCGCCGCTCCACCCCGGCGTCGGAGGCTCGACGGGCGTGGAGCGCCTCGACGACGTGCTCGACCTCACGCTGCTCTACGACGAGCTGCTGGATCGGCTGGGGATCGAGGCGGCGCACCTCGTCGGTCACTTCTTCGGCGGCATGGTCGCGGCCGAGCTGGCGGCGCACTTTCCCCGCCGCTCCATGCGCCTCGTCCTCGCGTCACCGCTCGGCCTCTGGCGCGACGAGGCGCCTTCGGCGGACGTCCTCATCCTGCCCGCCGACGAGCTGCCCGCCGTCCTCTGGCGCGACCCCGACTCGGAGGTCGCCCGGCGGTGGGCGTGGCTTCCCGAGAACGAGGAGGACAACGTCGCCGCCCAGATCGAGTCGATCCAGCGGCGCGCGGCCATGGCGAAGTTCGTCTGGCCCGTCCCCGACAAGGGCGTCAGGAAGCGGCTGCACCGGGTGGCGGCTCCGACGCTCATCCTCTGGGGGGACGCGGATCGAGCGAACCCCGTCGTCTATGCCGAGGAGTGGCAGCGCCGCATCAAGGGCAGCGTGCTGCGCCTGATGCCCGGCGGGCACATGCTGATCCACGAGTCTCCCGAGGCGGCCGCCTCCGCCGTGAGCGAGTTCCTCGGGTGACCGCCCTCGTGCAGGGGAGCGCCCTGGTGACCGGCGGCGGCTCGGGCATCGGCCGGGCGATCGCCCGGGCTCTGGCGGCGGCGGGCGCCCCCGTCGCCGTGCTCGACCTGTTCCCCGAGGGCGGCAGGGAGACGGTGGCCGCCATCACCGGCCAGGGAGGCCGCGCGACGGTCCTCCAGGGCGACGTCAGCCGCTGGGGCGACGTGGACCGCGCCGTCGCGGCGGCCGTCGCCGAGCTGGGACCCCTCGGGATCATGGTCAACGCCGCGGGGATCCTCGACGGCTACGCGCCGATCGACGAGATGACGCCCGCCGTGTGGGAGCGGGTCGTCGCGATCAACCTGACCGGCACCTTCCTCGGCTGCAAGCGCGGGCTCGCCGAGATGCTGCCGCGGGGGTGCGGGCGCATCATCAACATCGCCTCCGTCGCCGGCGTCGTCGGCTCTGGCGGCGGCCCGGCCTACATCGCCTCGAAGCACGGGGTGGTCGGCCTCACGCGGCAGCTCGCGGTCACCCACGCCGAGCGCGGGGTCACGGTCAACGCGATCTGCCCGGGCTCGGTCGAGACCCAGCTCCGCGCGCACTCGACGCGGATCCTCGGCGCCGACGCGCCCCCGATGCGGGGGATCGGCGCGGACGACGCGGCCGTGCGGGCCATCACGCCCGCCGGCCGGCGCGGCACGGTCGAGGAGATCGCGGCCGCCGCCTGCTTCCTCGCGACGGAGGCGGCCGCGTACATCACGGGCCACACACTCGTCATCGATGGAGGATGGACGGCGCGATGATCACCAAGTTCTCCGTGCTCTACGTGGGCCAGATCGAGCTGGACAACGTCGGACGCGACGGGACGCCGGCGGACGCGCGGCGCTACCCGAACGAGCGGCTGGCCGAGGCGTTCTGGACGGCGCGCGACATCGCCCAGACGATGGACGAGCTGGGCTACTACTGCCTCTGGACCGCCGAGCACCACTTTCAGCGCGAGGGCTACGAGGTCTTCCCCAACCTGATCTTGCTCTCGACGTGGCTCGCGACCCAGACGCAGCGGCTCAAGTTCGGCTGCGCGTTCAACGTCGTCCCGATGTGGCACCCGGTGCGTCTGGCCGAGGACTACGCCGTCGCCGACATCGTGACCAACGGTCGCGTCATCATGGGCGTCGGGCGCGGCTACCACACGCGTGAGGTCGAGTCCTTCGGCGCGCCGATGCTCGACAACCAGGCCAACAAGGAGCTGTTCGAGGAGGAGATGGAGATCCTCATGAAGTGCTTCCACGAGGAGTCGTGGAGCCACCACGGGAAGCACTACGACATCCCGCCGGCCGTGCCCTACCGGGGCTACGAGCTGCGCGAGCTGACGTGCGTCCCGCGGCCCCTCCATCGCCCCGTCGAGATCTGGCAGCCGATCGCGAGCGGCAAGACCCTCGAGTACATCGCCTCGCGCGGCATCAAGGGCATGGTCACGCTCAACGGCGAGAAGATCTTCGACCAGATCGCTCATGCCTACCGGGACGCGGCGGGGCGCGCCGGGCGACAGCTCCAGCTCGGCGAGGATCTCTGCTGGGGCGTGGGTGTCTACCTCGCCGACACCCGGGAGGAGGCGATGCGCCGCGTGGAGCCGTCCCACGACGAGCGGTACAAGTGGTTCGCGCCCTTCGGGTTCGTCCGGTACGCCGACGAGCAGGGGCGGCCCTGGGGCACGCCCGGCGCCCCGGCGCGCGTGCCGACGCTCAAGGACGGCGTCGAGCAGAAGGCGTGGCTCTGCGGTCCGCCCTCCCACGTGATCGAGATCATCAAGGAGTTCGAGGCGAAGTACCCCGGCCTCGACCAGATGATGGTCCACTGGGCCGAGGGCGTCCCGCCCCGGGAGTTCAAGGAGCAGCTCCGCTGGTTCGCGCGGGACGTGATGCCCGCGTTCCGGCGGTAGGTGGCCGATACCCTATGGGGGTATTCTCCACTCGGCACGAGACCCCCAGGGGTAGTATTTTTTCTTTTCTCGCCCTCGTACATATGGTAGTAATACCCTCGGCCGGGGTGGCCGGAACCGGACCTTCACAAGGGAGGGGGGCATATGGCGAAGGCGAAGAAGAAGGCGTTCGGAGGGTACTCGATCTGCTTCAGGGGGTGCTCGGACAGTGTCGAGTCGATCTTCGGGAGCGCACCGATCGGGCCGTCGGACATGACGAAGAAGCTCTGGTCGTACGTGAAGCGGAGGAAGCTGGCCGGCAAGAAGTAAGGACGCGCGGCTCCCTGAGCCGTTCGCGGGCGGCCCGCTCTCTGCGGGCCGTCTCGTTTTCGGGCTGACGCCGCTCGCGACGCCGGGGCGAGGAGGGACGACGCGGTGATCATCAAGCAGACGGAACGCTCGACCTACATCGACGTGTCGAAGATCGACTGGGAGCCGACCCGGTTTCCCGGCGTCGAGGTGAAGGCCCTCTACCGGGAGCCGTCCGGGCGGCAGACGACGCTGACGCGGATGGCGCCCGGCGCCAAGCTGCCCGCCCACCGCCACGTCGGGGTGGAGCAGAGCTTCGTGCTGGAGGGCACGCTCGTCGACCAGGACGGCGCGTGCACGGCGGGCAACTTCGTCTGGCGCCGGGCGGGCTCCGTCCACGACGCGTGGACGCCCGATGGGTGCGTCGTCCTTGGCGTCTTCGAGGCCGCGAACGAGTTCCTGCCCTGACCCTCGCCCGGTCGGGCTCCGGGCTCCTCTCTAGCCGGGGAGCTGGTCGAGCCGGCTGACCACGGCGTCGGCGCGGATCCCCAGCTCCTCCTCGGGGGCGCCGGCGCGGTTGCACCAGGCGACCTGGTAGCCGAACGCCTTCGCCCCCACCACGTCCCACGCGTTCGACGAGACGAAGAGGAGGTCGCCCGCGGGGACGCCGAGTGCCCGCGGCCCGAGCGCGTAGACGAGGGGCGAGGGCTTGTAGGTCTTCACCGCATCGACCGAGAGGACGTGCCGGAGGTACGGACCGAGGCCGCTCGACGCCACGGCGGCCTCGAGCATCCGCGGGGAGCCGTTCGAGAGGATCGCGCGAGGCCGCCCCTCGAGCCGCTCGAGGGCGGCCCTCACCTCGGGGAAGCACGCGAGCGAGAGGTACGCCTCCATGAGGCGGCGGAGCTGCGTCTCGGTCGGGCTCAGGTCGAGCCGGCGGACGGCGTAGCGGAGCGCCGATTCCGTCACCGCCCAGAAGTCCTCGTACCGCCCCATCAGCGCCCTGAGCCAGGTGTACTCGAGCTGCTTCTGGCGCCAGGTGGCGGAGAGGGTAGCGGGATCACTCGTCAGCTCCCGTCCCGCCTCGATCACCGAGTGGACGTCGAAGAGGGTTCCGTAGGCGTCGAACACGTAGCCGCGGATGGGTCCCATGCGTCGTCTCCATCTGGCACCGGCGGGGGTGCGCCGGGCGCTACGGCTGAATCGCGGTGGCGCGCTTGGCGCGGACCGATCGCTTCGGGAGCGGGGGCGACTTGGGCTCCGCCGGTGGGTCGAGCCCGGCCTCGACGAAGCCGAACTGGAGGAGGCGCTTGGCGTCGAGGAACGACATGGCGCGGCTGCGCGAGCCCAGGAGGATGATGACGAACTGCTGGCCGTCCCGCCACGCGGAGACGGCGAGGTTGTAGCCCGCCTCCTTCGTGAAGCCCGTCTTGAGCGCCTGCACCCCGCCCGGATCGTGGAAGAGCGGGATGCGCCGCGCGTAGACGCGCCCGTTGTAGACGAACGTCTGGCCGCCGAGCATCGCGCGCGACATCGGGTGATCGCGGACCAGCCGCGCGGTCAGCTCGGCGAGATCCCGGGCGTTGCTGTGCTGGGCGGGGTCGGGCAATCCGTGCGGGTTCGCGAACCGCGTGCCCGCGAGCCCGAGCTCCGCCCCCTTCTCGTTCATCCGCGCGACGAACGTCGCCTCGTCGCCGGCCAGCCGCTCGGCGAGCGCGGTGGCCGCGTCGTTCGCGGAAGCGATCGCCACGCCCTCGAGGAGCACGCGGAGCGGGACCGGCTCGCCGGCCCGGAGCCCCATCCGGTAGCGCGGGGTCCAGGCCGCGTAGAGGCTCACGCTCACCGGCTCCTCGAGGTCGGCGCGCCCGGCCGCGAGGGCCTCGAACGCGAGGTAGAGCGTCATGAGCTTGACGAGGCTCGCGGGCGCGTGCTCCTGCTCGGCGTTCTTCGCGTAGAGGGGGCGCCCCTCGGGATCCAGGAGGAGCACGGCCTCGGCGGTCACCGCCGGCGAGCGTCCGTTCTGCGCGACGGCGGCGGCCGGGGCGAGCAGGGCGACGCCGACCACCAGGAGCGTGAGCAGGCGTGTCGGATGCACTTCTGGCATTCTAGCGAGCGGCCCGAGCGGCCAGCAAGGAAAAAGCCGCTCAGCGGACCGCCTGCTTGAGCTCCTTCGAGGGCTTGAAGCGCGGGATGCGTCCCGCGACGGTCACCGACTGGCCCGTGCGGGGATTCTTCATGGTGCGTGGGCGGCGTCGCGCGACCGAGAAGGTCCCGAACCCGACGAGCGTGACGGGGTCGCCGCGCTTGAGCGAGGTGCGGATGCCGGCGAGCATGGCGCGGAGCGCCCGCTCGGTCCCGGCCTTGGGCCACCCGGCCGCCGCCGCCATGCGCGTGACGAGGTCGCTGCGGGTCATCGGCGCGCGGCGGGGTCGGTGCGGTCCATCGCCTACATCCCGAAGGTGGAGCGGGCCTCGTCGAGCACCGCGTCCGTGATTGTCGCGTAGCCCTTGCCCTGGGCGTAGCGCTCGATCGCGCGGCGGGCCATGGGACGGATGAACTCGGGGATGCGCTCGATGCGGGCCTCCGCGTCCACCGTCCACGCGACGGACGCGGGCTCGGCGGGCGCCTGCGCGTTCACCGTCGCGGCGAACGGGCACCCCGGGCCGGTCTCCGGATCGGCGCCGCCCGCGAACGCGTCCGCGCGCGGGTTCGCCATCGTCGAGCGCAGGTGCTCGAAAGGCTCCGCGGGCACCGTCCGGCCGCCCACCTTGACGCCGAGACTCCGCACCATCTGCGTCTCGAACGGATTCGTCAGCATCGCGACGCGGAACCCGCACTCCGGGCAGCGGAACGTGACGGTGAGCGACCCCTCGTCCGGTCCCTCGGTCGAGGCGAGCTTCATCGGCTCGTCACAGTCGAGGCAGAGGAACTTCATGGCCCGGCCATTCTATCACCATCGCGCGAGCCACGGTCGCGCGCGGTCGATCCGGGACGGAGGCGCGGCCACTCCTGGCGCGCCGGCCCCGTCTGGAGGAGCGCGATGAGGACCGTGGCGAACACGATGTCCTCCCACGGGCCACGGAGGAGGGCCCGGAGCCCGACGACCGAGAGGAACACGTAGGCCGCGAAGCGCGCGCGCCGGTGGCGACGCCAGAGCAGCAGCGCGATCACGGGCGCCGCGAGCCCCGAGATCCACCAGTGGGTGACGACGAGCGCGACGCACGCGTAGCCCGCGAGGGCCAGCGGCAGGAGCCAGACGACGAGCGGGCGATCGGGAGTCACGACGCGCCCGAGCGTACGGGCGCCCGTCGGTCCGTGTCAAAGGGCGCCGAGTGTGCTAGCGTTACCTTCGGCGCCGGGGTAGCTCAGAGGCAGAGCAACTGATTCGTAATCAGTAGGTCGCGGGTTCGACTCCCGCCCCCGGCTCCAGCTTCTTCGAGACCTTCCGCGTCAGACCTGGCAGATCACACGTACGGCACGCCCTGCGTGTTCACGTAGAGCGAGTACATCGCCGTGCTCCCGCACATGAAGAGACGGTTGCGCTGCGGGCCCCCGAAGCAGAGGTTGGCGGAGCGCGCGGGGAGATCGATGCGGCCGATCAGCTTGCCGTCGGGGTTGAAGACGTGGACGCCGTCGAGACCCTCCTGGCCCATGCCCCAGCCGACCCATAGGTTGCCGTCGACGTCGCAGCGCATGCCGTCGGGCGTGCCGGGGCCGGCGTTCACCAGCGGCCGCTTGTTGGCGAGCCTGGTGCCGCCGTCGACGACGTCGAAGGCCTGGATGATCCGAGGGGTCACGCCGCCCTCGATGATGTAGAGCTTCGATTCGTCCGGCGAGAAGCAGAGCCCGTTCGGCCGGTTCAGGTCGCCGACGGCCACCGTGATCTGGCCCGAGCGGCCGTCGACGCGATACACGTTGGTCGGCAGCTCGACCTTCGCGATGTACCCCTCATAGAAGCCGAGGATGCCGAACGGCGGATCGGTGAACCAGATCGAGCCGTCGGACTTGCACACGATGTCGTTCGGCGAGTTGAGCGGTTTGCCCTCGAAGCGGTCGGCGATCACGGTGATGCGACCGTCGGGCTCGGTGCGCGTCACGCGCCGCGTGCCGTGCTCGCAAGTGAGGAGGCGGCCCTGCCGGTCCCGCGTCAGGCCGTTGGCGAAGTTCGACGGCTTGCGGAACACACTGACCGCGCCCGTCTCCTCGTCCCAGCGCATGATCCGGTTGTTCGGGATGTCACTCCAGAGCAGGTAGCGCCCGTCGCCGAACCAGACGGGACCCTCGCACCAGCGGAAACCCGTGGCGATCTGCTCGACCCGCGAGAGCGCCAGGCGATAGCGCGCAAAGCTCGGATCGACGATCTTGATCGCGGGGTCGGGATACCGCTGGCTCGGCTCCCACGCGGCAAACGCGCGCGGCGCGAGCGCGATCGCGGCAACAGCGGTGCTACCCGTAAGGAAAGCGCGTCGTTCCATGGTCATCGCTCCTTTCAGCGAGGGGCATTCGACTCCCTACCCGTAGAGGTTTCCCGTCTGATACTTCTTGTGGCAACAGAAGAGCGAATACTCAACGGTTCTGACGGTCACGCCGAGCCGACGCGCATGGTGGCGGAGGGTTGCCAGGTACCGACAGCACTGGTCGACCGTGAAGCCCTGTCCCCGTGGGTTCTGGGTCACCGACCGGATGCCGAACAGCAGCCGCCAGACGCGGATATCGAGGACGCCGTACCGCTCCGGATCGATGAGCGTCAGAATCGCCGATGCCATCGGAACGCCGACCCCGCGAAGGCTCGTGAGGAGCGCGAGCCTCTGGCGCTCGCTCCGCGTGGTCAGCACGAGCCGCGAGACTCGACGAATCGTCGGCGCGGGATTCCGCTCGTACTGTCGTCGCGCCCGTGGGCTCTTCCACCGGCACATCTCGAGGAATTCGGCTCGCGAGAACCACCGCCGCTTCCGAACGTGTCGCAGCCGGCGGATGAGCTGCTGCGTCTCCGCGTCCTCGTCGCGCACCAGCTCATGTGCGAGGAGCTCGGTCAGGCTCCTGTAACGCCGGCGGAGCTTCACCGGCAGGCGACTGTGGTGGCGTCAATCTCGTTGTAGAACGTGTAGCGGCCGACCCTCTTCACCCGCTGGAACCTACCTTCGATTGTGGCAGTCGCGCCGGCGGGACAAGGGGGTGGCCCGTAGGAGAACACGCGGACGGCTTGAGCACCGTCGGAGAGGTCGAATGTGAAGTACGGATTGCCCTTCTGCGAGACCCGCGTTTGGAGGTTGGTGACCTTCCCCGTGAGCGTCACGACTTTGCCATCGAAGCGCTCGGGAGTTCGCGCGATGTCGGCAGGGGACGTATCGAGGGGCCACGCCGGGACGGCAAGTGCCAGGAGAAGACCCGCGACGAAAACGAACGAGCATAGGCGTCGGGAGACGAGCGCGAAGGGTAACGCCGCCGAGCAGGACTCTCTGCTCACCATGGGATCCGTCCTCCGTGCTACCGTGACGTCGGGACGATAGCACGAGGCGCCTCGGAATGAAGGACGAGCGTGATCTCCGCTCCTCGCCGATCGGCGGGGACTGGTACGCCGGTGACGCGCGGAACCTCGCGGCCACGGTGGACGGCTATCTCGCCGCCGCCGGCACACCGGCGGTCGACGGCGCCCTGGTCGCGCTGGTCGCGCCGCACGCCGGCCACCGCTACTCGGGAGCCGTCGCCGGTTACGCCTTTGCCGCCGCGCGGGGCCTGGTACCCGATGTGGTCGCCGTGGTCGGCCCGATGCACTCTCCGTCCAGCGGGACGGTGCTGACCTCGGGCCATCGCGCGTATGCGACGCCGCTCGGCGTGGTGCCGATCGACGCCGACGCGAGACACACCCTGGAGGATCACGTCGGGAGGGAGGCGGGAGTGCGACTCGTCCCGGTGAGGAACGACGACGAGCACTCGGTGGAGATCGAGCTGCCGTTCCTCCAGCGCGCGCTCGCCCGGGAGTTCCGGCTCCTTCCGGTGATGGTGCGCGACGAGCGCCCCGCGGTCATCCGGGGCCTCGGCCAGGCGCTCGCGAAGGCACTCGAAGGCCGTACGGCGCTCCTCGTCGCGAGCACCGACCTCTCCCACTACTACCCCCAAGCGCGTGCCGAGGCGTTCGACGCGGAGATGCTCAGGCGCGTGGAGGCTCTGGATCCGGGCGGCGTGCTCAGCGCCGAGGACGAGCGCGCGGGCTTCGCGTGCGGGAGCGCGGCCCTGGCCGCGGTCCTGTGGGCGGCGAGGGCGCTGGGCGCTGACCGGGCCCGGGTCCTGCGCCACGCGACGTCGGGCGACGTGACCGGCGACTACGATCGGGTCGTCGGCTACGGCGCGGCCGTCGTGACTCGGCGAGGGGCCGCGGGTACCATGAGCCGGTAGAGCCGGACGCGCTGGAGGAGCGACGGGACCATGCAGACGACGGACGCGCCGGTCACGCTCGAGCGGGCGCTCGCACGGTTCGCGCGCGAGGGGGAGCTGTACGAGCGACTCCCCGAGGGCCGGGTCCGCTGCTACGCGTGCGGCCATCGCTGCCTGATCGTCCCCGGGCAGCGCGGCGTCTGCAAGGTCCGCTGGAACGAGGACGGCCGGCTCATGGTCCCCGCCGGGTACGTCGCCGGCCTCCAGCTCGATCCCGTGGAGAAGAAACCCTTCTTCCACGCGTATCCCGGCGCACAGGCTCTCTCCTTCGGCATGCTCGGATGCGATTATCACTGTAGCTTCTGCGTCGCTCCCCAGACCCTGATCGCGACATCGAAGGGACTACTTCCGATCGCACAGCTGTTCGAGCAGGGCTCCGGGCCGGCGGAGGCAGACCACTCGTCGATCCGGGTCATGCCCGGGCTCGAGGTCTACACGCATACGGGGGGAGCTCGGCAAGTCCGGGCCCTCTTCAGGCATCCGTACTCCGGCACGATGGTGAGGCTCGAGCCGGCGTATCTGCTCCCGCTCCGCCTCACGCCGGACCACGAAGTCCTCTCGATTTCCGAGGATGAGCTGGAAAGCGGCGCCCGCCCTCCCCGATTCATTCGCGCCGACCGGGTGACCCAACGTCATTACCTGGCGATTCCCAGACAGTTCGAGTTCTCCCGGCCAGCGTCATTCGCCGTCGCCGAGGTACTCCAACCGGTCGCTCGACGAATTCGCTATCGCCGGAAGTTTGGCAGGGGGTTTCTGCAGCGCGTCCTGCGGCTCTCGGAACGAGGGCTCAGCTCCAGGGAGATCGGACGGAAGCTCGGGATGGACGCGTCCCACATCCGCCACCTCCGGAGCAAGGTTCAGAGGGGTATCTGGGACATCAAGAACCTGTCAACAAAGCCCGCCAGAGTGCAGGTCGAGAACGGCAGGGTGAGGCTGTCGAAGGAGCATGCCCCGGGGATACCGGAGCGGCTTCCGCTGGATGCAAAATTGGCAGCGCTCCTTGGTTACTACGCCGCCGAGGGATGCGTCGTGCATGCGCGGAAACGCGTCCATTCCGCCACGGTCACGTTCTCGCTGGGCCATCATGAGGGGGAACTGGCCGAAAGGATCCGGACCCTCCTGGTCGACGTCTTCGGCGTGACGCCGGCTCTGGTGAGGCCGCCGACCACGCTCGTGGTGGCCGTCGGCAAGGCCTCAGTGGCGCTCTTCTTTGAGAGGTTGTGTGGGACCGGAGCTCAGCGAAAGCACCTCCCGGCCGAGCTGTTCCACTCACCGAAACCTGTCGTCGAGACTTTCCTGAGCGCCTACGTGGAAGGAGACGGTCATCGGCGCAGGGGCGGCATGGTCAGCGTGCCGACAGTGTCGCGGAGGCTCGCTCATGAAGTCGCGTGGCTGGTTCTGAAGACGGGGCGCTTCGCATCGATCCGGCGGACGCCGCAGGCGAGGCGAGGCCTGATTCTCGGGAGGACGGTTTCGAAGGCGCCGAACCTCTTTACCGTCTACTGGTTCGACGAGTCGTCGAGGCGACACTGGCTCAGGCAAGACGACCGCTATTTCTACATTCCGATCCGCCACGTGAGGAGAACCCCGTATCACGGCTTCGTGTACAACCTCGAGGTCGAGGACGATCACTCTTACCTCGCGCAATTCGTCGCCACCCACAACTGCCAGAATTTTTTGACCTCGCAGGCGCTGCGCGATCCCGTGGCCGGCGTTCCGCCCCAGGAGGTCACACCGGTGGAGATCGTCGACCTCGCGCTCCGGCACCGCGCGCGGATCCTCACGTCGACCTACAACGAGCCGCTCATCACGAGCGAGTGGGCCGTCGAGGTCTTCCGCGAGGGGAGGGCGCGCGGCCTCACGTGCTCGTACGTCTCGAACGGGAACGCGACGCCCGAGGTGCTCGACTACCTCCGCCCCTGGGTCGATCTCTACAAGGTCGATCTCAAGGGATTCGACGACCGCCGGTACCGGAAGCTCGGCGGCCTCCTCCAGACGGTCCTGGACACCATCCGCCTCCTGCACGCCAAGGGCTTCTGGCTCGAGATCGTGACGCTCGTGATCCCCGGCTTCAACGACGGGGACGCGGAGCTGCGAGACCTCGCCCGGTTCCTCGTCTCGGTCTCGCCCGACGTCCCGTGGCACGTCACGGCCTTCCACCGGGACTACAAGATGACCGACCGGCCCGACACGACGGCGCGCGCGCTGCTCCGCGCCGCCGAGATCGGCGTCGGCGAGGGGCTCCGCTACGTCTACGCCGGCAACCTGCCCGGGCGAGTCGGGCCCTTCGAGAACACCTACTGCCCGTCCTGCCGGGGGCTCCTCATCGAGCGCGTGGGCTACACGATCGTGAGCGATCGCCTGACGCCGACCGGCGGCGCGTGCCCGGCCTGCGGGACCGCCGTCCCCGGCCGCTGGGCCTGAGTCACTCGCCGGAGGCGTAGATCTTGTCCGCGCAGGTCTGGGGATCGCGGAACGCGTCGCGGTCGACGGTGCACAGGATTCGCTCGAAGAAGGGCCCGTCGTCGAAGCTCCCGTGAGTGCGCGGCTCGGTCGCGCTCGCACTCGTCATCGCGTGGACCCGGAGGTACGGCGGCGGCGCGCCCCTGTAGTAGTCCCCATAGGCCTTGTACCGCCCGAGCCGCAGGTGACCCGGGATCGTGACGGGCTCGAAGAAGTTGTCGATCCAGACGAGCAGCGTGCCCCGCGGGAGGAGCCCGCTCGGGTCCCGCTCGCCCGCCTCGTCCTTCCGGCTGAGCACGAAGACCCGGAGCTCGCTCGCGCCCGTCGGCGCGCCGCTGTGCGCCTTCAGGTACGGGGCGAGGAGCCCCTCGACCTCGTCGATGCTCGCCGCGGGCGCCAGGTAGACGATCCGCCGGACCGGTAGCTCGTGCCGAGACGCGAGGAGCCGGTTGACGACGAGCGCGCCCATGCTGTGGCCGACGAAGGTGATCTCGACGGGGCCGCTCTCGAGGGCGCCGTCCCTCGGCGGGATGCGCCACACGGGCTCGCCCGAGCCTCCGCACGTCACGCGAGCGCAGAGCTTTCGCACGAGCGTCTGCGCGGCCCCCTCCGTGGCGTTCGCCGGGTTGTCGCCGAGCCGCGGCGTCACCAGGAGGTCGGCCCGGCGGCGCATGATCTGCCACGCGGAGGTGCCGAACGCCTTGAGGAACGGCGTCGTGAGCCCGCGGATCGGCAGCAGGGCGAGGCTCTCGGCCCAGTCGGCGGGCTGGGGGTCCAGCTCGTCGAAGTTGCGCGTGTTCGCCCACCACGAGTTCGGCGTGCTGAAGAGGCCCTCCGCGAGGCGCGCCCCGAGCACGAACGGCGCCGTCGGGAGCCCGACCCACCAGGGCCTGCGCTTGCCGAAGCGGATGAAGATCAGGTCGTCGAAGAGCGAGTCGCCGAGGGCCGAGTTCCAGTTGACGAAGACGGGGTAGTAGAAGGTCCTCGGGAAGATGGCCGGGCGCTCCGGGCCCCCACGCACCAGCTCCCGCATCCGCCTGAAGTCGGCCGCGTACCCGTTGAGGCCCCCGTGGACGAACACGAGGATCCGGAGCGGGTCCTTGCCTCCCTCGCGGCTCTCGGCCCAGATCCGCCGCGCATGAGCATCGATGCCCGCGAGGATCCGGTCGACGTGGGCCTCGTACGCCTCCGGCTGGAGCGCCTCGCGCTCGGTCGACGCCGGCCAGCCGTCCTCGTGGGCGAGAACGTAGTGGGGCAGGAGCGGCGCGTCCTCGGGGCCGAGCGAGAACTTCGCGATCGCGCAGCCGGCCAGGAGCAGGGCGAGGAGCGAGGCGAGGCCGGCCCGTCTCACGCTCAACGGCCCGCGGGACGGCCGTGCGCGAGGAGCCTCTGCCACGTGCGTCCGCCGTCCTTCGAGCGGAGGACGTCGGCGTCCGTGGTCGCGAGGACCACCCGCTCGTCGGGACCGACGGCGAGCGCGATCACTGCCGCCTCCGCTCCGGCCGAGTACCCCGCGGGCTCCCAGGTGCCGCCGCCGTCGCGGCTCCGCATCAGGCGGCCGGGCGGGTTCGCGACGTAGGCGTAGACCAGGCGGGCGTCCTTCGCGTGAAAGGCGGCGCTCGTGAGGAGGGCGTCGGGTGGAAGGCTCCCGACCCGCACCCACGTGACCCCGCCATCGCGGCTCACGAGGAGGCCCGCCTTCGTGCCGGCGAGGAGAGGTCCTCCGGGATCGGGGCTCGCGGCCAGGGCCAACACGTTCGCGAGCCCGCGGGCCGGCAAGCGCGCGCTCGCCCAGCTGCCCGTCGAGACCCGATGGAGTCCGGTCTGCCCCGCGACGCTCCATCCGTAGAGCGTGCCGCCGTCGCGCGGACTCCACGTCAGCGCGTGGAAGTCGGCCTCCCCGGCGAGCGCGGCCGACTGCCAGGTCGCCCCACCGTCGCGGCTCACGAGGAGGCCGAGGTTCCCGACGCCCTGCTGCCGGTAGGTCGGGAGGTCGGGGTGGCCGCTCGCATAGACGAGGCGCGGATCGGTCGGGTGCGCCGTGAATCCCATCAGATCGTGGTTGTGGCTCCCGATCCACTCCGGCGGCTTCTCCGGCCGGAGGCGGACGAGCCCCGTGTGCGTGGCGACGTACACCACGTCGGGATCGCGACGATCCACGGCCAGACCGTGGATGTGGTGCACCTCGTCGGGCGCGGTCGATCGCTGCGCCTCCACCGCCTGGCCGGCCAGGATGCCCGCGCAGGCGCCGAGGACGAGCGCGCGCCGGAGCCAGCCCGGTGTGGGGTCTGAGCGAGGGGTCATCGGCGTCATCCTCCCGAGCGTACACCGGGGCCGGGTCCCGGGGCTTGATCTCGCGCGCGACCTTCTCTAGCATCGTCCCATGTGGCAGGGGAGCGTCGTCTCGATCCAGATCGCGCGGGAGGCGTCCGCGCCCATGGAAACGCTCGGTGAGGTGCGGGCCGTGCCGGGCCGGGGCCTCGAGGGCGATCGCTACTTCCTCGGCCGCGGCTTCTACTCACCGAAGGCGAGCTTCGGCGGGCGCGAGGTCACGCTGATCGAGGTCGAGGCCATCGAGGCGCTCTGGGGCGGCGTCGTCAACGCCCAGGGCGAGCGGCTCGGGATCAAGCTCGCTCCCGCCGACGCGCGACGCAACATCACGACCTCCGGGGTGCCGCTCGGCCACCTCGTCGACCAGGCGTTCTGGGTAGGCGAGGTCCTGGTGCGGGGGACGCGGCTCTGCGAGCCGTGCAAGCACCTCGAGGACCTCACGCAGCCCGGTGTGCTCGGCGGGCTCGTCCATCGGGGCGGCCTCCGCGCGCAGATCCTCACCGAGGGCGTGATCCGCGTCGGCGACGTCGTCCGTCCCAGGACCGCCTGAGCCGTCGCGTAGCCCCACGGCGACGGCATGACGGACTTCGAGTCCTCGTACGCCCGCGCGCGAGCCTTGGCCGCCGGCGGCCGGTACGCGGAGGCCGAGGCCGCCCTCCAGGAAGCGCTCCGGGCCGCGCCGGACGAGTTCCAGGCCCACCTCGACCTCGGCGTGGTCCTCCGGTGCCTGCGGAGGACCGCCGAGGCCGCCGCCGCCCTCCGCGCGGCGGTCCGCCTGCGCCCCCGAGCGGCCTCGGCCCGCGTCGAGCTGGGCAAGGCGCTCTTCGAACTGCGACGATTCGCCGAGGCCGCGGCGGAGTTCCGCGAAGCGGTGCGCCTGCGACCGGATTACGCGCGGGCCCACCTCGACCTCGGGCTCGCGCTGGTCCGCCAGAGCGACTGGGAGGGTGCCGAGGCGCCGCTCCGCGAGGCGGTCCGGCTCAGGCCCGGTGACGCCGCCGCGCTCGCGAATCTCGGGACGGTTCTCCGCCGCCGGCGGAAGAGCGCCGAGGCGGAGGGGGTGTACCGCGACCTGCTCCGCGCGAGCCCGAGCGCCGCCGCGCGCGCCGACCTCGCCCGCGCACTCCTCGAGCAGCAGCGGTACGCCGAGGCCGCGGCGGAGTTCCTCGAGGCGATTCGCCTGCGCCCGGACTCCGCACGGGCCCAGATCGGTCTCGGCTTGGCGCTCGAGCGGCAGGGCGACCTTGGCGGCGCCCTGGCCGCGTACCGCGCGGCCGCGCGCCTCCGCCCCGAGGACGCTGGTCTTCAGCTCCGGATCGGTCTCGCCCTCCGGAAGCGGAAGCGGCACGGCGAGGCCGTCGTCGCGTTCCGCGAGGCGGTCCGCCTCGGCCCGGAGGATCCCGAGCCGTACTGCCATCTCGGGGTCGCGCTCGAACGGCTCGGCCGGTACGACGACGCCGAGGCCGCGTTCCACGAGGCGATCCGCCTCCGCCCGACGTATCTGCGCGCCCACCTGGGCCTGGCCGTGACGCTCAGGCGCCGGGGGAAGTGGGCGGAGCAGGCGGCCACCTACGCCGCCGCGGCGCGCCTCCGCCCGGGCGACGTCGATCTCCACGCGAACCAGGGTCTGGCGCTCGGCGCGCTCGGCGACTACGTGGCGGCGGCCGCGGCCTTCCGCCAGGCGCTGACACTCAGGCCCGACGACGCCGACCTCCACTACGAGCTGGCCGTCGCCCTCGGGCGGCAGGGTAAGCACGCCGAGGCTGAGACGTCGCTGCGCGAGGCGATCCACCTCCGCCCCGACGACATTCGGGCGCGCGGCAACCTGGCGCTCGGCCTCGGTCGCCAGGGCCGGCACAGCGAGGCGGAGGCGGCCTACCGGGAGGCCCTCGGCCTGCGCAGAAACCACCCCGCGCTCCACCGGGGCCTCGGCGTCGCGCTCTACTGGCAGGGAAAGCACGCGGCGGCCGAGGCGGCGTTCGACGAGGCGATCCGGCTCAGGCCCGACTACGTGCGGGCGCTCTGCGACCTCGGCGAGCTGCTCGGCGAGCAGCACCGGTACGCGGAGGCCGAGCCGGCGTATCGCCGGGCGGTCGAGCTCAAGCCGGACTCGGTCACCGCTCACGCGGCGCTCGGCCGCGTCCTGCTGGCCCAGCACCGCTACGCGGAGGCCGAGGCGGCGTGCCGCGCCGCGATCCGGCTCGATCCCGAGGCGGCGCCCGCGCACTTCGTCCTGTGGGACGCGCTCGACGCCCAGGCCAAGCACGCCGAACTCGAGGCGGCGGCCCGCGCGGTCCTCCACCTCAGGCCCGATCACGCGGAGGCGCACGCGCGGCTCGGGCGGGCGTTCTTCGGGCAGGGGCGCTACGCGGAGGCAGCGGAAGCCTACCGCGAGGCGGTCCGGCTCAACCCGGGCTACCCGAGATTCCGGGAAGGGCTCTCGCTCGTCCTCCGCGCCCAGAGGGTCAGCGAAGGTTGAGGAGGACACGGAATTCCTCCAGCTCGCGCTGCGGCACGTCGGGTCGCTGGCGAAGCTCCGCGTAGACCCGGCCCGGGTCCTCCTCGAGGGCGCGGCTCACCTTGGCGAAAACCTTCATGAGCCGCCGCGCCTCGAGGTCTGCCTTCCGGGACGCGACGCCCATCGCCAGCTTGCTCGCGAGCGCCAGCAGGCGGCTCTCGAGCTTGACGAAGCCGGTCACGGTCGTCGTGACCTGGGTCCGGCCCTCGGCCGCGGCGCGGAAGCCGTACTCGATCACGACCACCCCCTGGCCGTGGATGCTCGGCAGGATCCGCTGATCGTACTGCCCCTGCGCGTGAAAGACGCGCGTCCCGCTCGCCGCGTAGGCGATGGAGAAATGTCCCGTGGCGCCCCACCCGTCGTCCAGGAAGAGTCCCTCGGGCGTCCGCCAGATGCGATAGCGCGCGACGCGGAGCGTACGCGTCACGTGGGTGGCGAACTCCGGATGGTCGAGGAGGTACTCGAACACCTCCCGCCGGCCCGGGAACGGCTCCGCCTCGATGCGGGTCGAGACCGTCGCGTTCTCCACGACCTGCTGGAGCCTGGCCCGCTCCGCCGCCGAGATCTCCGGTGGGAGCGCCGGGCTGGGCGGCGGAGCCGACGCGGTCGCGAGGGGAGCGAGCACCGCCGCGCCGGCAAGCAGCGCCCACGTCAGCCGGCGCCTTGCCGGGTTTCGCCATCTAGAGTAGGCTTGGCTCCCCAAGGACGGGGCCATGAGGCTTTCCCTCGAAGCCGTCGAGCGGTTGCTGGAGGGTCGGCCGGACGCCACCCTGGAGGCCGCGCTCGACGTCTTCGAGGTGTTCGCCAGCGGATCGCTCACAGACGAGGTGTACATCCTGGACGACGTCGGGGGCAAGCGGATCGCGATCGCCCCGACGGCGTTCAAGGAAAAGTATCGGCGGGGGTGAGCCATGGCGGTCATTACGATCTCCCATCAGATGGGCGCCGGCGGTCCGGAAATCGGCATGGCGCTCTCCCAGCGGCTCGGATACCGCTACGTCGATCACGAGCTGATCCTGGATGCGGTGCGCCGGTACGGGCTCGCGGAGGAGAAGCTCTCCCACCTCGACGAGTCGAAGCCGTCCCTCTTCGAGCGATTCGACGTCGAGACGCGCCACTACATCACCGTGCTCCAGACGACCCTGCTCGAGTTGGCCGAGCTAGACGACGCGATCATCATGGGCCGCGGCGGCCAGTGGCTCTTGAAAGGCCTGCCCCACGTGCTGCGCGTCCGGGTCATCGCCCCGTTCGAGCACCGGGTGAAGCAGTGGATCAAGCGTACGGCTGAGGTGACGGGCGAGACCCCGGGCCAGCGCGCCGCGACGGACATGATCCGTCGCGACGACTCCGAGAAGTCGGGGCGGATGAAGTACCTCTACGAGGTCGACCTCGCGGACCCCGCCCTCTACGACCTGGTCGTGAACACGGAGAAGCTCCGGTGTGACGCGGCGGTGGAGATGATCGAGCGCGCCGTGCGGCGCCCCGAGATGGCGACGACCGACGCCGCGCGCCAGGCCGTCGTCTCGCGCGCGCTCGCCTCGCGCGTGCAAGTAGCGCTCGCGACCCACCCGGAGACGCGCAAGTACCGGATCACGGTCGAGTGCCAGGAGGGCGTGGTGACGCTCGAGGGCACGGGCGCGCTCGATCGCGCGGCGGAGGTCGCGCGGGGAGTCCCGGGCGTCCGCGACGTGAAGACGCAGCAGGTCGAGATCCCCCCGATCCCGCCCTTCGTCGCCTGAGCGCTACCGCGCCGGCGACGTCGTGTCCGGCGCCTCGGCGATCTTCACCGGGATCGTCCGCCGCTCGCCCTTGCGCACGATCTCGAGCTTGACGGTCTTGCCGACCTCCGCATCCGCCGACAGCCGCTGGAGGTGGTGGTAGTCGTCGACCGGCGCGCCCCCGAAGGTCACGATGACGTCGTTCGGCGCGAGCCCGGCCTCCGCCGCCGGGCCGCCGGGATGGACCCGCGCGACCACCGCGCCGCGCGCGTCACGGAGCCCGAGCGACTGGGCGAGCTCGGTCGACATCGGCTGCACGGAGACGCCGATCCAGCCCCGGGTCACCTTGCCGCGATCGATGAGCTGTCCGGTGACCCGCTTCACCATGTTGGCCGGGATGGCGAAGCCGATCCCCTGGCCGGCCGCGACGATCGCGGTGTTGACGCCGATGACCTCGCCGCGGAGGTTGACGAGCGGGCCGCCGGAGTTGCCGGGGTTGATCGACGCGTCGGTCTGGATGAAGTTCTCGTACGTCGCGATCCCGACGTCGGCGCGCCCGGTGGCACTCACCACCCCGACGGTGACGGTCTGGTCGAGGCCGAAGGGATTGCCGATCGCGATGGCCCACTCGCCGACGCGGAGCGCGTCGGAATCGCCGAGCGTGGCGACCGTCAGCTCGCGGTCGGGCTCGAACCGGACGACCGCGAGGTCGGTCTTCGGGTCGGCGCCGACGATGCGCCCGCGGTACTCTTGTCTCGAGGACAGGCGCACCATGACGGCGTCGGCGCCCCTGACGACGTGGAAGTTGGTGAGGACGTACCCGCGCCTGTCGATGATGACGCCCGAGCCGAGGCCGGACTGACGGAACTCCTCCCCCTGCCCGGGTCCTCGCCGGCCGAAGAACTGATCGAAGAAGTCCTTGAAGACCGGGTCGTCGGCGAACGGTCCGGGCACGACCGGAGACCGCCGGGGCTTCGCCATCTGGACGGTGCCGATGTTGACCACGGCTGGCCGCACGCGCTCCGCCACGCTGACGAACGCCGCCTGGAGTGCATCGGCCGTGTTCACCGGCGAACGGGAGGCCGGTCGGGCCGGACCCGGCGAGGCCACCCAGAGGGCGTGAACCCAGAAGCCCAGGGCAAGGCAGACGAGAAGGGTGGCAAGGAGCAGGACACTTCGGGCAGTCTTGGGCGTCATCCGAGTGCCCAACCGGCGGGGGCCGGGAGGACACCTGGATAATAGGGATCGGGGGCGAGGGGTGTCAAGGAAAGTATTAAGAATCTATGGTTTTTTCTTGACGCTTTTTCGTCGAAAAAGGGAGAATGCGACATTGCCGAACCTTGCAATTGGGGGGGCGCCTATTTTTCGTAGGATAACGGCCCTGGTGCTGGTGGTTTCCCTGCTCTTCCCGGCGGTTGGAGCCGGGCAGCAGGCGTCGCCTGCCGCCCCGTCGCCTACCCCCATTCCTTTGCCCCAGGCCCCCGGGAGCGCGCTGCCGGCCAGCCCGCCCGCTCCCCCGCCGGCGGTCGGGACCGCCAGGATCAGCCCCGGCCCCGACTATCGCCTGGGCGCCGGAGACCTGCTCGAGGTCCAGATCGCGGGACGGCTCGAGGTGACGCGCCAGACCCTCGTCATCGACCTCGAGGGCACGATCAACATCCAGCCGGTGGGCACGGTGGAGGTGAGCGGGCTCACGCTGCTCGAGGCTCAGCGCAGGATCGCTCAGCGGGCGCGGGAGATGTTGAGGTTCGCGGACGTCTCCCTCTCGATCGTCACCCCGCGGTCGTTCGAGGTCATCCTCTCGGGCGAGGTGGCGCACCCCGGGGCCATCGTCGTGTCCGCCACCCGGCGCCTCCACGAGGTCATCCTCGCGGCGGGCGGCGTCACGCCCCGCGGGAGCCTCCGCCACGTCAAGGTCACGCGCAAGGGCGTGGAGAGCGAGGTCGACCTCCTGAGCTTCGAGCTGCGGGGTGAGACCGCGCAGAATCCGTTCGTCGAGGAGGGGGCGCGGATTCACGTCCCGCCGCGGACCGCCTCCGTCACGCTCGCCGGAGCCTTTCAGCGGCCGGGCGAGTACGAGATCGGTCCGGCAGGCTCGCTCGCGGAGGTGCTCGCGCTGACCGGGGGGCTGAGCCAGTACGCCGTGGCGTCGGAGGCGCGCCTGACGCGGGTCGGTCCCGACGGGCGCAAGACGACCTTCTCCGTCGACCTCAAGACGGCGCTGGCACCGCCGGTCGACGTCCGGCTCGAGCCCGGCGACCTGATCTTCGTGCCGCCGACGGCGCTGCTCCAGGACGTGGTCGAGCTACGCGGCGCGTTCAACGGCACCCCGGAGAGCGGCAAGACCACGACTGCCGGGAAGCCGACGATCGTCCAGCGCTTCGAGCTGGCGCGGGGCGAGCGGATCCTCGACCTGGTGCAGCGGGCGGGCGGGGCGTCCCCGGTGGCCGATCTCCGCCTGGCGTTCGTCGAGCGAGGGGGGGCGACGGGGCCCCGGCAGAAGATCCCCCTGGACCTCCACCGGCTGCTCGTGGAGAAGGACGGCGCGCAGAACATCGCGCTCCAGAACGGCGACGTGCTGACATTGCCCGTCACCGAGGACAAGGTCTACGTGGTGGGCGAGGTCAAGACGCCCGGCCCCGTGGATTTCCGGCCCGACCTCACGCCGCGCGAGTACGTGACGCTCGCCGGCGGACCGGGCGTCCGCGCGAAGCTGCGCAACACGACCGTGACCTTCCGGAACGGCATGACCTACGCGATGGCCGAGGCGCCACCGCTCGAGCCCGGCGCCGTCGTGACGGTGCCCGAGGTCGCGGTGCGTTGGTACCAGGACTACCTCGCGATCGCGACGGCGATCGCGAGCGTCATCACCGCCTACACGGGGCTCTTCATCATCTTCGGCGGCGGGCTCCCGGGAAACACCAACTAGGCCCGTGTACGAAGCGCACTGGGGCCTCGCGGAGCAGCCGTTCGACAACTCGCCGAACCCGAAGTTCTTCTACCTCTCGCCGGAGCACGAGGAAGCGCTCGTGCGGCTCATGTACGCGGTGCGGCAGCGCAAGGGGTGCGCGATGCTCACCGGCGAGTACGGGTGCGGGAAGACCACGC
>JACQWC010000134.1 GCA_016209635.1 Candidatus Rokuibacteriota bacterium | reverse complement strand
GTGTAGAAGATGTAGACGCGCTTGCCCATCTTGTCGAGGATGTACTTGGCGAGACCGTTCGCCTGCATCCGCGAGTCGGGCTGGTTCGAGAAGTAGTACTTGTGGAACTTCGTCGTGCGCATGAACTCCGCGCACGAGACCGCATTCCAATGGACGACCTTGTGCTTCTTCGAGACGTCCATGACCGCCATCGTGGAGCCGCTCGAGACGGCGCCGATCAGCAGCTTCACGTCGTCCTGCAGGATGAGCTTCTCCGCCTTGCGGACAGCGGGCGCGGGCTTGGTGTCGTCGTCCTCGGAGATGATCTCGATCTTGTGCCCGAGGACACCCCCCTTGGCGTTCAGCTCCTCGACCGCGAGCTGGATCGCCATCGTCTGGTACTTCCCGTAGCCCTCGAAGACGCCCACCTTCGAGCCCAGGTCGCCGATCTTGACGACCTTCTGGGCCTCCGCGGGCACCACGGCCCAGACCAGGAGCGCAGCGACGACCAGGACGAGGACTCGCGTCGACTTCATGACTCCCTCCTTGTTGACGGTGAGGATCCCTCGATCACGCTCGAGAGCGTCTGCGCGATCCGCCGGAGCGGCTCGCGCATCTTGTCCGGGGCGAGCGTCCCCGCCCCCGCCCCCGCCCTCGCCTTTGGCCCCACGCACGGGTTGGCCGCCGTCGGGGCGGCCGAGCCCTTGACGTACCCCTCCGCCTCGTCGAACGCGAGGCGGATCGTCGCCGCCGCCGTATTGTGGTGCTGGGAGACGACGAAGTCGATGAGATTGTAATACCGCCAGATCGCCTCCAGGAACCGCCGGCCCGCCGCGGCCCGGGCCTCGATGGCCTCGCCCGGCTCGGTCACCTGGCGCTCCGCCTCGAGCGCCAGGTCGCGGATGAGCGCGGCGAAGAAGAGCATGAGGTGGCGCTCCGCCCCCGGGCCGTCGCCCGCCTTGAGCGCGGCCCGCGTCGACTCCTCGAGACCCGCCGGGAGCCTCGCCGCCTGCGCCCGCATCTCCTTCCGCAGGGCGCCCGCCTCGAAGAGGCGGAGCGCGACGTCGAACTTCCGCGCCTGGATGGAGAACTTGAGCTGCTTGAAGTTCGTCGAGATCTCGTTGTCCCGCGGGGTGTAGGTCCCGACGTGATGCGCCGCCGCCGGTGGCGCTGCGGAAAGCCAGAGGAGTGTCGCGATCACGACCAGGAGACGGGGGAGGGCTCCGAGCGAGTGGGGTTTCGAGACGAGGAGCCCTCCCCCGTCCCTGGTCCCGGACCAGCGGCTCATGCTCCGGCTCGCCGACGGACCGCGCGGAGGGCGACGACGGCGGTGAGCCACCAGATCGCGACGATCGTCGCGCCGCCGAAGGGGATCCAGACGAGCCGCTCCGCCACGCGCTTGGCGGGCTCGATCCCATAGAAGGGGATCAGGAGGCTCCAGAGCGCGTAGCCGAACGGATAGGTGGCGCCGCCGACGGCGAGGAGGAGGACGATTGCCCGGCCCGCGCGGCTCCCCGGGACGAGGGTGGCGGCGACCATCGTCGTCGCGATGATGACGAGCCCCATCCCCTCCGCGTGCATGTGGAACAGGCGCAGCCCGGCGTCGAACTTCACGAGCGCCTCGTCGAGGACCTGCTCGTCGACGTCGCGCACGCCGACGAGCCCGTGCGTCTCCGCCCGGGCCAGCATGACCGCCCGCACCCAGCGCGCCAGCTCGAGCTTGAACTGCACCATCGAGGCGCCGCCGACCTCTGCGCACGCGATCAGCAGGACGGCCACCAGGAGAATGGGGATCGGGGGCAGGCGCCACGCCGCAGGGGACGTCTCCGTCATGGAGCGGGCGTTCGCCGCCGCGCCACGAGGGCGACGACGAGGGCGAGGGCCAGCCCCGCGAGGCCCGTGATGACCGAGCTTCCGAGCGGCGTCAGGACGTACCGCTCCGCCAGCTCGACGCCGGCGTCACGCCCCAGCTCGAGCACCGCGGCGCCATAGGCCAGGTAACCGAGCGGGAAGAGCCCGCCGGCGGCGAGGAGTGCCTGGAGGACGCCCCGCGCCCGCCTCCAGGGCACTGCGCTCGCGACGACCGTGCCGACGAGGAGCACCACCGTCCCGATCCCCTCGGCGTGGGTGTGGAAGAACGAGAGCCCGGCTTCCACGGCGAACACCGCGCGCGCCGTCACCTCCGTGTCGTACTCGACCGATCCCGCGAGGCCGTGCGCCCCGGCGTTCGCGGCGATGCGGGCGCGCGCGTGCCGGTCGATCTGGGGCCTGAGCTGGGACATCGCGGCGCCGCCGGTCTCGCCCAGCGCGATCATCAGGAGGCCGACGAGGATGACGACGAGCGGGGGACGTCTCACCGGGTGCTGGTCTCTCCTCCGGGTCCGGAACGGGTGAGACATTAGTAGCATCGCCCGCCGGCTTTGTCATCCCGGCCCTGGGAAGGGGCTCGTCTTGCCGACCCCGCGCCCGTGCGCTCTTCGGCGCTGACCGCACCACGGCACGCCCCTTGCCGTGCCGTCGGCCGACACGGTATGTTCGAGCCCACGCTGCACCAGAAGGGGCGATGCGACTCGTGGCGCAAGCTCGACGGAGGCGACCATGGCCGAAGCTGATCGCATCAAGTACCTGCGAATCGCCGCGACCCTCGGCATATTCCTGCAGATCGCTTCCCGGGACCCCCTGGCACACCGAAGCCTCATCTGGTTCACGGTCTGGTCCAGTGTTGTCCATGGTGCAATCATGGCGGCGCAGTCTCTCGCATACCGCCAGCACATCGGACACCTCTGGGGCGACGTCCTGGCCCTGGTTGTCGTGGCAGCCGTCCTCGCGTTTCTGACGCCACGCCCCGGCGGGGCGGCCGGCCAACTGCGCGCCGCCTGACCGCCTGTTCGGATGCTGCGCCTCATGGCGACTGAACGCGCGGAGCTTGAGACCTACGCTCGAGAGCTACGCTGGATCCTCGATCAGGTCTGCGTCTCGCTCGCGGGTCTCACCGTTGCGCAGCAGAACTGGCGTCCGGCCACGCCTGCTCCGAACAGCGCCTACGCCGTCGCCGCCCACGTCGAGGCGAGTACCCGGGTCTACGCGCTCGGCTTCGGTTGCGGCCACCCGGTCCACCGCGACCGCGACTCGGAGTTCATAGGCTCCGGGATCGATCCCAAGGAGATGATCGACCGGCTTCGGCAGCTCGGGCGCGAGATCGGCGCGGCGCTGGCTGCCCTCGCCCCGGGCGCGCTCGACGAACGAGTCCTCCCTCCGAAGGAGTTGTGGGGCACCGGTGATCCCCGCGAGATCTCGCGGCGAGATGCGCTCGTGGAGAGTATCCGGCACGCCGCCATTCACCTCGGCGAGTTACGGCTTACGCGCGACCTCGCGATTCCGCACGCCTGACGGGCAAGGAGTCGGGAGGCGAGGCCGCGGCCGTATAATCGTAGCGCGGAGATCGTGAGCGCTTGATGATCTTCAAGGTCGGCGGACACCGACGGCGACGGCAACGGACGCGCTGGCGGCGCGAGCGGGGAGGGTCTCATGAACTACGGGGTCGTGCTTCCCATCTGGCAGCTCACGGTCGCCGAAGCGGAGTCGTTGACGGCGCGTGCGGAGGAGTTGGGTCTCGACGGCGTCTTCGTCCCTGATCACATCCTCGCCAAGCCCGCCACCACCCAGCACTACGGCGCCCACTGGCCTGACCCATTTTCGCTCCTCGCCTATCTCGCCGGGCGCACGCGGCGCATTCGCCTCGGAGCCAGCGTCATCGTGCTTCCCTACCGGAACGCCCTCGTGGCGGCCAAGGCGGCGGCCACCGTCGACCAGGTGTCGGGCGGGCGCTTCATCTTCGGCGTCGGCGTGGGCTGGGACGAGGCCGAGTTCGCGGACCTGCGCTTGCCGTTCCGGGAGCGCGGGCGGCTGAGCGACGACTATATCCGGGCGATCAAGGCAGCCTGGGCCAGCGACGTCCCGGAGTACAAGGGCCAGTACGTGAGCTTCGCCGGCGCCACCTTTTCCCCCCGCCCCGCGCAGCGGCCGCACCCGCCGATCTGGGTCGGTGGTTCGCCCGGCGCCGTGTCCGGACCGGCCGTGCGCCGGTGCGCTGCGCTGGGCGATGCCTGGCATCCGTTGTCGCTCGGTCTCGACGACATCGAGAAGGGCTACGCGACGCTGCGCGACCTCGCCGCCCGGGGCGGGCGGCGCGAAGCGCTCGGCCTCGCACCCCGCAACATGCTCGATCTGACTGACGCGCCGAAGGGCAGTGGCCGGGCGGCGTTTCAGGGCTCCGTGGCCGAGGTAGTGTCCGACATCCACCGGGTGAGGGCGCTCGGCGCCGAGTGGATGACGTTCGACCTGCCGCGGGCCGGCGTGCCGGCGATGGTGCGTGCCATGGAGCGTCTCGCTCGTGAGGTGAAGCCGGCCGCCGCGTAGCGCCCGCGTGATCGGTGAGGCGAAGTAGGCCGGCAACTTGACAGAGGTGGAGCCGCTGACTAGAGTGGCCCCACTCGTGGGTCCTCAACGCTGGGTCGGCCGGTCCATGAAGCGCGTCGAGGACGCGCGCCTCCTCACGGGCCGCGGGACCTTCATCGACGACCACCCGCCGGTCGGGAACGTCTGCCATGGGGCGATCGTCCGCTCGCCGCACGCGCACGCCCGCATCCTCGGCTACGACGTCGGCGCGGCGCTCGGGATGGAAGGCGTCGTCGGTGTCGTGACCGGGGCGGACGTGGCGCGGCACACGCGACCCTTCTCGGTGGGCGTCGCCGCGCCCATCCACTACTACTGCGCGGCGACCGACAGGGCGCGGTTCGCGGGCGAGCCGGTGGCCGTCGTCGTCGCGCGCGATCGCTACCTGGCGGAGGACGCCGCGGAGGCCGTCCGTGTCGAGTACGAGCCGCTCCCGGTCGTCGTCGATCCGGAGCGGGCGCTCGAGCCCGACGCGCCGGTGCTCCACGAGGCGGTCGGCTCGAACCTGGCGGGCCACCGGCGTCTCGTCTACGGCGATCCCGACCGCGCGTTCGCCGAGGCGGACGTCGTGCTGCGCGAGCGGTTCCGCTTCCCGAAGTACGGCTCGACGCCGATCGAGACCTACGGCGTCATCGCGCGCTGGGATCCCCTCGACGGCGTCCTGACCGTCTGGTCGAACTTCATGGGGCCCTTCATCATGCATCCCCTCGTCGGGCGCGCGCTCGGGCTCCCCGAGAACAAGCTGCGCTTCATCGTGCCGGCCGACATCGGGGGGAGCTTCGGGATCAAGACGTCGATCTATCCGTACCTGGCGCTGATCGGCTTCGCGGCCATGCGGACGGGGGTCCCCGTGAAGTGGATCGAGGACCGCCGCGAGCACCTCCTCGCCTCCTCCAGCGGGACCGACCGGATCGCGTACCGCGAGGTCGCAGCCCGGAAGGACGGGACGATCCTCGGCATGCGCTTCCGCTGGCTCGACAACGTCGGCGGGTACATCCGGAGCCCCGAGCCCGGGTGCAGCTTCCGGCCGACCGGCAACTTCGTCGGGCCCTACCGCTTCCAGAACCTCGAGGTCGACGCCTCGGTGGTGATGACCAACAAGAGCCTGACCGGGCCGAACCGCGGCTACGCGTGCGGCCACCTCTACTTCGAGACGGAGCGCATGATCGACCTCCTGGCGGAGAAGCTCGGGCTCGACCCGGCCGAGGTCCGCCGCCGGAACCTGATCCTCCCCGACGCCTTCCCGTACCGGACGCCGACGGGCGGGCTCTACGACAGCGGCGATTACCCCGCGGCCTTCGAGAAGGCGCTCGAGCTGGCGCGCTACGGCGAGCTGCGACGCGAACAGGCGCGGGCGCGCGCGGCCGGGCGCTGGTTCGGCATCGGGCTCGCGCTCGCGGTCGATCCCTCGGTGTCGAACATGGGCTACGTCGCCACGGCGCTCGATCCCCAGTTCCGCGCCAAGCCCGAGTATCTTCCCAAGTCCGGCGCCGTCGAGTCGGCGACGGTGAAGGTCGACCCGCTCGGGCGGGTGATCGTCATCCTCGGCACGACGCCCCAGGGGCAGGGGCACCAGACGATCGTGTCCCAGATCGTCGCCGACGAGCTGGGCCTCCAGCCCCAGGACATCACGGTGGTCGACGAGATGGACACCTTCACGCGCGTCTGGTCCATCTCGTCCGGCACCTACTCGAGCCGGTTCGGCTCCGTCGGCACCTCCGCCGTCGCGCTCGCCGCGCGGAAGCTCAAGGCGAAGCTCGTCGAGTACGCCGCCCACCTGATGGACAAGTCCGCCGGGGAGCTGGAGTTCCGCGACGGCGCGGCGCGGCTGCGGTCGGGGAAAGCACCGTCGTACTCGGTGAAGGACCTGGCGGGCCGGGCGCACTGGCACACGCAGTCGCTCCCGGACGGGATGGAGCCTGGGCTCCAGGCGACCGCGGTGTTCGGCTTCACGGTCTCGGAGGCGGTCGATCCCGAGGACCGCGTGAACTCCTCGAACACCTACGGCTTCATCGCCGAGGTGATGGCGGTGGAGGTCGACCCGGAGACCGCCGCGATCAAGATCCTCCGGTACGTGACCGTCCACGACGCGGGGACGATCATCAACCCGATGATCGCGGAGGGGCAGATCTACGGGGGCGCGCTCCACGGGCTCGGCGGCGCCCTCTACGAGGAGCTCCAGTACGACGAGAACGGCCAGCTCCTCACCGGGACCTTCATGGACTACCTGGTGCCGACCGCGGGCGAGGCGCCGGTCATCGACATCGCGCACATCACGTCTCCATCCCCTCTCACGACGCTCGGCTCGAAGGGGCTCGGCGAGTCCTCCTCGATGACGGTTCCCGCCGTCATCGCGAACGCCGTGAGCGACGCGCTCGGGCCGCTCGGCATCGGGATCAGCGAGCTGCCGATCACACCGAGCCGCCTGTGGGCATTGATCCGCGAGGCCAAGCGCAAGTCATGAAACCTCCGAGGTTCGAGTACCACGCCCCCACGACCGTCGACGAGGCGCTCGGCCTGCTCGGGCGCTACGGCGGCGACGCCAAGGTGCTGGCGGGCGGGCAGAGCCTCATGCCGCTCCTGAACTTTCGCCTGAGCCGCCCCGCGGCGCTGGTCGACCTGAACCGGGTCCCCGCGCTCGCCGGGATCCGCGAGGCCGACGGGCGCGTCCACCTGGGCGCGATGACGCGCCAGCGCGCGATCGAGTTCTCGCCGGTGATCGCGCGGCGGCTGCCGCTCCTCCGCGAGGCGACGACGCTCGTCGGCCATCTCCCCATCCGCACGCGGGGAACGATCGGCGGCAGCCTTGCCCACGCCGATCCGTCCGCCGAGTACCCCGCCGTCCTCGTAGCCCTCGAGGGCGAGGTGGTGGTCCGCGGCCCGCGCGGCGAGCGGGTGGTACGCCCCGGGGAGCTGTTCAGGACCTACCTCACGACCTCGATCGAGCCCGACGAGATCCTCGTCGAGGTCCGGCTGCCGGTGATGCCCGTCGGGGCCGGCTGGGCGTTCGAGGAGTTCAGCCGGCGCCACGGCGACTTTGCGATCGTCGGCATCGCCGCCATGGTCATCGGCCGCGGCGAGCGCTGTACCGCCGCGCGGCTTGCCACCGCCGGAGCGGGGCCGGTGCCCGTGCGCCTCCGCGCCGCCGAGGAAATCCTGGAAGCCCAGGGGCTCGGCGACGCGGCCGTCGAGGCGGCGGCGCGGCGCGCGGCCGAGCTGGTCGAGCCCGACTCGGACATCCACGCGTCCGCCGACTACCGGAGGAACCTGACGCGGGTCCTCACAGCGCGCGCGCTTCGCCGGGCCCGGGCCCGGACGGGAGGCTCCTGACGTGGCCGAGACCGTTCTGGTTCGCCTGACCGTGAACGGGACCGCGCGGGAGGGCCGCTGCGAGCCGCGCAAGCTGCTCGTCGACTTCCTGCGGGAGGATCTCGGGCTCACCGGCACCCACGTCGGCTGCGAGCACGGGATCTGTGGCGCGTGCACGATTCTGGTCAACGGCGAGGCGGCGCGGTCCTGCCTGATGCTCGCCGTCCAGGCCGAGGGCGCCGTGCTCCTGACCGTCGAGGGCCTGATGCGGGACGGGCAGCTCCATCCGCTCCAGGAGGCGTTTCACGAGCACCACGGCCTCCAGTGCGGCTTCTGCACTCCGGGGATGCTGCTCGCGGCGCTCGATCTGCTCCGCGCCAACCCCGACCCGTCCGAGGAGGAGATCCGCCAGGGGCTCTCCGCAGTCCTCTGCCGCTGCACCGGCTACCAGGGGATCATCAGGGCCGTGCAGGCCGCCGCCCCCGCGCTCCGCGCCACCCCCTGATCCCGAATGGAGCCGAGGTCGACGCCGGCTGACCTCCGCATCGATCACGCGGAGTGGCTCCTCACCCTCGACCGCGCGCGCCGAATCGTGAGGGACGGCGCCGTCGCGGTCGGCGGCGGCAGGATCGTCGCCGTCGGCAAGACCGCTGAAGTCGCCGCCGCCCATCCGGCGGCCCGCGTGATCGACGGTTCGGGGAAGGTCGTGACGCCGGGGCTCATCGACAGCCACATCCACACGACGTTCCAGCTGAGCCGCGGCCTCGCCGACGAGGTCGGCTCGAAGCGGTTCCTCTTCGAGCGCATGTACCCGTACGAGGGCGCGCTTGACGAGGACGACGCGCGCGCGAGCATCGAGCTGGCCGTGCTCGAACTGCTCCGGAACGGCGTCACGTCCTTTATCGACGCCGGCAACTATCAGCCGCACCTGACGGCGGAGGTCGTCGGCGGCGCCGGCATGCGCGGCGTCGTGGCGCGCTCGACCTTCGACGTGACCCGTTCGGCGCTGGGCGTGCTGCCCCCCGCCTTCATCGAGTCGACGGCGGAGGCGCTCGAGCACGCCGAGGCGGTCGTCCGGAAGCTCGACGGCGCGTATCAGGGGCGGGTGCGCGCGTGGTTCCAGTTCCGCGGCCTCAACAACTCGACCGACCGCCTGATCGTCGACCTGAAGGCGCTCGCCGATCGGTACGGGGTCGGCCTCCAGACCCACGCGTGCTTCGCGCGGGACACCCGCGAGGCGTCGCTCGCCCAGCATGGGGTGGCGGAGATCGAGCGTCTCGAGCGCCTGGGGGTGCTCGGGCCGAACGTCCTCCTCGTCCACGCGGGCTGGGCCACCGACCACGAGCTCGAGCAGCTCCGGCAGCACGACGTCAAGGTGGTGGCGGCGCCCTCCTCGAGCCTCCACAACGCCTACGGCAACATCGTCCAGGGCCATGTCCCGGAGCTACTCGAGGCGGGGGTCGCCGTCGGCATCGGCTCCGATCACGCCTCTTCGGGGATCGTCGACCTCTGCCAGGAGATGTTCCTCGCCGCCTGCGCCTACAAGGAGGCACGGGAGAACCCCGAGGTGATGCCCCCGGAGCGCGTGCTCGAGATGGCGACGGTGAACGGCGCGCGCTGCATGCTCGCCGACGGCGACGTCGGGGCGCTCGAGCCGGGCAAGCAGGCGGACCTCGTCCTCTTCGACACGGCGCGCCCGGAGTGGCAGCCCCTCTACAATCCCGTGGCGAATCTCGTCTACAGCGCGACGGGCAAGAGCGTCGACACGGTGATCGTGGGGGGAAAGCTCCTGGTCCAGGGCGGCCGCGCGCTGACGCTCGACGAGGACGCGATCATCGAGCGGGCGCGGCGGCGGGCTCCCGAGATCCTGAGAAAGACCGGCCTCGCGGGCCGCGTCGCGCCGAGGTGGCCGGTCGCGTGAGATGGTAGAGTCGGCGGAAGGAGCGCGAGCGATGGAGCCCCGGTACCTTGAGCCCGAGATCGAAACCGCGTCGCGGG
Organism: Candidatus Rokuibacteriota bacterium; assembly: GCA_016209635.1. Classification (GTDB taxonomy): domain Bacteria; phylum Methylomirabilota; class Methylomirabilia; order Rokubacteriales; family CSP1-6; genus JACQWC01. Next base: position 10,086 of record JACQWC010000134.1, on the reverse strand, counting down.
AGGCGCTGATCCGGCTCGAGACGGAGCGGCTCCGGGCGCAGGTGGAGCACGCCTACCGCGGCAGCCCCTTCTACCGTAGGAGGCTCGACCAGGCGGGAGTCAAGCCTGGCGACGTGAGGACGCTCGAGGACCTCGGGCGGCTGCCGTTCACGACGAAGGACGAGCTGAAGCAGAGTCAGGCCGACCATCCCCTCTGGGGCGACTTCCTCGCGGTCCCGTTCGAGGAGTGCCTCCGGGTGCACATGACCTCAGCGACCACCGGCCGACCGCTCGCGTTCCTGGACACGAAGGACGACTGGCGCGGCTTCTATCACTCCTACGCCCGCTCGCTCTACGCCTACGGCGTCCGGAAGTCGGACATGGTGATGGCGGCCTTCTCGTACGGGCCCTGGATCGGCTACTGGTCCGGCTTCTATGCGGCGCAGGACCTGGGCGCCCTCGTCTTCCCCGCTGGCGGCCTCTCGACCGACCAGCGGATCGACGCGCTCCTCACGTACCCGATCACGGTCCTCGGCTGCACGCCGTCCTACGCCCTGTTCCTCGCCGAGCAGGCGGCGAAGAAGGGGATCGACCTCGCCAAGCAGACGCGGATCCGGATCACGTGGCACACGGGGGAGCCCGGCGCGTCCATTCCGGCGACCAAGGCGAAGATCGAGGCCGCCTTCGGGGCGCGCGCCTTCGACCTGCCGGGGCTGACCGAGATCGCCGCGTGGGGCTTCGAGTGCGATGCCCAGGCGGGGCTCACGCACGTGCACGAGGACTACTGCTACCCCGAGGTGCTGGACGAGGGGGGCCGGCCGGTCAAGCCGGGCGAGACCGGCGAGCTGGTCCTGACGAGCCTCTACCGCAAGGCGATGCCGCTCCTCCGTTACCGGACGCGCGACATCGTCCGCCTCGCCAATCGCGCCTGTCCGTGCGGTCGCACGCTGGTCGCCTTCGAGGGCGGCGTGCTGGCCCGCCTCGACGACATGAAGAAGATCCGCGGCATCATCGTGTACCCCCGGCGGATCGAGGAGATCGTGCGCGCCCAGGCGGCGGTCGACGAGTTCCAGGTCGTGTTCCGGCGGGTCGAGGGGCTCGACGACATCCTCGTGCGTGTCGATCCGTCCCCGTCGCTCTCCCTCGCCGAGCGGGACGGGCTGCGTGGGACGCTCGCGCGAGAGCTGCAGGTCGGGCTCGGGATCCGCGTGAGCGTCGAGGCGGGAGAGTCGGGCTCGCTGCCCCGCTGGGACCACAAGGCCCGGCGCGTCAAGGACGAGCGCACCGACGTCCCGTTCTAGTCGGAAGGAGACTGGCGTGAAGGCGGCGTTCTTCAAGGAGCACGGCGGCAGCGACAAGATCCTCTACGGCGACTACCGCGATCCCGTCCCGGAGGCGGGCGAGGTGACCGTCCGCGTGCGGGCCTGCGCGCTGAACCAGGTGGACATGCTGCTGCTCGACGGCCGCTTCCCGCCCCCCGAGGGGCTGCCGCACGTCAACGGCTGCGAGGTCACCGGGACGATCGAGGCGCTGGGCGCGGGCGCGAAGGGCCTCGCGATCGGCCAGCGGGTCGTCATCTTTCCCGGCCTTTCATGCTCGAGCTGCGAGTACTGCCTCCGCGGCGAGCGCACCGTCTGCGTCCGCTACGGGTACCTCGGCGCCCACAAGGACGGGGGCTACGCCGAGCTCGTCAAGGCGCCCGCCGCCAACATCCTTCCGCTGCCCGAGTCGATCGCCTTCGAGGCGGGCGCCGCGCTGCCCATGGCCATGCTCACCGCGTGGCACGCGCTGGTCCACCAGGCGCGCGTCAGGCCGGGCCAGACGGTGCTCGTCCAGGCCGCGGGGAGCGGGGTCGGGAGCGCGGCGATCCAGATCGCGCGCCTGGCGGGCGCCCGGGTGCTGACGACCGTCGGCAGCGACGACAAGATCGAGCTCGCCAGAGCGCTCGGCGCCGAACGCGTGGTCAATTATCGGACACAGGACTTCGTCGAAGAGGCCAAGCGCTGGACGGAAAAGCGCGGCGTCGACATCGTGATCGAGCACATCGGCGGCGACACGTTCGAGAGGTCCACCCACGCGCTGACCCGGCTCGGCACGCTCGTCTCGATCGGCTCCCACGACACGCACTGGGGCCGGCTCGACCTCCGCCACGTCTACTCGAAGAATCTGCGGATCCTCGGCACCAACCTGGGCTCGATCCTCGAGCTCCGGACCATCCTCGACCACGTCGCCGACGGACGGCTCAGGCCCGTCATCGACCGCGTGTTCCGCCTCCCGGAAGCCCGGGCGGCGGTCCAGCACGTGCTCGACCGGAAGAACAAGGGCAAGGTGCTGCTGGTCCCCTGAGCCGCGGGAGCGGCCCCGGCCAGCACGCGGAGATCACGATGAGCGAGTTTTTGCGCGTCGAGCGGGAGGGCCCGCTGGCGACGGTCTGGATCGACCGCCAGCCCAAGATGAACACCATGACGGTCGCGATGCGGAACGAGTTTCCCGGGATCTTCCGAGACCTCGACGGTGACGCCGCCGTACGGGTCGTCGTCGTGCGGGGGGCGGGTGGCAAGGCGTTCAGCGCCGGTGGCGACGTCGCCGAGTTCCTCTCGCTCGCGCCGGCGGACCTCGAGATGTGGGGCGACACGCTGACGGCGGCGGAGCGGTGCCGGAAGCCCGTGATCGCCGCCATCGACGGGTATACGATGGGGGCCGGCCTCGAGCTGGCGGCCGCCTGCGATTTCCGCATCGCGACCGTGAGGTCCGAGTTCGCGTTTCCCGAGGTGCGGCTCGGCATGATTCCGGGGAGCGGAGGGACGCAGCGGGTCCTCCGGCTCATCGGCATGACGCGGGCGAAGCTCTTGATGATGACGGGGCAGCGGATCACGGCCGAGCGGGCGGAAGCGTGGGGGCTCGTCACCCAGGCCGTGCCGAACGACCGGCTCGACGCGGCGGTGGGCGCGCTCGCGGGCGAGCTCGCTGACCGGGCGCCGCTCGCGCTCCGGACGCTGAAGCTGGTGCTGAACCGGGGCGCGGACGCGCCGCTCGAGACGGCGCTCGAGCTGGAGCGCAAGGCGTACGCGTGGCTCAGGTCGACGCACGACTACGAGGAGGGCGTGCGCTCCTTCCTCGACAAGCGACCGCCGAGGTACCAGGGGAGATAGGGCCGTGGCCGAGTCGTCCTTCGGGCTGATCCTGCCGAATCGCGCCGTCGTGCTGGGTGTTCTCGAGGCCCGCGACCTGCTCGGCCTCGCGGCGACGGCGGAGCAGGCGGGGGTCTTCGAGGCGATCTGGGTGGGCGACAGCCTGCTCGCCAAGCCGCGGCTCGAGTCCGTGACGCTCCTCTCCACCCTCGCCGGCGTCACGACCCGTGCGCGCCTCGGGGTCGGCTGCATGGCAACCTTCGTACACCGCCACCCGGTGCTCCTCGCCCACCAGTGGGCGAGCCTCGACGTCCTGTCGGGCGGTCGCGCCTGGCTCGCCGTCTGCCTCGGCGGCCCGAACGAGCAGAGCGCCCTGCAGGCCCTCGAGCACGCGGTGATGAGCGTCAAGGCGAGCGAGCGGGTCGACCGCCTCGAGGAGGGGATCGTCGTCCTCCGCAAGCTCTTCCACGAGACGCAGGTCTCGCACCGGGGGCAGTTCTACGCATTCGAGGGGGTGACGCTCGAGCCCCGTCCGATCCAGAACCCGTGCCCCATCTGGATCGCCTCGAATCCCACGGGGCTCACGTGGAAGGGCGGCGCGAGCGCCGCCCCGGCCCTCGTCGAGCGGGGCTTCCGGCGCGTCGCCCGCCTGGCGGACGGCTGGATGACGAACAAGCTCTCTCCCGAGGAGTTCCGCGAGCAGTTCGGCCGCATCCTGGCGATGGCACGCGAGGAGGGGCGCGACGCCGCGGCGCTCGGGAGCGCCCTCTACCACAACATCAACATCAACGAGGACCGGGCGCACGCGCTCGAGGAATCGAAGGCCTTCCTCGAGGCCTACTACACGACGAGGTTCACCGCGCGGTTCGTCGAGCAATGGACGGTCGCGGGTAGCCCCGCCCGGTGCGCCGCGGACCTCGGGCGGTACTTCGACGCCGGCCTCCAGCACATGGCGCTGCGCCTCGCCTCGTGGGACCAGCGCGGGCAGCTCGCGCGGTTCCTCGGCGAGGTGGCGCCCGCCGTCCGGAGGGGCGCCTGAGACAGGATCTCCGCTCGTTCGTCGAGGCTTACGCGGCCGCGTACCCGGGCGAGCTGGTCCGCGTCGCCGAGCCCGTGCGAGCCGAGTTCGACCTCCAGGCGATCGCGCTCGAGCTGGAGCGGCGGCGGCGGTTCCCGATTCTCCTCTTCGAGAAGGTCGTGGGGCACGACATCCCGGTGATCGCCAACGTCATGGCGAGCCGGCGCGTCTACGCCTTCGCGCTCGGCACGGGCCAGGGCGAGATGCCGGCGGAGTACGCGCGTCGGCTCAAGCAGTACGTGAAGCCCGTGGTCGTGGACGACCCGCCGTTTCGCCGCACCCTCATCACGGGCGATCGGGTCGACATCCGCCAGCTTCTGCCGCTCCCCACCTACTTCCCCGGCGACGGCGGCCCGTACCTCACGGCGGGGCTCGCGTGCGCGCGGGACCCGGACACGGGGGTGGAGACCGCCGGCTATCACCGGTTCCAGGCGAAGGCGGCGAACCGGATGGGCGTGAGCCTCCACTCACGCCGCCGGATGTTCGAGTACCAGCGGCGCGCGGAGGCGCAGGGGCGGAATCTCGAGTGCGCGATCGTCCTGGGCCTCCACCCGCTCGTGGGGCTCGCCGCGCTCTCCTACCCGCCGCCGGAGACGTCCAAGTTCGAGGCCGCGGGCGGGCTCTTCCAGGAACCGATGCAGCTCGCGCGCTGCGAGACGGTCGACCTCCTCGTTCCGGCCTGGGCCGAGATCGTCATCGAGGGCGAGATCCTCGCCGGCGTCCGCGAGCCGGAGGGACCCTTCGGCGAGTTCACCGGCTACTTCTCGAGCCGGAGCACGGAGCACGTCTTCCTCGCCCGGGCGGTCGCGATGCGGGAGCGCCCGTGGTTCCAGTCGGTCGCCTCGGGTCGCGCGCCCGACCACATCCTGCCCCTCGGCGTCCTCCGGGAGGTCGAGATCCGGAACGCGCTCGCCCGCGCCATCCCGAACGTCACGGCGGTGCACGTGCCGACGTCCGGCTGCGCGTCGTTCATCGCGTTCGTCTCGATCAAGCAGACGCGGCCCGGCGAGGCGAGGCACGCGATACCCATCGTCCTCGGCGTCGACCATTACCTGAAGCTCGTGGTGATCGTCGACGACGACATCGACGTCTTCGACGAGTCGGACGTGCTCTGGGCAATGGCCACGCGGATGCAGGCGGATCGCGATCTCGTCCTGATCGAGCGAAGTCTGGGGGCGATCCTGGATCCGTCGGCCACCGAGCGCGGGCTCACGGCGAAGCTCGGCATCGACGCGACCCGGCCGTTCGGCGAGTCGTTCGCGCAGAAGCTCGTGATGGCGCCCGAGAGGGAGACCTGGGCGCGGGAGCTGGTGAGCCGGCTGCTCGCCTAGGAGTCAGCCGGCGCCCCGGGCGCCGGGGGAGGAGAGACCAATGCGGCGATTGAGGATGGCTCTGACGCTGGCGATCGCGCTCACCTCGGCCGGTCTCGTGGAGGCCCAGCAGCCCGTGAACCTGGCCTTTTCGACGCTCGGTGCGGGGAGCGCGTGGTACATCTACGGCGCGACGATGGCGGAGCTCTTGCGCAAGGCGCTGCCCCCGGGCTCGAACGTCGACGTCAAGCCCTTCTCGGGGGGCGTGGGGAACGCGAAACTCGTGGCCAAGAACGAGACGCCGCTCGGGCTCTCCTTCACGGTGACGAACCGCTGGGCCTTCGAGGGCAAGGAGGCGTACGACGCGAGGCTCGACAGCCTGCGCGGGCTCGTCGGCGGGCTCGACACCTACTACCTCGTGGCCGTGGCCGCGAAGAAGCTCAACGTCGGCTCGCTCAAGGAGCTGAAGGACCGGAAGCTCGCGGTGCGGGCGTTCTCGCAACCGGTCGGCTCCCTCGGCGAGTTCGCCATGCGCCAGCTCCTGCGCGAATACGGGATCACCTACGCCGACCTCAAGGCCTGGGGCGGCTCGACGACGCACGTGAACTACAACATCATCGTCGATGCCTTCAAGGACGGGCGCGCCGACCTGCTCATCGCGGTCGTGACGCCGAAGCACCCGTCGGTCACCGAGATCACGACCTTCGCCGACGTCAAGTTCCTGCCGCTCGAGGCGGAGCGCGTGAAGGGGCTCGCCGCGCTCGGGTACAAGCAGGCGGCCATGCCGGCCGACACCTTCAAGAACCAGCGCGAGCCCGTCCACACGGTCGGGTTCCCGACGGTTCTCATCACCAACAAGGACCTGCCGGAGCCGGTCGCGTACACGGTGACGAGGACGATCGTCGAGGGGAAGGACGCCCTCGTGCGGGGCCACGCCGGGCTCGCCGAGTTCGAGCCGAAGACCGCGTGGCAACCGGAGGAGGTCGGGCTCCCGCTGCACCCCGGCGCGGAGCGCGCGTACCGCGAGAAGGGGTGGATGAAATAGCCGCGGTCGCCCCGGGCAGTGGCGCGATTTACTTCGCCGACGAGCCGGCGGGCCGTGAGGCCAAGGTGGCGGGGACGGGTCTGGGGGTGTGGGAGGTGATTCGAGACCTCCGGGCGGTGAAGGGGGAGGAGCGCCGTCTCAAGCAAGTGCTGCCACAGCTCTCGGCCGCCCAGGTCCGGGCGGCCCAGATCTACTATCGGCCAGGGCTCGTTCGCCCGGTGTGAGGCTGTACCTCGACGAAGATCTCTCGCCTCGGATCGCCATCGAGCTCCGGCGCCGGGGGATCGACGCGGTGAGCGCGTTCGAGGTCGGGAACTTGCAGTTGTCCGATCGAGAGCAACTGACCTATGCCGCAAGGGAGAGGCGTTGCCTCGTCACGCGCAATGTTCGCCACTTCATCGACCTCGCGCGTGATGCCATCCGCAGGCAGGAGCCGCACCGAGGAATCGTCCTCCGCCCGGCGAGCGTTCGCGGATCCGAGGTGGGGACGATCGTTCGACGGCTGCTCCGCATCGCCGCGCGCTTCCGCCGCGGTCTCGACGCTTACGATGTGCTCTACCTGTGAGCGCCGGGCGCGATGATTGAGGCCGTGGTCGCGACGCGCGGGGAGAGACTCGCCGGACCGGCGATCGCGCGGTCGCCGCGGGCGTGGCTTGCGGCCGGCTGGTCGGTCTTCCAGCTCTACACGGCCTACGCGGGCATGTTCGACCTCCTGGTCCAGCTCCCGCTCCACGTCGCCTTCGCGGTGGCGCTGGGCTTCCTCACCCCGGCGACGTCGGTCCTGCCGGCGCCGGCGCGGGACGCGCGGGAGCCGGCGCCCGTCCGGCGCGTCCGCTGGCTCGACAGCCTCCTGGCGCTCCTGGCGCTCGGCTGCGGCGCCTACTACGTCGCCGAGAATCACCGGCTCGTCACGCGCATGGCGCTCGTCGACGACCCGTCCTCGCTCGACGTCCTGGCCGGCGTGCTGCTGGTCGTGCTGCTGCTCGTGGCCTCCCGGCGGCACATCGGCGGGGCGCTCGTGCTTCTGGCGCTTCTCTTCGCCGCCTATGCGTTCGCCGGGCCGTGGCTCCCGGGGTTCCTCTCGCACGGCGGCGTGCGGTTCCTCAAGCTCGTCGACCAGCAGACGCTGACGACCGAGGGGGTCTTCGGGATCCCGACGCTCGTCTCCGCCACCTACATCTTCCTCTTCGTCACGTTCGGGGCGGTCATGGCGCGCGGCGGCCTGCTCGGGTTCTTCACCGACCTGGCCCTCGCCGTCGCGGGAGCGACGCGGGGCGGAGCCGGAAAGGTTGCCGTCATCTCGAGCGGTCTCTTCGGCATGGTGAACGGCAGCGCCATCGCGAACGCGGTGACGACCGGCGCCTTCACGATCCCGCTGATGCGACGCGCCGGCTACCGGGCCGAGTTCGCGGCGGGCGTCGAGGCGACCGCGTCGATGGGGGGGCAGCTCATCCCGCCGGTGATGGGCGCCGCGGCCTTCATCATGGCCGAGACGCTCGGCGTGCCCTACTGGACGATCGCCGTGTCCGCCGCGATTCCCGGCGTCCTCTACTTCGTCGCCGTGGGCGTCATGGTCCACTTCGAGGCGGCGCGGCAGGGGCTGCCGGTGCTGCCGCGGGCGGAGCTACCGCGCGCCGGCGCGGTGCTCCGGCGGGACCTCCACCTGCTCGCCGGGCCGGCGGTGCTCCTCTACTTCCTCATGACGGGACGCTCGCCGCTCTTCGCGGGCTTCTGGGCGCTCGTCATCGCGGTGCTCGCGAGCTGGCCCCGCCGGGCGACGCGGATCGGCCCGCGCGCGGCGGCCGCCGTCCTGGTCGAGAGCGCGCAGGGCGCCATGCCCGTGGCGCTCGCGTGCGCGACCGTCGGCATCGTCGTGGGCGTGGTCTCCATCACGGGTCTCGGGCTCAAGCTCGCGGGGGGCATCGTGGACCTGGCCCAGGGGAACCTCTTCGTGACGCTCGTCCTGGCCATGCTCGCGGCGCTCGTCCTCGGGACCGGGCTTCCAACCTCGGCGACCTACATCATCACGTCGATCATGGCGGCGCCGGCGCTCGTCCAGCTCGGGGTGCCGAAGCTCGTCGCCCACATGTTCGTCTTCTACTTCGGCATCCTCGCCGACCTCACGCCGCCCACCGCGATCTCGACCTACGCGACCTCCTCGATCGCGGGCGCGGACGTCTGGCGCACCCAGTGGATCGCGATGATGCTCGCGCTGGCCGGCTTCGTCATCCCGTTCAGCTTCGCCTACGATCCCGCGCTCCTGCTCATCGGGGCCGGCGTCGGCGGGGTGCTGCTGCGGACGGCGGCGGCGACGCTCGGGATCGTGATGCTGGGCGCGGGCGTGATCGGCTACCTCGTCGTGCCCGCGCGGCTCTGGGAGCGCGTGGTGCTGCTGGTCGGCGCGGCGCTCTTGATCTCCCCGGGAGCGCTGAGCGACGCGCTCGGCGTCGCGTGCCTCGGAATCGTCCTGCTCTCTCAGCGCACCTCGGTGCGAAGGAGACCCTGAAATGCCGTTCATGGACCTGCGCGAGTGGATCGCGCTCCTGGAGAAGGAAGGCGAGCTACGCCGGATCACGGCGGAGGTGGACTGGGAGCTGGAGATCGGGGCGGTGGCCCGGCGCGTCCTCGAGAAGAAGGGGCCGGCACTCCTCTTCGAGGCGATCAAGGGCTACCGGAGCGGCCGCTGCACGAGGCTCCTCACGGGCGGGCTGGGCGACCGCCGCCGGCTCGCGCTGGCGCTGGGCTTCAGGAAGGACATTCTGAACCAGGAGTTGGTCCAGTACGTCATGCGGAAGAACCGGGAGGCGATCCCGCCCCGCGTGGTCGGGACGGGGCCCGTGAAGGACCACATCCTCCGCGGGAGCGACATCGACCAGACCGCGTTTCCCGTTCCCCGCTGGCATCACCTGGAGGGTGGCCGCTACATCCACACGTTCTCCGGGGTCGTCACTCGCGACCGGGAGACCCGCGTGATGAACGTCGGCATCTCCCGCGGCATGATCGGCCGGAAGGACACGACCCCGATGCTGCTCATCATGGGCGGCCAGCACTGGGGCCAGCATTTTCTCAAGTACGCGGCGCGCGGCGAGCCGATGCCCGTGGCGTGCGTGCTCGGCTGGGATCCGATCATGCCCTTTCTCGCGGGCTCGCCGCTCCCCGCGGGGGTCTGCGAGTGGGACGTGATGGGGGCGTACCGCGGCGAGCCCGCGGAGCTGGTCCGCTGCGAGACGGTCGACCTCGAGGTGCCGGCCACGGCCGAGATCGTGATCGAGGGGTTCATCTCCGACGACCCGGCGACGTACGAGCTGGAGGGGCCGTTCGGCGAGTTCACGGGCTACGTGTCCGACATCCCGACGCCCCGGCCCACCATGCGGATCACCTGCATCACCCACCGGAGCGACCCCATTTTCCAGGGCTGTCTGGAGGGGACGCTGCCCGGCTCCTACAGCGAGAACAGCGTCATGTCCTCCGTCCAGCGGGCGGCCATCGCCTGGAACGTCCTCAACGGCGCCGGCATCCCCGGCGTGCTCGACGTCTTCGTGC
>JACQWC010000119.1 GCA_016209635.1 Candidatus Rokuibacteriota bacterium | reverse complement strand
TTCTTCACTACAAAGCCCGCTGGGACCGGACTGGGACTGTCAATCTGCCGCGAGATCGCGGACTTCCATCGGGCGCGATTGACACTCCTCCCTCGCTCCAACTTTGGCGGAACCATCGCCGAGGTTGAGTTCCCTTGTCTCCCTCCTGAAGCTGCTGCGTCGGCATGACTCGGGCTTCCCTATTTCTCGTGGCTCTGGCAGCAATCGCGCTTGCACTCTTTGTCTGGCGAGCTCGTCCAGATAGCACGATTCACCGCTGGTTTGCCGCTTTCAGCCTCTCGGGAGCTGGATGGGTTCTAGGGATCGCGGGACTCTACAGTGGAAGTTATATGGAGGCGTGGGGCCGCCTAACATTCGCGAGCGCGAGCCTTGTACCGGTGACCTTCTTATCCTTTGCCTACGCATACCCGACAGTCAGCCGCCGGCCCTCGGTAAAGTGGGTCCGCACGACGCTTTTTGTAGGCGGCGCATTCGCTCTTCTATCGCTCACGACATCCCTCATCGTTCACAGTTCCGCAATGACGGAAGCGGGTCTGACGCGAAAGTCCGGCCCACTCCTTCCCGTATTTGCTGTCTACTTCATCGCAGCGTGGAGTACGGCGCTCGGAATCTGCGTTTCGAAGTGGCGACGGGCAAAGGGCCAAGAACGCGCCCGGCTCCAGCATCTAGGCGCTGCGATGCTCTTGTCGGGATCCGGGCCGATCATCGTGAATCTGCTTGGTCCGATAATAACTGGCCGCTCTGCGCACGCGTGGATCGGACCATATTTCGGACTCGGCTTCCTCGCCCTCGTCGCCCACGCGATCATCCGCCATCGGCTGATGGACCTGCGCCTGGTCGTCCACCGGGGCCTGACGCTCGCCATCGCCATGCTGGTGTCGCTCGTGCCTGTCGCCGTGCTCATCATGTTCGCCTGGCCGCGGCTCTCGCTCCATCTCGAGACGCACGAGCTCGTCATCCTGCTCGCGACGATCGCGGTCGTGGGCCTGCTCATCCCGCTGACGCGCGACGGGGTGGGACGGCTCCTCGACCGCTACGTGTATCGCACCCACGCGAACTACCAGCGCACCGTGCGCGAGGCGAGCAAGGCGCTCACGCGGGTGCTCGACCTCAGGGCGCTGCTGCCGTTCCTGACGCACACGCTGGTCACGTCCACGCAGTCGGAGGGCGTCGCGGTCTATCTGAGGGACCGCGATGGCTTCCGGCGGGCGGCGCGCGGGGAGCATCCGAAGGCCGGTGGGTTCGGGGCCCCCGATCGGGCGCCGGCGAGTGTCGTGCTCCCGCTCGCGGAGATGAAGGACCTCCTCGTCACCGATGAGATCCTGCGCGAGCGGGTCAGTGACGAGGGGCGGCGGCTCCACGAAGAGCTCACCCGCCTCAACTGGGGGCTCCTGCTCCCGCTGATCTCCGAGGACGCGCTGATCGGGGTCATCGCGGTGGGGCCCAAGCTGTCGGGCGATCCCTTCTATCCCCAGGACCTCGACCTCCTGATGACGCTCGCGAACCAGGCCGGCGTCGCGGTCAAGAACGCGCAGCTCTACGCGCAGGTGGTGCTCGCGAACGAGTACATCAACAACATCGTGGCGACGATCGAGAGCGGCGTCGTTGCGATCGAGGCCACGGGCGAGATCGCCCTCTTCAACCGCGCCGCGGCGCAGCTCACGGGGGTTCCGGCTGACCGGGCCCTCGGCCAGCCCGTGACGGCACTGCCCGCGTGTCTCAGCGAGGCGCTCCGGGCCAGCGTCGCCGAGGGACGCGCGTTCACGCGGCCGGAGATCGAGCTGTCGGACGGCGCCACGGCGCGCCCGATCATCTGTACGACGTCGCCCCTGCGCGATCCGGAGGGCGCCGTGCTCGGCGCGGTGACCGTCTTCAGCGACCTCACGCGGCTCAAGGAGCTCGAGGCGGGGCGCCGGCACGCCGAGCGCCTCGCGTACTTCGAGATGCTGGCCTCGGGCATCGCCCACGAGATCAAGAACCCGCTGGTCGCCATCAAGACGTTCGCCCAGCTCCTGCCGCGGCGCCACACCGACGCGCCCTTCGTCGAGGAGTTCGGCCGGATCGTCGCCCGCGAGATCGGCCGCATGGAGCGGCTCCTCGACCGGCTGCGCACGCTGTCGCGCCCGAGCGACCGGCCGCGCCACCCGCTCGACCTGCGGCTGCCGATCGGCGACGCCCTCGAGGCGATGCGCGCGGCCTTCGAGGAAAAGACCATCGTCGTCTCCGTCGCGCTCGGGCGGGAGCCCTGCACGATCCTCGGCGACCACGCCGAGCTCGAGCAGCTCTTCCTGAACCTCCTGATGAACGCGCACGAGGCGACGCCGCCTCGCGGGATGCTGCGCGTGGAGCTGGCGGTGACCGCCGGCCGGGCGACGGCGGCCGTCATCGACACCGGCCCCGGGGTGCCCCCCGCCCTCCTCGAGCGCGTCTTCGAGCCGTTCTTCACGACCAAGCACCGGGGCTCCGGCCTCGGGCTCGCGATCTGCGCTGCGATCGCCCAGACGCACGGCGCCAAGCTCAAGGCGGCCAACCGGCGGCCGGGT
>JACQWC010000126.1 GCA_016209635.1 Candidatus Rokuibacteriota bacterium | reverse complement strand
GTACATGGTGTGGAGCATGAGGCCGCCCTGCGCCGGGCGCACCAGGACCAGGCTCTCCTTGCCGCGCATGACGACCTTGGCGAGGGCCACCCGATCCGTCTTCGCCATGGCGTCGGCGAGGAGCCGGTACGCCTTCTCGCCGCCCTTGTCGGGCCCGAGGTAGTAGGTCTTTTCGAAGTAGATCGGGTCGACCTTCGGGAGGGGCACGAACTCGGCGATGTCGATGACCTTCGAGGCCTCTCCCTCGAGCGACTTCAGCTCCTCGTCGGCGATCCGCACGTACTGGTCCTTCGTGAACTCGTAGCCACGCACGAGCCCCGCGCGATCGACGACCTCGTTGCAGACGGGGCACACCTGCTGCTGCTTGATCCGCGAGCCGCACTTGGCGTGGAGGAGGTGGAAGCTGACGCTGCCGGAGGCGGCGGCCGTGTACAGCCTGACCGGGATCGAGACGAGGCCGAACGAGACCGTGCCCGAGCCGATCGAATGTGGAGGCATCGCGAAGGTCCTCCTGCGCGCCGATCTGGCGGTACTCTGGACGATAGCATGCGGAGTCCCGTGCGTCGCCACGACCGCGGACGTCCAAGGGGTGGGGGTGGCGGATCCGCGGAGAGGCCACCCGTCGGGGTATGAGCCGCGTTCCGTCGTCCTCGCTCGAGGTGTACCGGCGGAAGCGCGATCCCGAGCGGACGCCCGAGCCCTTCGGCGGACGCCCCGGCGACCGGGGGAGCCTCTTCGTCGTCCAGAAGCACGCGGCGCGACGTCTGCACTACGACCTGCGCCTGGAGATGGACGGCACGCTCAAGAGCTGGGCCGTGCCCAAGGGGCCCTCGATCCATCCGGGGGAAAAGCGCCTCGCCGTCCACGTCGAGGACCATCCGGTCGAGTACGCCGACTTCGAGGGCGTGATCCCGAAGGGGAATTACGGCGCCGGCCCCGTGATCGTCTGGGACCGCGGCTGGTATCGCCCCGTCAAGGCCGGGGAGCCGCTCGCCCAGCTCGAGCGGGGAAAGCTCGAGGTGGAGCTGCACGGCGTGAAGCTCCGCGGCGGGTGGACGCTCGCGCGCATGAGCGGGAAGGTGCGGGAGTGGCTGCTCTTGAAGAAGGCCGATGCCTGGGCCGGCGGGGAGGAGCCGACCGAGCGCTTCCCCCAGTCGGTCCTCTCGGGCCTGACGGTCGAGGAGCTGCGGGAGACGCCGGCGAGGCTCGCCGCCCTGCGCGGGCACCTCGAGGCCCTCGGAGTGCCGCGCGGCGGAGTCTCACCCCGGAACCAGCCGCTCATGCTCGCCACTCCCGCGGAGCGCCCGCCCGAGGGTGAGGAGTGGCTCTTCGAGATCAAGTACGACGGCGTGCGCGTCCTGGCCGGGCGCTCGGGCGACGCGGTCGAGCTGCTCGGCCGGAGCGGCCAGGTCGTCACGGAGCGCTACCCGGAGATCGCGGCGGCGCTCCGGACGCTCCCGCTCGACCGGTTCGTCCTCGACGGAGAGATCGTCGCGCTCGACGAGACTGGACGCCCGAGCTTCCAGCGCCTCCAGGAGCGCATGCACCTCGCGCGTCCGCTCGACGTCGAGCGCGCCCGCGGGACGGTCCCCGTGACGGCCATCTTCTTCGACTGCCTCGCCCTCGACGGGCGCGACCTCCGGCGGCTGCCGCTCCACGAGCGCAAGCACTGTCTCTCGCTGCTCCTGCCCGCCCGGGGGGTGATCAGCTACGGCGACCACGTCGTCGGGCACGGGTCCTCGTTCTTCGCGACGGCGTCGGAGCAGCGTCTCGAGGGGATCCTCGCCAAGCGGATCGAGAGCCGCTACGCGGGCGGGCGCACGCGCGACTGGCTCAAGATCAAGTGCGAGCGCCGCCAGGAGTTCGTGATCGGCGGCTACACGGATCCCCAGGGCTCCCGCGGCCACTTCGGCGCGCTCCACCTCGGGCTCTACGAGGATGGCCGGCTCCGTTACGTGTCGAAGGTCGGCACGGGGTTCGACGCGAAGACCCTGAGGCTCGTCTGGGACAAGCTCCAGCCGCTCGCCCGGCCGACATCGCCCTTCGACGTGGGCTCACCGGCGGGGCCGGGCCACCACTGGGCGGAGCCGAGGCTCGTTTGCGACGTGCGGTTCACTGAGTGGACCAGGGACGGCGGGATCCGTCACCCCGCCTTTCTCGGGTTGCGTGACGACAAGAAGCCTCAAGACTGCCGGCGTGAGTCGGCGGCGAGGCAGGGGCAGGATCCGAACGAATCCGAGGGCCCAGTGGGAGGGGGGCAGGTCCCGAGCGAGTGGGGTTCTCGAGCGGAGGGACCTGCCCCCCTCCCACCGGGGGCACGGCCCGCTCGCTCGGACCCTCCCGGCTTCCCGTCGCCGGCCCCAGCGCGGGTCAGGGTGACGAATCCCGACAAGGTGTTCTGGCCCGACGAGGGATACACGAAGGGCGACCTGATCGCGTACTACGACTCCGTGGCGCCGCTCCTCCTCCCCTACCTCAGGGACCGGCCGCTCGTGCTGACGCGCTATCCCGACGGGATCGGGGGGAAGTCCTTCTTCCAGAAGGACGCGCCCGACTTCGTGCCGGCCTGGGTGCGGACGGAGCGCGTGTACGGCAAGGACGCCGAGCGCGAGATCGACTACTTCGTCGTGAACGACGCCGAGACGCTCCGCTACGTCGTGAACCTGGGCACGATCCCGCTCCATCTCTGGGGCTCGCGGGTGGGCTCGCTCGAGCGTCCCGACTGGCTCGTCCTCGATCTCGACCCGAAGGGGGCACCCTTCACGGACGTCGTCAAGGTGGCGCGCGCGCTCCACCGCATCCTCGAGCGGCTCGAGATGCCGAGCCACGTCAAGACCTCGGGGGCGACCGGGCTGCACATCCTGATCCCCCTCGGCGCGCGCTACACGTACGAGCAGACGCGCACCTTCGCGCGGCTCCTGGCCCTCCTGGGGGTCGAGGCGGAGCCCGGGATCTCGACGGTCGTCCGCCCGGTGCGGGCGCGGCGCGGCCGCGTCTACATCGACTTCCTCCAGAACGCCCACGGCCAGACGATCGTCGCGCCCTTCTCGGTGCGCCCGCTGCCGGGAGCGCCGGTCTCCTGCCCGCTCCGCTGGGCGGAGGTGACGGCGCGGCTCGATCCCGCGCGGTTCACGCTCCGGACGGCGCCGGCGCGGTTCGCGAGGCTCGGCGACCCGATGGCCCCCGTCCTCTCCGGCGCGATCGACATGGCCACGGTGCTCGGCCGGATGGAGCGGCTCTTCGGCGCCGGGAGGGCAAAGGCCACGAAGCGGAGACCCTAGCAGGGTGCTGAAGGATCGGCTTCTGATGCCGGGCGATCTCGAAGGATGGTCCACGATGGGGCCATGAAAATCGAACATTCAGTGTTCGATTTTCATGGTATCGTCGAGCATGATCCAGCGCCCGCGCTGGCTCGCCGAGATCCGTGCCGCGCTCGGGCGGAGTCGGGTGACCGCCCTGGTCGGGCCCCGCCAGTCCGGGAAGACCACGCTGGCCCGGCAGCTCGTGCCCCAGGACTCGCCGACGTACTTCGACCTGGAAGACCCCCGAAGCCTCGCCCGCCTGGCCGAGCCGATGACGGCGTTGGCGCCGCTGCGAGGAGTGGTGGTCATCGACGAGATCGAGCGCCGCCCCGACCTCTTCCCGGTGCTGCGGGTTCTGGCCGACCGGCGCCCGCTTCCGGCTCGCTTCCTGATTCTCGGGAGTGCCGACCCGGACCTCCTTCGCCAGTCCTCGGAGACGCTCGCGGGGAGGATGGAGACGGTCACCCTGAGCGGATTCGGGCTGGAGGAGCTCGGCGGGGAGGCGCTTCGGCGGCACTGGAGGCGGGGAGGGTTCCCGCCGGCGTACCTGGCGCGTTCGGAGCAGGCGAGCTTCGTCTGGCGCCAGCAGTTCATCCACACCTATCTCGAACGCGATGTGCCGCAGCTCGGCATCGCCATCCCCGCCGCCACCCTGCTCCGGTTCTGGACGATGCTCGCCCACTACCATGGAGGCGTCTGGAACGCGGCCGAGGCGGCCCGTTCCCTCGGTGTCACCGAGCCGACCGCGCGGCGCTACCTGGACCTCCTGGCCGGGCTGTTCATGGTCCGGCAGCTTCAGCCGTGGCACGAGAACCTCAAGAAGCGGCAGGTCAAGGCTCCGAAAGTCTACGTGCGGGACAGCGGGCTGCTGCACGCGCTGCTCGGTCTCGCCTCGGAGCGGGAGATCCTCTCCCACCCCAAGGTGGGCGCCTCGTGGGAGGGCTATGCCATCGAAGAGACCCTGAGAGTGGTCCGGCCCGAAGCCGCGTACTTCTGGGCCACGCATACCGGAGCCGAGCTGGATCTGCTCCTCTTCAAGGGGGGGCGCCGGTACGGCGTGGAGGTGAAGTTCCAGGACGCCCCGCGCCTGACGCCCTCCATGCGGATCGCCCTCACGGATCTCGGTCTGAAACACCTCACGGCCCTCTATCCTGGGGATTTGCGCTACGATCTCGACCGCCGTGTGGCGGTCGTCCCTCTGGCGCAACTCGCGAGCGGCCAGGTCGACATGGTGGCCACCGGCCCCACCAGGCGAAAGCGACGCCGTGTGACATAGAGGGGGCGAGCCGCTCGGGATGAGCTGCATCAGCTGGGCGGAGTTCCTGTGCGGGCCGGTCGGGGTGGAGGACGTCGAGCTGGCGGGCCGGGTCGTTCAGGACCCGATCGCTGTCCTTGGCGCCGATGCGGTCCTAACGCCCAGGCTGTTCAACCTAACCGGCCGGCGGCGGGGCTCGTTGACGGACTGCATGATCGCCGCGACCGCAATCCGCACCGGCGCCCCCCTCGCGAGCGCCGATCCGGCGGACTTCCGTCGGTTCGAGCCGGCGGGGCTGACGATCGTCGCCGCGTGAAGAAGGTCGATCGAGACGGCACGCCTGTACGATTGGGCCACGTCCTACCCCGCCTGCTGAACCGACAGGCGATGGAAGTCCGACGAGCGGATCCTCCCGCGGGACGGCGTCCACGTAGACGTCGGTTCTCCGGCCTCGTCGCGGCTGGACTTCGCGATTCACGATGAGCGGCGCTCGGCGCTCGCGGAGCACTTCGGCCGTCGACGCGGTCAGGCGATGCCCCGGGCGAAGGCCTCGAGCTGGCGGAGGGTGCGCGCCTCGACGTCGCCGTCGCAGCAGGGGGCGTACGCGCTCATGATGGAGTCCGTGGTGTCCCAGCTCGCGCGCGGCTCGGGGT
>JACQWC010000123.1 GCA_016209635.1 Candidatus Rokuibacteriota bacterium | reverse complement strand
CTTCAAGGGCGTCAAGCGCGTCGAGGTGCCGCAGGAGCGCATCCAGCCGATGTAGTCGCGTCCCTCACGCTCGAAGCTCCGGAAGTTCACCCCCACCGCGAGATGTTAATTGACGAAAGTGTTAAGCAGGTAGACCATTAAACAGTCATGCCTCCTCCGCGCTCCCGCCAGCGCTCGGCAGAGGCCCAGCGTCTCCTCGACCTGCTGAACGCCCTCGGCAGCACGACGTTCCGGCAGCTCCTCTGGCAGCGCGCGTCGGAGCTGGACCTCACCTACGCGCAGTCCCAGGTCCTCTTCTTCGTGGGCGAGCACCCCGGCTGTCACATGGGCGACGTGGCCAAGGCGTTCGGGGTCACCCTGCCCGCCATCACCCACATCGTCGACCGGCTGGAGCAGAAGCAGTTCGTGGTCCGTGGCGACCACCCCGCTGACCGCCGCGTGTACCTGCTCGAACTGACCCGCCAGGGCACGGCGCTGGTCCAGGAGCTTCACACCATGCAGATGCGCAGCCTGGAAAAGGTCCTGCGCCGGATGTCGCCCGAGGATCGCCAGCGGGTGATCCGGGGTCTCGAGGCCCTCGTGGACGCGGCGGCCGAGGCCGCGAAGTCGTGACGCGCATCGTCGGCGCCCTCGCCCTCCTCGCCGTCACGCTCTCCTCCACGGCCTGCTCGGACCGGGCGGGCGGCGAGCAGGACCGCGCGGCGGCGCCGGCGGCCGTTCCCGTGGGCGTGGCCACGGTCGCGCAGAAGACGGTCCCCCTCCAGGTCACCGCGGTGGGCAACGTGCAGGCGTACACCACGGTGGGCGTCACGGCGCAGATCGCCGGCCAGATCGTGCAGGTGCACTTCAGCGAAGGGCAGGACGTGAAGCGCGGGGCGCTCCTCTTCACGATCGATCCCCAGCCCATGGAGGCCGCGGTGCGCCAGACCGAGGCCAACGTCGCCCGGGACGTGGCCCAGCTCCGCCAGGCGGAGGCGGCACTCGCGCAGCGGCGGGCGGAGGTGACGCAGGCCCTGGCGAACGTCGAGCGCGACCTCGCCCAGATGGAGAACGCCCGCGTCCAGGAGCAGCGGTATCGCGCGCTCGTCCAGCAGGAACTGATCGCGCGTGAGCAGTACGACCAGGTCCGCACGAACTTCGCCGCCCTCCAGGCGACGGTGCAGGCGGCCCGGGCCGCCGTCGAGAACGCCCGGGCCGCGGCGCGCGCGGCGGAGGCGACCGTGGAGAACGCGCGGGCGGCGATCAAGGCGAACGAGGCGATGGTCGACGTGGCCCGGTTGCAGCTCGGCTACACGACGATCCGCGCCCCCATGGCCGGCCGCACCGGCAGCCTCCTGGTCCAAGCCGGCAACGTGGTGAAAGCCAACGAGGACGGCCCGCTCGTCGTCATCGCCCAGGTGCACCCGGTCTACGTGTCGTTCTCCGTCCCCGAGCAGCACCTCGGGGACATCAAGACGTACCGGGCGGTGGGCGGCCTGAAGGTCGAGGCCGTGATCGACGGCGGCCAGCGGACGGCCGTCGGCGCCCTGACCTTCGTCAACAACACCGTCGATCCGAACACGGGCACCATCCAGCTCAAGGCGACGTTCCCGAACACCGACGACGCGCTCTGGCCCGGCCAGTTCGTCGACGTGGCCCTCACGCTCACCACCGAGACCGCGGTGGTGGTGCCGACACAGGCGGTGCAGGCCGGGCAGCAGGGGTCGTTCGTCTTCGTCGTGAAGCCGGACCTGACCGTCGAGTCGCGCCGCGTGAAGACGGGCCGGCGGTTTCCGCGCGAGCTGGTGATCGAGGAGGGACTCCGGCCCGGTGAGCGCGTGGTGACCGACGGCCAGCTCCGGCTCGTTCCCGGCGCCCGCGTGGATATCAAGGCGCAGACCTCGCCGTGAGTCCCGCGCTCTTCATCCGCCGCCCGGTCCTGACCACGCTCCTGATGGCGGCCATCCTGATCTTCGGGACGATGGCCTACCGGCTCCTGCCGGTGAACGACCTGCCGAACGTGGATTTCCCGACCATCCAGGTGTCGGCCTCACTCCCGGGGGCGAGCCCGGAGACCATGGCGTCCGCGGTGGCCACGCCCCTGGAGCGCCAGTTCACGACCATCGCCAGCATCGACTCGATGACGTCGACGAGCGCGCTCGGGGTCACGCAGATCACCATCCAGTTCACGCTGTCCCGCGACATCGACGCCGCCGCCCAGGACGTGCAGGCGGCGATCGCCAAGGCGGCCTCCCTCCTGCCCCCCGGCATGCCGACGCCGCCGACCTACCAGAAGGTGAATCCGGCCGACCAGCCCGTCATCTACCTCGCCCTCAGCTCGCCCACGCTGCCGCTCTACACGGTGGACGAGTACGCGCAGACCAACCTCGCCCAGCGGATCTCGACCATCAGCGGCGTGGCCCAGGTGACGGTGTTCGGCTCCCAGAAGTACGCGGTGCGCGTGCAGGTGGACCCGCGCGCGCTCGCCGCGCGTGGCATCGGCATCGACGAGGTGGAGCGCGCGATTGCCCGCGCCAACGTCAACAAGCCAACCGGGACACTCTACGGCGCGCACCAGGCCGTCAACGTGCAGGCGACCGGGCAGCTCATGGACGCCGCCGCCTACCGGCGGGTCGTGGTCGCCTACCGCAACGGCTCGCCGGTGCGGCTGGAAGAGATCGGGCGCGTCATCGACGGCGTCCAGACCGACAAGGTCGCGAGCTGGTACAACGACGAGCGCGCGGTCGTCCTCGCCGTCCAGCGCCAGCCCGGCACGAACGCCATCGAGGTCGTCGACGCCATCCGGGCGCTCCTGCCCGTCTTCCGCCAGCAGCTCCCCGCCTCCGTGAGCCTCAACGTCGTGTACGACCGCTCCGTCGCCATCCGGGCGTCCGTGCACGACGTGCAGTTCACCCTGCTCCTCGCCATCGCCCTCGTGGTGATGGTGATCTTCCTGTTCCTCAGAAACCTCTCCGCCACCCTCATCCCGAGCCTCGCCCTGCCCCTGTCGATCGTGGGCACCTTTGCCGTGATGTACGTGCTCGGCTACACGATCGACATCATCTCGCTCATGGCGCTCACGCTCTGCGTCGGCTTCGTCGTCGACGACGCCGTCGT
>JACQWC010000122.1 GCA_016209635.1 Candidatus Rokuibacteriota bacterium | reverse complement strand
GTCCTCGGTCGCACCGGCGATGTGCGGCGAGACGATGACCCCATTCAGTTGGAGCAGCGGGTGATCCACGGGTGGCGGCTCCTGCTCGAAGACATCGAGGCCGGCGCCGGCCAACCGTCCCTCTCGCAGCGAGCTGGCCAGTGCCTGCTCGTCGACAAGCCCACCACGGGCGCAGTTCACCAGAGCGGCCGTCGGACGCATCGCCGCGAGCTCGCGCGCGCCGATGAGCCCGCGCGTCGGTGCCGTCAGGGGAAGCGTCAGCGCCACAAAGTCCGCAGCCGCGAGCGCTCGCCGGAGGTCCCTCGGCCGATAGACGCGATCCGCCTCTCGCGCGTCGGCGCCGGTCCGGCTGACGCCGAGCACCCGCATGCCGAGGCCGCGGGCGGCGCGGGCGATGGTCCGGCCGATGTCGCCCAGCCCGACGATCGTCAGCGTCCTCCCGCGCAAGCGGTCGGGCAGGACGTCCGCGGCCCACCGCCGGGCGCGCTGCGCCTCGAGGTAGGTCGCCATCCGCTGCGTCACCCAGGCGCACCAGCCGAGGACGTACTCGGCCATCCAGGCGCCGAACACGCCCGGCGCCCGCGTCACCGTCACGTCGGGCGGCAGCTCCGGGACGAGCGCCGCGTCGACGCCGGCCCCCATGACCTGGAGCCAGCGGAGCCGCGCCGCGCGGGCGTAGAGCCGCGCGGGGACGTCCCAGGCGTAGAGGACCTGGGCGTCCGCGATGGCGCTCGCGGCCTCTTCCGCCGAGCGAGCCACGCGGACGCGCACGCGGCCGCGTGGTGCGTCCACGAGCGCCGCGTATCGCGCGGCGTGCGCCGGGTGATAGACGAGGACGGTGACGGGCGCCCGCCGGCCGTCCCTCATCGGCCGGCGGCGCGGAGGAGCGCGTCCTCCAGCGAAAAATCGATCTCGCGCCGGTCGAGGCCTTCGCGAAGGTACCACTCGAAGGTCTGGGCGACCCCGGCGGCGAGGGTGTAGCGGGGACGGATCCCGAGCTCCCCGCGGATCTTCGAGGTGGTGTAGACCGCGTGGCACTCGTAGAGGAGGTTCTGGCCGAACGGCGCCGACGGGCCGCCCGCGGGCGGCGGCGGGCAGGGGACGAGCGTGAGGGGCCGCTTGACGACGTCGGCGATCAGCTCGACGAAGCCCACCTGGGTCACCGCCTCCTCGCCCGTCACGTTGTAGGCCTGGCCGAACGCCGCCTCCACCCCCAGCATCGCCGCCATCGCGTCGGCCAGATCCTCGACGTGCCCGAACTGTCTCAACCAGCCGCCCGCGCCGGGGAGGAGGATCGGTCGTCCCCGCACGAGGCGGTCGAAGAAGAACGTCTCGTTGTTCCGTGTGTTGAGCGGGCCCAGGACGTGCGTGGGCCGGACGATCGTGACCGGCAGGCCGCGCGCGCGGTGGCGCCGGAGGCACGCGTCCTCTCCGGCGATCTTGTGCTTCGCGTACTCGCCCCAGTAGAGCGTGCGCGGCGTGTCCTCGTCGAACGGGATCGGGCGCGCGTGGTCGTAGACGCGCCCCGTCGAGACGAACAGGGCGTGGCCGACCCGCCCCTCGAGCGCGTCCAGCAGGGCCTCGACGTCCTCGCCCGTGGTCGGGGCGTAGGCGACGTCGATCAGCGCGTCGACGCGCTCGCCCGCGAGCGTCCGGCGGAGCGCCGCGTGGTCCTTTCGATCGCAGACGAGGGTCCGGACGGAGCCGGGCAACCGCTCGGGCCGCCGGCCACGGTTCACGACGGTCACCTCGTGGCCGTCGCGCGTGAGCGCGCGGACCAGGTGGACGCCGACGAACTCGGTTCCGCCGGTCAGGAGGACGCGCATCTCAGCCGATCGACACGGCGAGGCAGGTGGTCGTGCGCGTCACGCCGTCGATCGACCCGATCTCGTCGGTGACGAGCCGGCCGATCGCGTCCAGGTTTGAGGCCTCGATGACGGCGATGAAATCGAAGGGGCCCGTGACGGCGTCCAGCTCCCTCACGGATACCGCCGAGCCCCGGAGCTTCGACAGCCCCACCTTCACCGACTTGGTCTTGCCGGCGGCGGTCTCGATGAGCACGTAGGCCCTCATGCGCCGGCGTCGTGGCTTCGTCATGTCGCACCTCCGAGGCGTGCCTGGGTCATCCGGGTCTCCACTCAGCGCCCGGGCGCCCGGAGGAACTCTCCGAGCGTCGTCGGGAACGCACCGTTCCGCTCTACGAACCGCGTCGCCTCGAGGTCGACGCGGGTCCCGCGATCGTCGGCGTGGTTCGCGGGATGGAAGCGCGCGATGATCTGCGTGCGCTCGCCACCGATCCTGAGCGTGAGCCGCTCGCCGGCGCTCTCGTCGCCGAGGCGGACCACGACCAGGAAGAAGCCCTGGTCGTCCGTCTCGGTCAGGTAGGAGAAGCCGGTCTTGTCCCTGACGACCTCCACCGCCCGCCCGGCGAGCGGCCGATCGCGCGCGTCCTTCGCGTAGCCCAGCACGATGTAGCGATAGTAGATCTCGTGCTCGGCCGCGACGGGTCCCACGCCGACGGTGAGGAGAAGCGCCAGGGACAGAACTCGCGGGAGCGCGGCGGGCGTCACGCGGCCAAGTCTACAACACCTGCGTCGCCAGATACCCCTGGAGGAGGGACCGGTGGCAGCGTTCGGCATCGGCGCAGCCGCAGAGGAGCGTCACGCGCCCCTTCCGGGCGAGCGCCCGGACCTCGGCGAGCTGCACCCCTGCCGCGGGTCGCTCGAGCCCCGCCAGGTACCGGCGGCGATACTCGCGCCAGCCGATCGTCCCCGCGCGGAAGGCGCGGAGCAGCGGGACGACCGGCCCCAGCTCCCTGAGCCACCGGTCGACGCGCTCCTTGCGGACGCCGCGGGGCCAGAGCCGCATGACGAGCACGCGCGTGCCGTCGGCCGGCTCGGATGCTTCGTAGACGCGCCGGGTCCGGATCCGGAACCGCGTGCTCACGCCGGGCCCGGTCGGACGACCCGGGGGCCCGGGTGGCCGTCCCAGCTCACGCGCGGCCCGTCGGCGGTGAACCCCGCCGCCACCAGCGCGTCGAACGCCTCGCTCTCGCGGATGGCGTCGCCGTCCCACGTCAGCGCCTCGAGCCTCCGGACCGGACGGAGCATCGGCGAGCGCTCCAGCATGGCCTGGAGCGCGCCGATCGCGCCGGGGAAATCGACCGGCTGCCAGCCCGCCAGCGGCGTGAGGTCGCGGCCGTGGCCCTCGGCGACGAGGATGGGGCGGCCCGCGCGAACGACGAGCCACGTCTGGGGGAGGCGGGTGACCACGACGCGCGTGCCGTCGCGCGTCGTCAGGACGAAGACGTGGCCCCAGAGGTTCGCCGGATCACAGACGTTCACGAGGACGTGGGGCTCGGCCCGTCGCGCAGGCGTCGTGAGCCGGGGGAGCACCTCCTCGAGGGCGTACTGCTCGCCCGACAGCCCCTCGACGAAATAGCCGCGGACCACCTCGCCGCCGTACTCCATGCGGAGGAGCGTCCCGCGCAGCGTCGCCCAGTCGCCCCGGGCCAGCTCGCGCGCGACGACGCCGTACCGCGCGAGCAGCAGGTGGGCGCGCGCCTCGTCCCGCTCCTCCGGCGAGAGCCGGTCCTCCTCGCCGAGCGCACTCCAGCGGCCCACGAGGGGCACGCGTCGGAGGACGCCGCGCGCCTGACCGCGCCTCGGGCGGCGCCGTGAAGGCGGGCGCCTCCCCTCGCGGTGCCCCGGCGTCACGCCGGCGACGATCGCGCTGAAGGTGTCGGGCGTCACGAGCCCCGACCAGAACAGCTCCCAGAGCGCGGAGAGGACTTCCTCCGTGGTCATCCCGGTCGCGCGCGTCAGGTCCTGGGCGAACGACGCGCCACGGAGCTGGAGGTGGAGGAGGACGTTCTTCGTGCGCGAGTCGATCGCGCCCGCCGCCGCGGTGCTCTCGCGGAGCCAGCCGATGTTCTCGCGGAGCGCCACGCCGACGCGCCCCCCGCGGCCACGCTCGGCCTGGGGCCGTGGCGCGAACACGGTCCACACGATCTCCCCCGAGAGGCCGAGGCGATCGAGCCACTCGCGCTCGTAGCTCTCGACGCGGGCCGGCAGCAGCTCCTGCTCCCAGAGCCGGACGGGGAAGTCCTCGCCCTGGAGCAGCTCGAGCGAGGCGAGGACTCCGGGCGGGCCCGTCAGGCGATGGTCGGGATGGAGGTGATGGTGCCGCAGGAGAAACGCGGAGAATTCCTCGGCCGGCACCCGCGCTCGCGGCACGCGGCGGGCGTGGACCTGCCGGCGTTGGATCTCCTCGAGGACCGCGACGTGCACGTACTGCGGCGCGGGGGCGTCGGCGAGGAACGACCCCTGGCGCGTGAGCCCCCGCGCCTCCAGCCGGTCGAGCGCCCGCGCGGCGTCGGCTTCGAGCAGGCCGTAGCGTGCGGCGAGCCACCCGGGCGCCACGGGGCCGCGCGTCCGGAGGAGGCGGAGCGCCGCGCGCTCGAGCCCCTCGTCGCTCGCGAGCGCCCGAAAGCTCGGCGCGTCGAGCGTCGGGACCCATGCGCGCCGACCGCTCGCGAACTCGATCGGCGTGATCCGGTGCTCGTCCCGGAGGGCACCGAGCAGCGCGTCCGCATCGCCCACCACCCGCGCGGCGATCTCTTCGCGCGTCAGGTCGCCCACCTCGTCGAGGATCGCGGCCAGCTCGTTGGCGTCGCGAGCGCGGCGGTCGGGCGAGGTGCACTGGAGCTCCGCCTCCACGGCGGCCACGATATCGGGCCGGAGCGGGCCCGGCGTGACGGTCCACGCCTTGCGCATGGCAACCGCATCGCTCCGTCGCTCCTCGGCGTGCCCGGCGTCGAGGTACGCCCAGTCCCACGCGAGCAGCAACGGGTAGACGAAGGGCGAGGGGAGCGGGGTGTCCACGTGGCGCGTCCACATCTCGCCGTCGTGGAGCCGCTCGAGCAGCCGCCGGCAGCGCGGGACGTCGAGGGCGTCGTGCAGGCACTCGCGCAGGGTCTCGGCGACGAGCGGGAACTCCGCCCGGCCGCCGACCGCCTCGAGCAGCGCGTCGGCCTTGAGCCGCTGGAGGTAGGCGGGCGTCCGCTGGCCCTTCCAGGTGCGCGGGATGTAGAGGGCCCGGACGGCGCAGTGGCGGAAGCGCGTGGTGAAGAGCGGGGAGCCGATCAGCGCCCGGCCGAGGAGGCCGTCGATCTCCTCTGGCGCGACGAGCGTCGGGAGCCGGCCGGGCGCCGGCGGGACCTGGCCGGGCGCGAAGGAGAGGAGGATGCCGTCGTCCACGTGGCTCGCCTCGGCCTGGAGGCCGAGGAGGCGCCGGACCTTCTCCTTGAGCGCCATCCCCCAGGCGCCGTTCACACGCATGCCGAAGACCGAGTGGATCATCGCGTGGCGGCCGCCCATCTCGTCCGAGAACGACTCGACGACGATGCCCTGGTCGTCCGGGATCCCGTCGAGCACCTCGCCCGCCTTCTGGAGCCAGGCGCGCATCGCCGCCGCGGCGCGCGCGTCGAGGCCGCACTCACGCTCGGCCCACTCGGCGAAGTCGGGGGCGTCGAGCCGCTCCGCGGCGTCCCGGCGGAGGCGGCCCACGGCCAGGCCCAGCTCCCACGAGCGGGACGGGTGCTCGCCCTTCCAGAAGGGGATCGTCGGCGACATGCCCTGCGCGTCTTCCACGACCACGCGGTCCGCGCGGACCTTGGCGATCCGCCAGGCGTGCGAGCCCAGGAGGAAAACGTCGCCCGGGAGGCTCTCCGTGACGAACTCCTCGTCGAGCGTGCCCACCTTGAGGTCGGTCTCCGCCACGTACACGTCGAAGAGCCCGGCATCGGGGATCGTCCCGCCCGAGGTGAGCGCCAGGAAGCGGCTGCCGCGGCGCGCGTGCAGGCGATCGTTCACGCGGTCCCACAGGATCCGCGGCTGGGCACCCTTGACCTCGGCCGGGAGCGGCTCGGCGAGCGCTCGCACGACCGCGACGAAGTCCTCGCGCGCGAGGTCGCGGTACGGCACCGCGTTCTTGAAGCGCCCGTAGAGCGCGTCGACGGAGATCGACTCGGCTGCGACGGCGGCGACGATCTGCTGCGCCAGCACGTCGAGCGGCGCGTCCGGCATCGGAATCCGGTCGAGCTGGCGCGCGTGGATCGACCGGACGACGGCCGCGGCCTCGAGCAGCTCCTCGCCCCGCGTCACGACGATCCGTCCCCTGGACACCCGTGAGAGCAGGTGGCCGGACCGGCCCACGCGCTGGAGCGCGGCGGCGACGTTCCGCGGCGACTGGAGCTGGACGACGAGATCGATCGCGCCCACGTCGATCCCCAGCTCGAGCGAGGAGGTCGCGACCAGCGCCCGCAGCTCGCCGTTCTTCAGTCGGTTCTCGGCATCGAGGCGGGCCCGGCGCGACAGGGAGCCGTGGTGAGCCGCGACCCGGCCGTCCGGAATCCGGTCGTTCAGGTCGCGGGCGAGCCGTTCGGCGGATCGGCGACTTTGCGCGAACACCAGCGTCGTGCGGTGAGCCTCCACCAGCTCGGCGATCTGCTGGAGCGCGGCGTCCCAGACCGTGTCGCTCGGGGCCGTCAGGAAGTCGTCGACGGGCGCCACGACCCGGAGGTCGAGGTCACGCTCGAAGCCCGCGTCGATGGCGACGGGATCCCGCGCCGTCGCCCCCGTGAGAAACGCGAGCGCCGTCTCGACGGGGCTCACCGTCGCCGAGCAGCCGATCCGCTGGGGCCGGCTCCCGGGGTGGCGGGCCTCGACGAGCGCCTGCAGCCGCTCGAGCGAGAGCGCCAGATGCACGCCGCGCTTCGACCCCATCAGCGCGTGGATCTCGTCGACGATCACGAAGCGCGCGCTTGCGAGCGCCGGGCGGAACCGCTCGCTCGTCAGGAGGATGTAGAGCGACTCGGGCGTGGTGATCAGGATGTGGGGTGGCCGGCGGGTCATGGCCTGGCGCTGCGCGGCGAGCGTGTCGCCGGTCCTCACGGCGACCCGCACCTCGGGGGGCCGGAGCCCGTCGGCGGCGGCCGCGGCGCGGATGCCGGCGAGCGGGGCCCGGAGGTTCTTCTCGATGTCGTTGTTGAGCGCGCGGAGCGGCGAGATGTACACCACGTGGACGCGGTCGTCGAGTCTTCCCTCGAGCCCCAGGCGGTGGAGGTGGTCGAGCGCCCAGAGGAACGCGGCGAGCGTCTTCCCCGAGCCCGTCGGCGCGACGATCAGGGTGTCCCGCCCGGACGCGATCGCCTCCCACCCCTCCCGCTGCGGGCGCGTGGCCGCGGCGAACGTCTCCTCGAACCAGCGCCGGACGAAGGGGAGGAACGCGGGCGTCATCGGGATCGTCCTTTCATCGGCCGACCACCGGATAAATCAAGAATGCGTGATCCATGGGGGGTTGGGCGGTGCCTCAATGGGAGCTTTGCTCTCCCGTAGCCGTCGCAATCGCCCGCGCCTTCGCGCCATAGCGGATTCGAAGCTCGCGAAGGAATGCTCGTCGCCTGGTCGCGGAGACGGGTCGCGGGAGATCGAGCTGAACCCAGCTGGCCCGTCCCTTGACGTCGGCACGGCGGCGCCCTCCGTGGAGCAGGTGAAAGTGGAGGAACGGCTGCCTGCGCAGGTAGAAGACGCCGGGTTTCTTCTCGGTGACCCCGGCCCAGGCGCGCACCTCGGCCAGCAGGTCGGTGAGGTCGTCGAGCAGCTCGGGCGGGCAGTATGCCACGGATCGATCCTCGTGCCGCTCACCGAGGGCGGCGCCGCGCGGCCAGGTTGTGCTCGCGCATTCAGTTGGCGACCCCAGGCCCGAGGTCGATCTTGGCGTTACCCCCCGGGCCGAAGCTCACGATCGCTCGTGGGACGCGCAGGCCCGGCTCCGAGTTCTGCAGCTTCAACACTTCGACGTGTCGCTCGTCGCCGGCCTGCGTAAGCTCAGCGACGCGGTCGAGCGACGCCAGCTCGGCCCCGTCGCTCTCCCGACCGCCCTCAACCATGAGGCCCCAGCCGTCCCAGGGCAAGAGCTCGCGCTTGGCGCGCGCGGCGGCCTCGCGCACGAGGTTCCCCCGCACGAACCAGAGGCCCGCCAGGTCAAGGATCCCGAAGCGCTGCGGGTCCGCCCGTCCGCTCCGGCAGCGCTGCCACGCATCGCCCGCGACCAGAAACTGCGTGCGCGGCACATCGATCGGATCGAACGGAATCCGGAACGCCTGGCGTTGGCGGGCGTCAAGCTGCGCATCGACCAGGTGCCACGCGGCGCGCGCCTCGTCCCAAACTTCGCAGACCCAGTGATCCACGAAACGCGATGCTTCGAAGTAGGCGCCGAACCCGCACCGCGCGCGGGCCGGCACGCCGCGCGCCCGCAGGAGCGCGCAGAGCAGCACCGTGAAGTGCCGGCAGTTGCCGACGAAGCGGCGGTCGGGCGACCGTGGTTCGGAGAGCGACCGCGGATCGACCGTCAGCACGCGGTCGAGCATCTCGTGCGCTCGACGGATCTGCAGCTCGTCCTGGCGCAGACCGGCCGGGTCGAGCCCGTAGAGCTGGGCGTGGAACGGGTGCACCACGAGCCCCTGCACGACGCGGCAGAGTTCGGGCACTGTTTCGGGCAGCTCGCGCAGGCGCGCGGCGTGCGGCACGAGATCAGTGAAAGGTCCTGGCGTCGCGTAGTACTTGAGCGCTTCCCGATTGGGAGTCACGGCCATCATTGCCGTCCTCCGGAGCCGACGATCCTCGGGGCAGGGTCCTCGATGTCCTTGGTGTCGCGCCCTCGCTGCAGCTCCAAGTGCACGTGCTCGTAGCCGGGCCACGCGCGCTGGCCCGTTGTCCCGATTGCACCGATCCGTCGGCCGCTGCGAGCACGTCAGTCCCGATGCTACCTGCGATGTCGAGACCGCGATGGGGGCTGAGTCTCGGTAGCCTTCTGAGCCCCGCCAATCGCCGAAGCCCGCGAGAATTCGCGGCGCTCCGCCGCCCGGGCGAGCAATCACACTCAGAAAGCGCGTAATCGGCAGAACCACGAAAAGAGGAGTTGCGACGACATTTGCGATCAGGGGAAAAACGTGAAAGCGCCTTTCCCTGTCAGAGCACCGCACGAGCCTGATCACGGACGTCATGAATGAGAACAAGAACAGCGCGGCACTCACCACTGCCAGGGTCGGGAAGAGAAATCGCGGCACCCGCTGGGCTATCCACGGTGAGGAGGCGCCCGCGAACACCAGTGCGGCCGTCGGCAAGGCGAACCAGACGGTCCGGCCAGCCGTGAGGCGCCCCCGCGCTCTCATCGGAGCATCCCCACTCCAGGCAGAAAGCGTCCGACATGGCGTGCATACCGGCGATAGGCATCTCCATACGTGCGAAGCAGGTATCGCTCCTCGGCCAGAACTTGCTGGCGAATGCCGATGAACGCACCGAGCAGCAGGATGACGGAAAGCCGGGTCAGTACGAGCAGCGTGTAGCCGGTCAGCGTCACGACGATGGCGAGGAAGATCGGATTACGGCAGAAGCGATAGAGTCCGCTCGTCACGAGGCCCGGGCTCGCGCCCTCCTCGATTCCAATCCGCCATGACGCCCCAAGGTCGAATTGAGCCTTCACGAGGAGCACGATGCCTCCGAACAAGAGCACCGCCCCGGTCACGTCCAGGAGCTTGACCCGTGACTGGGAGAGCGCGTCGAGACGAGAAAGAGATTCGGGCCACCCAGCCGCGACGATAGCCTGCCCGACGACACACCCGAGAAGCACGACCCCCAGGGCATCGCGTACGTTTTGCCGCCAGCGCCCAGACCGAAGGACAAGAACCCCTGAGCCACCGTGCCAGCGGGATTGCAACCACGGCCGCCAACAGCAGACGACTCCCAGGAAGAGCAAGACGCCGACGAGAGGTAGGGACCTGGCGATCATTCGAGTTGGCCCTACTCGGAACGCGATAATGTCACGGATACGGCGACGGCAGATAGCGTACCACGCCGTGAAGGGGGCGGCGCCGGCCAGAATCCTCGGTAAGCGTCACCAGGGCGGCCTGTCGGATAATTGCCGCACGACCTCACCCATGCGCCTCCGCCGATGGACGATCGCCGCATCGCTCGCGAGCCTGCCGTTCGTGCTCCCGCACGTCGTCGAGGACTTCGCGGAAGGGACCGCCCAGCGCTTCGGCCTCTCCACGGCGGCCGGCGCGTTCCTCCTGGGCGGGTTCCTGGCCCTCCAGTCTCTCGGCCTGATCCTCGTCGGGCTGCGCCGGCGGGAGGGGTTCCGCATCACGCTCTGGGTCGGCGTGATCTGGGTCGTCGGCGCGGTGACGGACCACGGTCCGGCGATCGTGGGGGGCGGGTTTCGCAGCGGGGCGCCGTCGGTCCTCTGGGTGCTGGGGCTGGTCGCCACCCAGGCGACCGCCGCCCTCCTCGCGTGGCAGGGAGGGCGCCGGCTACGGAAGTGACCCGCGCTACGCGTCGACGGTCCCGCTCAGAGGAACCGGCGGTTCTCGCGCTCGACGGGAAGGTCGAGGCCGAGGGCCCCGAGCTTCCCGTCGACGTACGCCTTGTAAGCCTGGCGGATCTCCGCGTTGCCGACGCTCTTGAGCCCCCAGTGAATGAACCGGGGCGCGTTCGGCGAGTCGGAGCGGCCGAACATGTCGAGGGCGGCGGGGTACCATTTCCCGAGGAGGTGCTGGACGAGCGCCTTGCCCCGACCGTTCGCACAGATCTCGGTGAGGAAGTAGTAGCCCATCTCCGAGTGACCCAGCTCGTCCCGCTCGACGGTGGCCGACATCTTGGCGAGGGGCACGTAGCTCGACTCCCGCCAGTCGCGTGCGTGGAACGCGCCGTTCAGGTCGACGAAGAAGTGGAAGAGGGCGTCGTCCGCCCACGTCTCGCGCGGGAGGTGGAACGCGTAGTGGGCGTAGGGGACGTCCAGCAGGGCGAAGTCCCGCTCGAGCCCCACCGCGAGCCGGTGGAACATGATGGCGTGCTTCAGCTCCTCGGCCAGATACTCTGCCTTGAGGAGCTTCGCTTCCTGGGTCGGGAAGAGCGCCTCGGCCAGGTCGAGGCACGTCGCCATGAATCCGAGGAAGCTCTTGTTGCCCGCCCGCTCTCCCTCGTGGCGGAGCATCTTGAGGAGGAGGCCCTTGTACTCGTCCGGGAGCCGATCGCCCTCGTCGAACCGGTAGGCGGGGCGGTCCACGGCAGCGCCGAATCTCGGGAGCGGGTCGCCCTCGGCATAGGCCTTCCGCCAGAACGGCCACAGATCGGTCCGACCGCGCCGCTCGGCGTCCTCGATCACGCTCATCTCGCTCATCGCCCGCTCCTTCAGCTCGGATAGCGCTGCTGGGCGGCCTGCCAGCGCTCGGGGTCGAGGCTCCGCGCCCGTTCCCGCTGGTGGCCGCAGGCGCAGCCCATGAGGCCCGCGGCGTAGAGGTCGAACTGCTGGGTGACGATCCCTGCGGCCATCCGGGGCAGGAGCCGGTCGCCGACGTTGCCCACCATCCGGCCGCAGCCGGCGCAGAGGAGGCGGTAGTACGTGCCGTAGGCGGCCGGGCCGTCGAGCAGGATGCCGACCGTCGCGTAGGCCTGGCGGATCTCCTCGACGATCTCGCTCATGTCCCGGGGGCCGTCCGTGTCGGGAGCGTCGTCCGGAGCTCCTCCCGGAGGTCCTTCTTCGAGATCTTGCCGACGGGCGTCAGCGGAAAACGCTCGCGCAGCTCGAGGCGCTCGGGCAGCTTGAACTTGGCGATCCGCTTCTCCTCGAGGAGGAAGCGCGTCAGCTCGGGGAGCGTGAGGCTCTTGCCCGGCCTCGGGATCACGCACGCGCAGGCCCGCTCGCCGAGCACGGGATCGGGCATGGCGACCACGGCAACGTTCAGGACGGCCGGGTGGGCCAGGATGAGGTTCTCGATCTCCTCGGCGCTGATCTTCTCGCCGCCGCGGTTGATCATGTCCTTCTTCCTGCCCTCCACGGTCAGGTTGCCGCTCGGGTGGAGCCGCACCATGTCGCCAGTCCGGTAGAAGCCGTCGTCCGTGAAGGCCGTGCGGTTGTGCTCCTCGGCCTTATAGTAGCCGCGAATCGTGTAAGGGCCGCGGCATTGTAGCTCGCCCAGCTCGCCCTGGGGAACCTCCCTGCCCGCGTCGTCGACGATCCGGATCTCGTCGTCGGCGCTGACGGGTCGTCCCTGCGTGCCCACGACGACCTCGAGGGCATCGCTCCGCCGCGTCACGCAGAGGAGCCCCTCCGCCATGCCGAAGACCTGGGACAGGACGGGACCGAAGGCGTCGAGCGCGGCGCGCGCCGGCTCGGGGTTCAGGCGGGAGCCGCCGACGCACAGCGTCCGGATCGACCCGAGATCGTGGCGCGCCCGCGCGGGGTGGTTGAGCCACGCGATCACCGACGCCGGCACAGCCGGAATCCAGGTCACGTGCTCCGCCTGGATCAGGGGAAAGACCGTCTCCGCGTCGGGCGACGGCGCCAGTACCACCCGCGCCCCGAGGAGTAGCGCCCCTGGACGCCCGGGCAGGCGAGGGGAAAGTTGTGGGCGATCGGGACGGAGACCAGGAGGACGCTCTCCCGGTCGAAGCTCGCCGCCGCCGCGAACGCCTTCGAGTTGTAGAGGTAGTCGTCGTGGGTGCGCGGGATGACCTTGGGCAGGCCGGTCGTGCCGCCCGAGAGCTGGAACACCGCCACGTCGCCGGGCCGGGGCCGGAGCCCTTCGAGTGCGCTCGCGGAGATCCGCGCCTCGATCGGATCGTCCAGCAGGTCACCGATCCGCGTCATCCCGCGCCCCGCCCGCTCGCCCGCCACGAAGATCTCGCGGAGGGCGGGGAGCGAGTCGTGGAGCTCCTCGGCCATCGCGATGTAGTCGAAGCCCCGCAGCTCGGCCGCGACGAACCAGGCCGCGGCGTCGGTGAACTTCGCCAGGTAGCCGATCTCGGCGTGGCGGTGCGCGGGGAGACAGGTGAGGGGAATGGCGCCGACCTT
This sequence comes from Candidatus Rokuibacteriota bacterium, assembly GCA_016209635.1. Classification (GTDB taxonomy): domain Bacteria; phylum Methylomirabilota; class Methylomirabilia; order Rokubacteriales; family CSP1-6; genus JACQWC01. The sequence continues at coordinate 5,453 of JACQWC010000122.1, read as the reverse complement.
GAGGCAGGCGAAGTACGCGATGACGAACTCGAGGACGTTCGGGAGCTGGAAGACCGCGACCCGGCCCCCGCTGATCCCGCGCTGGGCCAGGTGGAGCCCCAGCCGGTCGACGAGCCCGGCGAGCTGCCGGTAGGTGATCCGCCGGGGGCCGTCGACCACGGCGACGCGCTCAGCGTTCGTGGTGACCGACCGGTCGAAGGCCTCCCCGAGCGTCACCCCTTCCCAGTAGCTCCGCTCGCGGTACCGGCGAGCCAGTTCAGGCGGCCACGCGACCACTCCTTCGAGCATGGCGTGAGCGCGAGTGTAGCAGACGGGACGGGCGCCGGGCGGTACCCCGGCGCCCGTCGGACGTGAGGCTACTTGTCCTTGATCGCCGCCTGGGCCTTGGCCGCCACCTCCGGCGGGATCGTGGCCATTCCGTGGTCCCTCTTGGCGTGCTCCGCGCCCTTGGCCATGACCTCGGCCACGTCCTTCCCCTCGGCCACGAAGTTGCAGCCCGGCATCAGGTCGGCGCACTTGAGAATCTTCGACATGATCGTCCTCCTCTCGGTTGCGGTTAACGGCCCAGGAAGGCCTTCGCCTGTTGGAGCTCCGACCGCTCGGTGTCGGCCTTCTCACTGAGGGCCAGGAGCTGTGAGTAGTACCCTCGCGCTTTCGTCCGATCGCCGCCGAGCTCGGCAGCGCGCGCGGCGCCGTAGAGGCCCTTGAAGCGGTTTGGCTCGACGCGCATCGAGGCCTCGAATTCCTTCAACGCCTGGGCGGGCTCGTTGGCGTCGAGGAGCATCTCCGCCAGGAGCTCGCGCGCGGGAACGAGCGGTCCGGGCGTGACGGGGTGCTTCTCCGTCGCGTCCTCGCGCTCGGCGGCCCCACGCAGGAGTGCCAGCGCCTCGTCCTTCTTGCCTTCCGCGCGCGCGACCCACGCGGACGCGATCTGGCGCTGGATCTCGACCTGCTCGACCCAATAGCCCTGCTTCGCTGCGGCGAGCGCGTCCCGGAGCACCCCGAGGCGGTCGATGTCCCGCCGGGCACCGGTGACGTTGCCGCTGCGCGCGGCTCCGAGGGCGCGCGCGAAGACCAGCTGCGCCTCGGACTGCGGGAACCGCCCCCACGGGAATTCTTTTCCGAAGAGCGTCAGCGACGCAGCCTCCGCCCAGCGGCTCCGCTCGAGCGCGTAGCGGGACGGGATCGTCGCCAGCGCGAAGCCGGAGACGAAGTGTTCGATGTTGATCTTCTGGATCTCGTTGACCTGGTCGAGCACGCGCTTGGCCGCCGCGTCCTGCCCGAGCTGGAGGTGCGCGTACACCAGATAATCCAGGGCGTGGAGCTGGTTGAAGTGGTCGGCCGCGACCGCGGCGGAGGCACGGTTCGAGTCTATCGAGTCCTGCCAGTAGCCCCGGCGGGTGAAGATGTGCGAGGGCATGTGGAGGGCGTGCGGCGCCGCCGGCGCGATCCCCGCGTACCGCCGCGCGGCCGTGAGCCCCTTGTCCGCGATGGGTGGATAGTCGTAGCTGTGGATGAGATAGTGCGCCACGCCCGGATGCTGTGGTTGCTCCGCGAACACCTTCTCGAGGATCGTCGCAGCCTTGAGCTGGTTGGCGTACGTCTTGTCGGTCGGCAGCGCCGTCGCGTCGAGGGCGAGCGAATAGAAGACCGCCGCCTCACGGTCGTCCGGGTAGCGTTGGGACAGGCGCTCCATCGCCTGGAGATAGGCGAGCGCCCGCGTCCGGTGATCCACGGTGGCCGCGTCCTTGTAGAAGGCCTCGATCGCCGCGATGTAATCGCGCTCGCGCTGCGTCTTGGCGCCGGCCGCCTTCGCCTTCTCGACGGCGGCCCAGCCGTCCGCCAGTCCCTTGGCCGAGGGCGGCCACGCGAACGGGTTGCCGAGCGCATTCATCGCGATGCCCCAGTGGGCGATCCCGCAGCCGGGGTCGGCCTGGGCGACGGCGGTGAACGCGTTGACGGACGCCGAGAACCAGAAGGAGTGGAGCATCGCGACGGCGCGCTCGAACTCCTGCTGGACCGTGGCGCTACACGACGTCGGGAAGCTGACTTTGCCGACCCGATCCTGCGCCGTGGCGTCGGCGCCGGCGAGAAGGACCGCAAGGGAGAGACTGACGGCGAGCCTGCGAAATACCATCGGATAAACCCCCTGAGGAGCGGAAGCCGGGTGATTCGTGAGAAACCCTGGGGGAGATTCTAGCCTAAAATGACCGCGTGAAGATCGTCAGCATCGGCGGCGGCCCGGCCGGCCTCTACTTCGCCATCCTCATGAAGAAGGCCGACCCCGGCCACGAGGTGCGGGTGATCGAGCGCAATCGGCCCGACGACACGTTCGGCTTCGGCGTGGTGTTCTCCGACGCGACGCTCGAGAACTTCGCCGAGGCCGATCGCGAGACCTACGAGGAGATCACGCGGAGCTTCGCCCACTGGGACGACATCGACATCCATTACCGGGGCCAGGTGCTCACCTCCACCGGCCACGGGTTCTCCGGCCTCTCGCGTCAGGCGCTGCTCGACATCCTGCGGCGCCGGGGGGCGGAGCTCGGCGTCAAGTTCGAGTTCCAGACCGAGGTTACCGAGCTGGCACCGTACGCTGACGCCGATCTCATCCTGGCGGCCGATGGCGTCAACAGCGTTGTCCGGGCCCGCTACGCCGAGCACTTCGAGCCCCGGATCGACTGGCGCCCCAACCGGTTCGTGTGGCTCGGCACCACGTTTCCGTACTCGGCCTTCACCTTCGTCTTCAAGGAGAGCGAGTGGGGGCTCTGGCGCGTCCACGCGTACCGGTACGACGACCGCCACTCGACCTTCATCCTCGAGACCACGGAGGATACGTGGCGGCGGGCCGGGCTCGACCAGGCCGACGAGGACCAGACGCTCGCCTTCGTCGAGCGCCTCTTCGCGGAAGACCTGAAGGGGCACCGGGTCCTCAAGAACCGGTCGCTCTGGCGGGGCTTCCCGACGGTGAAGAACGGCCGCTGGCACTGGGGGAAGGTCGTGCTGATCGGCGATGCCGCCCACACCGCCCACTTCTCGATCGGCTCCGGTACCAAGCTCGCGATGGAGGACGCGATCGCGCTGAGCCAGGCGCTCCAGCGCCACCGCGAGGTTCCACTGGCGCTCGCCGCGTACGAGGAGGAGCGGCGGCCGCTCGTCGAGGCCACGCAGCGGGCCGCCCAGGTGAGCCTCGAGTGGTTCGAGCAGACGGAGCGCTATCACGACCGGCTCGAGCCGATCCAGTTCGCCGTGAGCCTCCTCACGCGGAGCCTCCGGGTCACCCACGAGAATCTGAGATTGCGGGACGCGAAGTTCGTCGAGACCGTGGACCGGTGGTTCGCGGCGCGGGCGGTGGACCAGAGCGGCGTCCGCGTCCCCGCGGAGCCGGCGCCCCCGCCGATGTTCACGCCCTTCCGATTGAGAGAGATGCTCCTCACGAACCGCATCGTCGTGTCGCCCATGTGCCAGTACTCGGCGGAGGACGGCACCCCGAGCGACTGGCACCTCGTGAACCTCGGCTCCCGCGCCGTCGGCGGCGCCGGGCTGGTGATCGCGGAGATGACCGACGTCAGCCGCGAGGGTCGCATCAGTCCCGGCTGCACGGGGATGTACAAGCCCGAGCATGTGACCGCCTGGAGGCGGATCGTGGACTTCGTCCACGCGCACACGCGAGCGAAGATCGCCCTTCAGCTGGCCCACGCCGGCCGCAAGGGCTCCACGCGGCGGCTCTGGGAGGGGATCGACGAGCCGCTCCCCGAGGGCAACTGGCCGCTGATCTCCGCCTCACCGATCCCATATTTCTCTCACAGCCAGGTCCCGAGAGCGATGGACCGGCGCGACATGGACGCGGTGCGTGGCCAGTTCGAGCGGGCCACGCGCATGGCGGAGGAGGCCGGCTTCGACATGCTCGAGCTGCACTTCGCCCACGGTTATCTCCTGGCGAGCTTCATCTCGCCACTCACGAACACGCGCACCGACGCGTACGGCGGATCGCTCGCGAACCGGATGCGGTATCCCCTCGAGGTCTTCGACGCCGTGCGCGCCGCCTGGCCCGGTGGGAAGCCGATCTCCGTCAAGATCTCAGCGACCGACTGGGCCGACGGAGGGCTCAGCGCCGAGGAGGCCGTCGGCGTGGCCCGGCTACTCCACGAGCACGGCTGCGACGTCGTCACGGTGTCGACCGGCCAGACCGTGCCCTGGGCGGAGCCTGTCTACGGCCGCCTCTACCAGACGCCCTTCAGCGATCGGATCCGCCACGAGGCGGGCATCGCCACGATGACGGTGGGCAACCTCGCGTCCTACGCTGACGCCAACAGCATCCTGGCCGCGGGGCGGGCGGATCTCTGCGTCCTCGCCCGGGGCCACCTCTACGATCCCTACTGGACACGCCACGCGGCGTACGAGCAGGGGTACGACCTCGCGTGGCCGGACCAGTACGTGTCCGTTAAGGGCTTCACGCCGCGCCTCCGCTGATGCTCCCGACCCTCGAGGAGCGCATGGACGACGCGCGCGCGGTGATGGATGCTGCAGGGTCCAACGCGGGGCGGTGTTCGGCGTCTCGGAGGGGGCGCCGATGAGCCTCCTCTTCGCGGCCACGTACCCGGAGCGAACGTCCGCGTTGATCCTGTTCGGCGCGTTCGCTCCTCGGGATCGGCCTGGCCCAGCGAGCCCTTGGACGCTTCGCCAAGGCCCAAGGGCGCTTGAGGAGGCCGGGCGGCGCCTCAGTGATGCCTGCCAGACCTTCGGATCGGCCCAGTCGCGTTTCGAGGTAGCACGGACGCACCTGGACCTGGCCGTCCTCGCCCACGCGCTGGGCAACAGGCAGGACGTGGCGACTCATCTTACCGAGGCGCATTCTCTGTTCACGACCTTGCGGGTCCCCAAGTACGTTGACCGGACCGGGCAGCTCGCCAGAGAGTTCGGCTTCCGCCTCGGCGAGGATCCTGCCCGATGAGCCCCCGTGTGAAGTGTCCCCGGTGCCAGGCTCAGAACCCTGCGGACGCCGCGTTCTGCGATGAGTGCGGGGCGCGCCTTGAGGCTGCCTGCCCCAGTTGCGGTGAGGTGAATCGGATCGGCGCCAAGTTTTGCAAGAAGTGCGGTCACCCTCTGGCACAAGCGCCTGCCCAAAGCTCGGCGGCTGTCGCAAAGTTCGTTTCGCCAGAGGCCTACACCCCAAAGCACCTCGCTGAGAAGATTCTCACCTCCCGCGGCGCGCTCGAGGGCGAGCGCAAGCAGGTCACCGTGCTCTTCGCCGACCTCAAGGGCTCCATGGAGCTGCTCGCCGACCGCGATCCCGAGGAGGCGCGCAAGATCCTGGACCCGGTGCTCCAGCTCATGATGGACGCCGTCCACCGCTACGAGGGCACGGTCAACCAGGTGATGGGCGACGGGATCATGGCCCTCTTCGGCGCCCCCCTCGCCTGCGAGGACCACGCCGTCCGCGCCTGCTACGCCGC
>JACQWC010000121.1 GCA_016209635.1 Candidatus Rokuibacteriota bacterium | reverse complement strand
GTGTCGCCGTGGACGATCTCCACCTGCTCCATGGGGATGCCGAGCTCGTCGGCGACGACCTGGGCGAAGGTCGTCTCGTGCCCCTGGCCGTGCGAGTGCGAGCCCGTGTACACGGTGATGGCGCCGGTCGGGTGGACGCGCACCTGCCCTGACTCCCACAGCCCCGCGCCGGCCCCGAGCGCGCCCGCCACCGCCGAGGGCGCGGGGCCGCACGCCTCGATGTAGGTCGTCACGCCGACGCCGAGGTACCGGCCGGTCTTCCGCGCCGCCTCCTGGTCCTTCCGCGCCTGGGCGTACCCGGCCAGCTCGAGCGCCCGCGTGAGGGCGGGCTCGTAGTTGCCGCTGTCGTAGGCGAACGCGACGGGCGTCTGGTAGGGCGTCCCGCCCGTGAACGCCGGGATGAGGTTCTTCCGTCGCAGCTCCGCCGGATCGATCTGGAGCTCTCGCGCCGCCCGGTCCATGATGCGCTCGAGTAGGTACGTCGCCTCCGGCCGGCCCGCGCCGCGGTAGGCGTCGACGGGCGCCGTGTTCGTGAGCATTCCCCAGACCTCGCAGAAGATCGCGGGGATCTTGTACACGCCGGAGAGGAGCGGGCCGTAGAGATACGACGGGATCAGCGGCGCGAAGGTCGAGAGATACGCCCCGAGGTTCGCGTGGGTCCCGACGCGCAGCCCGGTGATCTTCCCGTCCCGGTCGAAGGCCATCGCGGCCTCGGAGACGTGATCGCGCCCGTGGGCGTCATTCATGAAGCTCTCCCGCCGCTCGGCGGTCCACTTCACCGGCCGGCCGACGGCCTTCGCGGCCCACGACACCACCACCTCCTCGTTGTAGACGAAGATCTTCGACCCGAACCCGCCGCCGACGTCCGGCGCGATGACCCGCATCTTGGTCTCGGGGATCCCGAGGACGAACGCCGCCATCAGCAGCCGGTGGACGTGCGGGTTCTGGGAGGTCACCCACAGCGTCAGCTCGCCCGTTGCCAGGGAGAACGACGCGACGCACGCGCGCGGCTCGATGGCGTTCGGGATCAACCGCTGGTTCAGGAGCGGCTGGCTGACGACCTTCGCCGCGGACTTGAACGCCGCCTCGGCTGCGGCCTTGTCGCCGATCGTCCAGTAGAAACACTGGTTCGACGGGATGTCGTCGAAGAGCTGCGGCGCGCCCTTCGCGTGGGCCTTCTTCCCGTCGGCGACGCCGGGGAGCGGTACCCAGTCCACCTGGACCGCCTCGGCCCCGTCCTTCGCCGCGTACGGCGTCTCGGCGATGACGACGGCCACCGGCTCTCCGACGTACCGGACCTTGCCCGAGGCCAGGACGGGCCGCGGCGGGACCTTGATGTCGGGAAGCATCCAGCCACAGGGCAACCCGCCGACCTTGACGTCCTGGCCCGTGTAGACCGCCAGCACCCCCGGGGCCGATTTCGCCCGGGCCGTGTTCACGCTCCGCAGCGTCGCGTGGGCGTGGGGGCTCCGCACGAAGGCGGCGTACGTCATCCCCGGCAGCTTCACGTCGTCGACGTAGGTGCCGCGGCCGGTGATGAACCGCGGATCCTCACGCCGCTTGATCGACTTGCCGAACAGTCGGTCCTCAGCGACCGTTGCCATCGCTCGTCCTCACTTCCCGGCCATCTTGGCCGCGGCCCACTCGATCGCCTTGACGATGTTGTGATAGCCCGTGCAGCGGCAGAGGTTCCCCTCGAGCTGGTGGCGGATCTGCTCCTCGGAGGGGTTCGGGTAGCGCTGCAGCAGCTGGAGCGCGGCCATGATCATGCCGGGCGTGCAGAAGCCGCACTGGAGGCCGTGCTTCTCCCAGAAGCCGAGCTGGATCGGGTGGAGGTCGCCGTTCTTCGCCAGCCCCTCGATGGTCATGATCGTCGCGCCGTCCGCCTGCACAGCGAAGAGGTTGCACGACTTCACGGCCTGCCCGCTCATCATGATGGTACAGGACCCGCACTGGCTCGTGTCGCAGCCCACGTGCGTTCCCGTGAGCCCGACGGTCTCGCGTATGTAGTGGACGAGGAGCATCCGCGGCTCCACCTCGTGGCTGACGCTCTGGCCGTTGATCGTCATCTTCACTGGCAGTTTCACGGCGGTTCCTCCAGGCTTCAGGGAGTTGGAAGGCGCGTGTCGTACCCTAGCGGGCCAGAGGGTAAGCCTGGCGTTGCCGACCTGTCAACGGCTTTTCGGCCGGCTTTTCGGCCGGTCAGTCGCGAATGAGCCGCCGGGCCTCCGCGCGGGCCTGGTCGAGCACCTCGCGCACCGGCAGCGACTTCTCGCGGGCGATTCGCGCCACTTCCGCGAACTCCGGGGTGACGGTGACGATCCGGCCGTCGAGGCGGGAGACCTTGAACGGGATCGCGCCGTACGAGGTCGCCAGCGTCACCTCCTCCCGCTCGAGCCGGGTCCGCTGCCGCTCGGACCACCGGACCCCGAGCGTGCTCGACTCCTCGAACAGGACGCGCGTGAGATCCGGCACGCTGTCGGGCGGGCAGAGCGCCGTGAGGACGGTCCCGGGCCGGCTCTTCTTCATGATGACGGGCGTGAGGAATACGTCGAGCGCACCCGCGGCGAAGAGCCGGTCCAGCAGGGGCTCGTAGAGCTGGGGTGACATGTCGTCGATCGTCGTTTCGACCTGGGCGATCGTCTCGGGCCGGGAGCCGGCGCCGGCCTCCCCCACGAAGCAGCGGAGGACGTTCGGCGCTTCCGCGGGGTCGCGCGTCCCCGCGCCGTAGCCCACCGCCCGCACGGTCATCGGCGGCATTCGCCCGGCACCCTCCGCGAGGGTCGTCAGGATCGCGGCGCCGGTCGGCGTCACCAGCTCGGCCCGGACCCCGGTGTCGACGACCGGAAACCCGCGGAGCAGCTCGGCCGTGCCCGGCCCCGGCACCGGGATCCTCCCGTGAGGGCCGTCGACGAACCCGCCGCCGAGCGGCAGCGCCGAGACGTGGACCCCCTCGACGCCGAGGAGGTGGAGCGCCACCACCCCACCCGTCACGTCGACGATCGCGTCCACGGCGCCGACGTCGTGGAAGCGGACGGCTTCCTGCGTCGTCCCGTGGACGTGCGCCTCGGCCTCGGCGAGCCGCGTGAAGATGCGCGCCGCCCGGTCGCGGACCGCCTCGGCGAGCCCGCCCGCGCGGAGGATCGCGAGGACGTCGTCGAGCGAGCGATGGGGGTGCTGGACGCGGGCGTCGATCTCGACGTCGACCTTCGTCGCCCTGAACGCGCCCCGGCGGACCTCGCGCGCGCGAAGGTCCCAGCCCTCGAGGGGGAGCTTCAGGAGCGCCGCCCGCAGCGCCTCGACCGGAACGCCGGCGTCCACCAGGGCCCCCAGGATCATGTCCCCGGACGCCCCGCTCGGGCAGTCGAAGTAGACGATCTTCATGGGGCTCGCCGCCGCCCGCGGGTCAGCGGATCTTGGCGATCAGATGGTTGATCAGGCTCGCCTGGTGGCCCGCGCCGTAGCCGTTGTCGATGTTCACGACCGACACGCCCGGCGCGCACGAGTTGAGCATCGCGAGGAGTGCCGCCACGCCGCCGAACGAGGCGCCGTAGCCCACGCTCGTCGGCACGGCGATGACGGGGCGGTCGAGGAGGCCGCCGATGACGCTCGGCAGCGCCCCCTCCATCCCGGCCACGGCGATCACGACGTTCGACTCGGCGAGGCGGTCGTAATGATCGAGCAGCCGGTGGAGCCCGGCCACGCCGCAGTCGTGCAGCCGCTCGACGCGGTTGCCCAGCGCCTCGGCGACGAGCGCGGCCTCCTCGGCGACCGGGAGATCCGCGGTGCCGGCGGCCGCGACGACGATGAGGCCCACCGCCTCCACGGCCTCGGGCCGGGCGACCAGGAGCCGCGCCTCCGGGTGATACCGGTGCGAGAGTCCTGCCGCGGCGACGGCGGCGGCGATGCGCGCGTCGGCCCGGGTGGCCAGCACGTTCGGATGCTCGGCCGCCAGCCGCCCGAGGATGGCGACCACTTGTTCCGGGGTCTTCCCGGGACAGTAGACGGCCTCGGGGACGCCGGCGCGCAGCGCGCGATGGAGGTCGACCTTGGCGAAGCGAAGGTCGTCGTAGGGCAGGCCGCGCAGCCGCGAGACTGCCGCCTCCACGCTCAGCCGGCCCGCGCTGACGTCCTCGAGCAGCCGCCGGATCGCGTCCCTATCCATCGGCGCCGCGCCGCTGCGGGAGGCCGAGATTCGCGCTGCCCGACTGGAAGCCCGCCAGGTCCAGGGCCACGTACAGGTAGCCCAGCTCGCGGAAGCGGCGGAGGATCGCCTCGCGGCACCCGTCCTCCCAGAGCCGACCCGTCTCCTCCCGCGGGATCTCGAGCCGGGCGAGCCGGTCGTGGTGGCGGACGCGGAACTGGCGGAACCCGAGCGACCGGAGGAACTGCTCGGCCGCGTCCACCCGACGTAGCTTTTCGGGCGTGACCGGGTCGCCGTACTGGAAACGGGATGCCAGGCACGCGAACGACGGCTTGTCCCAGGTGGGAAGACCGAGCTGCCGCGACAGCTCCCGGATCTCCCGCTTCCACAGCTCGGCCTCGATCATCGGCGCCCGCACCCCGAGCGCCTGGGCGGCCTTCATGCCTGGACGGTGGTCGCCGAGGTCGTCCATGTTCGCGCCGTAGACGAGCGTCCGGCACCCCTCGCGCGCGGCCACCGGTGTGAGCTTCGTGAACAGTTCCTCCTTGCAGAAGAAGCAGCGGTTCACGGGGTTCCGCGCGTAGTCCGGGTTCTGGAGCTCCTCGGTCCGCACGATGACGTGTCGCATGCCCAGGAGCTCTCCGAGCCGTCTGGCCTCGGCCAGCTCACCCTCCGGGTAGGTCTCGGAGTCGGCCGTGGCGAGCACCGCGCGGGCGCCGAGCGCGTCCCTGGCCGCCCGGGCGAGGAGCGTCGAGTCGACCCCGCCCGAGAACGCGACGACCACGCCCTCCATGCCGCCGAGGAGGCCCAGGAGCCGCTCGTACTTCGCCTGGCTCACGCCGATGCCCCGAGACGGATCAGGTCGTGAAAGGCCGCGTACCGGTCGGCGATGTCCGCCGGGCCGAGGGAGGTCAGCCGGTTGAGGGAGAAGTCCTCCACGGTAAAGGACGCCATCACCGATCCATATACCACGGCGCGCCGGAAGACGCTCTCGTCGAGGCGCTCCTCGGAGGCCAGGTACCCCATGAATCCTCCGGCGAAGGTGTCCCCCGCGCCCGTGGGATCGTAGACGGACTCGAGCGGGTAGGCCGGGACGATGAAGAAGCCGCCGTCCGCGAACATCATGGCGCCGTACTCGCCGCGCTTCACGACGACCGTCGTCGGCCCCATCGCGCGGATCGCCCGCGCGGCCTTGACGAGGTTCGCCTCGCCCGCGAGCTGCCGGGCCTCGCGATCGTTGATCGTGATGACGTCGACCTGACCCAGGACGCGCCGGAGCGCCGCCCGCTTCCCCTCGATCCAGAAGTTCATGGTGTCGAGCGCCACGAGCTGCGGGCGCTCCGCCATCTGGCGGAGGACGTCGAGCTGGAGGTCGGGATCGATGTTCGCCAGGAAGAGGTAGGGGACGCGCCGTGCCGCCCCGCCGAGGACGGGACGGAAGTCGGCGAAGACGTTCAGCTGGGTGTCGAGCGTCGTCGCCTCGTTCAGGTCGTAGCCGTACTCCCCCACCCAGCGGAACGTCCGGCCCGCGCCCGCCTGGAGCCCCGTCACGTCGACGCCCCGCTCTCTCAGGAGCCGCACGTGCTCCTGCGGGAAGTCCTCCCCGACCGCCGCGATGAGCCGGACCTTCGTGAAGAAGCTCGCGGCGTAGGCGAAGTAGGTCGCCGAGCCGCCCAGCACCTCGCGCACCTTGCCGAAGGGCGTCTGGACGCTGTCGAGCGCCACCGAGCCGACGACCAGGAGATCACCCACGGCGGCTCCGGGCCGACGCCGCCCGCCGGCGCCGCGCGCGGCGCCTCGCCGGCAGGTACTTGCCGATCAGGAGCGCCAGGCGCCGCCGGGTCGAGGCCGGGAAGCGGTTCGGGTCGGTGATGATCGCGCTCTCGAGGAGCCGCGAGCAGCCGCATGAGCGCGGCGCGTCGATCGTGGGGATCACCCGGCGGAGGACCTCCTTGGCGGTGGCCACGTTCCGCATGAGATTCTGCACCACCGTCTCGACGGTCACCGCCTCGTGCGTCTGGTGCCACACGTCGTAGTCGGTCGCGAGGGCAAGGGTCACGTAGCAGAGCTCCGCCTCCCTGGCGAGCTTCACCTCGGGCACGTTGGTCATCCCGATCACGTCGACGCCCCAGCTCCGGTAGATGCGCGATTCCGCCTTCGTGGAGAACTGTGGGCCCTCGATGCAGATGTAGGTGCCGCCGCGATGGACCGTGGCGCCCGTCTGGCGCGCCGCCTTCTCGAGGAGCGTCGCCAGGCTCGGGCAGACGGGCTCGGCCATCGGGATGTGGGCGACGATCCCGTCGCCGAAGAACGAGCCGACACGCCGCCGGGTCGCGTCGACGAATTGATCGGGGATCACGAGGTCCAGCGGGCGGATCGACTCCTTCATGCTGCCGACCGCCGAGATCGAGATGACCCACTCGGCGCCGAGCGACCGGAGCCCCCAGATGTTCGCGCGGAAGTTCAGCTCGGTCGGCATGCGCCGGTGCCCGCGCCCATGGCGCGGCAGGAAGATGACCCGCCGGCCGTCGAGCGTCCCGACGCAGTAGGCATCCGACGGGTCCCCGAACGGCGTCCGCACCCGGCGCCACCGGACATCGGTGAGCCCCTCCAGCTCGTAGAGTCCGCTCCCCCCGATGATCCCGATCGCCGGCTCCATCAGGCAACCCCTCCCCGCTCGAGCTGGCCGAGCGTCCGCGCGGCGTCGGCCGCCGTCACGCGCACCCGCGTCATCCCCTGCACGAGCGAGCCCGGCCCGCGGAAGACGACCTCGACGTAGTTCCCCGTGAGACCGACGAGCCCGCCGCTCGCTCCGTCGCGCGTCTCCAGCACCAGCACCTCCCGCGTCGACCCGACGAGGGCCGCGCGAAACGCTCGGTTCTTCTCCCGGCCGACCTCCCGCAGCCACCGGCTCCGGCGCGCGATGGTGCGCGCGTCGACGCGATCGCCGAGGCGCGCCGCCTCGGTCCCCCGCCGGTCCGAGTACGCGAAGACGTGGAGATAGGACAACGGCAGCGCCTCCACGAGCGCGACCGTCCCGGCGAGATCGGCGTCGGTCTCGCCCGGGAAGCCCGCGATCACGTCCGCGCCAAGGCCGAGGGACGGGATCGCGCCCGCGAGCCGCTCGGCGAGCCGCCGGTACATGGCCACGGTGTAGGGCCGGCGCATCCGCCTCAGCACCCGGTCGCTTCCGCTCTGGAGGGGGAGGTGGAGGTGGGGGGCCATCACCGGAGATCCGGCCAGCAGCTCGAACAGCTCCTCCGTGACGTACGCCGGCAGGATGGACGAGAGCCGGATCCACCTGAGCCGCGGGATCTCGACCATCCGTCGGAGCAGCGCGGCGAGCGTCGTCCGGGGCGCCAGGTCGGCCCCGTAGTGGCCGAGATCGACGCCGGTCAGCACGACCTCGGCGTGGCCCGCCTCGACGAGGACACGCACCTGGTCGAGCAGGACCTCGGGGCCCCGGCTCCGGCTCGGACCCCGGGCGAGCGGCACGATGCAGAACGCGCAGCGGTGCTGGCAGCCCTCCTGGATCTTGAGGAAGGCGCGCGACCGCCCGTCGACGCGAGCCGGAGGGGGCGGCGGGTCCATCGCCCGGGCGCGAGCGATGTCCCCCACGTGGACCGGCGCCGTCCCGTCCCTGCCCGGGCTCGCGCCACGCGCGAGCAGCCTCTCGACCAGCTCGGGCAGAAAGCGCTTCTCGGCGTTCCCCACGACCAGGTCGGCCCCCGTGGCGGCGGCCGCGGCCGGGTCCGTCTGGGCCCAGCAGCCGGTGACGACGACCCGGGCCCCGGGATTCCGCCGGGCTCCCCGCCTGAGCATCTGGCGACTCGAGACGTCGGCCCGCGAGGTGACGGTGCACGAGTTCACGACGACCACATCGGCGGGCTCCTCGAACGGCACCGTCCGGAAGCCCCGCGCCTCGAGGAGCGCCTGGAGCTCCTGGGTGTCGACCTGATTGAGCCGGCAGCCGAGGGTGGCGAAGGAGACCGTACGGGTCACGCCGGGATCGGCTCCCGGAGCTGACCGCACGCCGCCCCGATGTCCTCGCCCTTGCTCCACCGCACGGTCGTCGTCACGCCCGCGCCGAGCAGGGTCGACTGGAACTGGAGGATCTTGGCGAGCGGCGGGCGGCGGAACTCCGCTCCCTCCCAGCCGTTGAACGGGATCAGGGTGACCTTGGCGCGGATTCCCCGCAGCAGGCGCGCGAGCCGCCGGGCGTCCTCCGCGGAGTCGTTGACGCCGTCGAGCAGCACGTACTCGAAGAAGACCCGCTGGCGGTTCGCGAGGGGGTAGCGGCGCACCGCCGCGAGCAGGGTCTCGAGGCTCCACGACCGATTCACGGGCATGAGCCGCGAGCGCACGTCGTCGGACGCCGCGTGGAGCGAGATCGCCAGGTTCACTCCGAGGCCCTCCCGGCCGAACCGCTCGATCCCAGAGACGATCCCGACCGTCGAGACCGTGATCCGCCGTGGCGAGTAGCCGAGCCCGAGCCGGCCGTCCGTCATGATCCGGAGCGACGTCACGAGCGCCGCGTAGTTGGCGAGCGGCTCGCCCATGCCCATGAAGACGATGTGCGTCACGCGCCGGCCCTCGGCGCAGAGCCGGTTGGCCGACACGAGCTGTCCCACGATCTCCGCGGCGGTGAGGTTGCGCGTGAGGCCCATCGTCCCGGTGAGGCAGAAGGCGCAAGCAAACCCACAGCCAACCTGCGTCGAGAGGCAGAGTGTCAGCCGATCGTCATCGGGCATCAGCACCGCGCTGACGCGCGACCCGTCCTCCAGGCGGAAGACGAGCTTCTGGCTTCCATCCTGGGAGGGCGTGACCCGCTCGGTCTCGGGCAGCGCGATCTCCCCGCGCTCGCGGAGGCTCGCGCGGAACTCCTTCGGGAGATCGGACATGACGTCGAGGTCGAGGACTCCCTTCCGGTAGATCCACGTCGCGACCTGGCGACCGCGATACCGCGAGCCACCGAGCTCGACCGCGAGGTCTTCGAGCTCCGAGGGACGGAGGCCGAGGAGATTCACGCGCGACATCGCCCGAAGGATAACACGGGGCTCGAGCAGGGAAGTTTTCCACCGGCGCTGTGACCCACTCGTGGATAACCGTGTGCGTCATTGGGGGGCGCCATCGAGTTTTCAACCACTTAGACCGCTTCGCCCACTCTCTGGGCAGGCGCTCGCAGGATCAGGTAGAGATCGAGGAGGTTCGTCCTGGTCGGGCCCGACACGAGCAGGTCGCCGCTCGCCCGGAGGAAGGTGTGGGAGTCGTTGTCCTCGAGCGCCCCCCGGGGATCGCCGCCCGCGGCGCGACCTCTGGAGACCGTGTCCCCGTCGATGATCGCGCCGGCGGCGTCGGTCGGGCCGTCGGTGCCGTCGGTGCCCGCCGCCAGCACGGTGAGGCTCCCGTCCCCGCCGATCTCAACGGCCGACGCCAGCGCGAACTCCTGGCAGCGGCCTCCCCGTCCAGGTCCGCGCACCGTCACGGTCGTCTCGCCCGCGGCGATCATGCACGCCGGCGGCTCGAGCCGGCGTCCTCGCTCGATCAGCTCGCGCGCAACCGCGCGGGCCTCACCCTGGAGCTGGCCCGTGAGGAGGTACGGGCGATAGCCGAGCCGCTCAGCGGTCGTCACCGCGGCGTCGGTGATCAGGGTGTTGTTGCCGATGACCAGGTTCGTCACCCGGCGGAAGAGCGGATCCCCGGGCTTCGGCGTCTCCGGGACCTCGCCCCGCGCGCCCGCGTGGAGCCGCTCGCTCACCGAGTGGGGGACGCGCTCGCCGATCACCCGTCGAGCCAGCACGGCGAGAGCCTCGCCGAAGGTCGTCGGGTCGGGCGCCGTGGGGCCCGAGGCGATGACGTCGAGCGGGTCGCCGATCACGTCGGACAAGGCCAGCGTGAGGACGGTCGCCGGCGCGGCGGCCCGGGCGAGTTGGCCACCCTTCAGGAGCGAGAGGTGCTTCCGCACGGCGTTCAGCTCGCCGATCGTCGCCCCCGCCCCGAGGAGCGTGCGCGTGACGGCCTGCTTCTCCGCGAGCGTGACGGGCGGCGCCGGCGCGGGCGTGAGCGCGGAGCCCCCACCCGAGATCAGGACGAGCACCAGGTCGTCCGCGCCCGCGCTCTCGGCCAGCGCGCGGAGCCGGCCCGCGGCGGCCTCGCCGCGGCGGTCGGGGACCGGGTGGCCGGCCTCGGCGAGGCGCACGATCGACGTCGGCGCCGTGTAGCCGTCCTTGACGACGACCAATCCGTCGCTGATCCGATCGCCGAGCACGGCCTCCACGGCGGCGGCCATCGCGCCGCTCGCCTTCCCGCAGCCGAGCACGAGCACTCGAGCGATCCGGGCGAGGTCGAGCCTGAGCGGGCCCGCCTGGAGGGTCCCGCGCTCACGGCGGAGCACCGCACGGATGAGCGGGGTCACGTCGCCGGCCGCGAGGGCCGCCTGCCAGATGGCGAGCGCGGCCTCGCGCGGGGTCACTGCCGGAGCTTCTGCAGGCGCTCTCCCGCTTCGCGGAGCATGTCGTCGGTCTTCGGAAAGCAGAACCGGATCTTCGTCCGGCCGAGGTCGGGATGGGCGTAGAAGGACGAGCCCGGCACCGTCGCCACGCCGACCTCCTTCACGAGGTACATCGCGAACGCGGTGTCGTCCTCGATGTCGAACCGCTTGAGGAAGTGCGCGACGTCGGTGAGGATGTAGTAGGCCCCGCGCGGGCGGTAGGTGACGAAGCCGGCCTGGTCGAGCCAGGCGAGGAGGAGGTCGCGCTTGGCCTGGTACATCTCGCGCAGCCACACGTAGTAGGCGTCCGACAGCCCGAGCGCGGTGACCGCCGCCTCCTGCAGGGGGTGCGGCGCCCCGACGGTGACGAAGTCGTGGGCGCGCCGGATGCCGGTGCTGATCTCGGCCGGCGCGATCGCCCAGCCGACCCGCCAGCCGGTCACCGAGTAGGACTTCGAGATCCCCGAGATCGTGATCGTTCGCTCGGCCATGCCCGGGAGCGTCGCGATCGGTGTGTGGCCGAGTCCGTCGTAGACGATGTGCTCGTAGATCTCGTCGGTGATGGCCACGAGATCGCGCTCGAGGCAGAGCGCGGCGATCGTCTGGAGCTCGTCCCGGGAGAAGACCTTCCCCGAGGGGTTGTTCGGGCTGTTGAAGATGATCGCGCGCGTCCGCGGCCCGACCGCCCGGGCGAGCCGGTCGGGGTCGAAGGAGAAGTCGGGCGGCTCGAGCGGCACCCAGACGGGCTCGGCACCGGAGATGATGCAGCCCGGGCCGTAGTTCTCGTAGAAGGGCTCGAAGACGATGACCTCGTC
>JACQWC010000120.1 GCA_016209635.1 Candidatus Rokuibacteriota bacterium | reverse complement strand
GTACATGTACGTGCGCCCGGAGCCGGAGAGCATCGAGCCCCACGACGGATACGGCGGCGGCACGCCGAAGCCGAGGAACGACAGCGCGGACTCGGCGAGGATGATGCCGCCGAGGCCGATGGTCGCCAGGATGATGATGGTCGCCGTCACGTTCGGCAGGATGTGCCGCACGAGGATGCGGGCGTGGCCGCACCCCATCGCGCGCGCCGCCTCGACATAGGTGTTCTGGACGACGCCGATGGTGGCGCCGCGGATCACGCGGGAGTTCAGGGCGGCGACGATGACCGAAAGCGACAGCACCACGTTGAGGAGCCCGGGCCCGAGCACCGCCATCACGGAGAGGATGATGATGAGATACGGGAACGACATCCAGGCGTCGACGACGCGCTGGATCAAGATGTCGTAGACGCCCCCGAAGTAGCCGCTCGAGACCCCGACCGCGGTGGCCAAGAGGATCCCCAGCCCGATGGTGGCGAAGCCGACCGTGACGGAGACGCGGGCCCCGTAGACGATCCGGCTCCACATGTCCCGGCTCAGGTTGTCGGTGCCGAGCCAGTGGCTCCAGCTCGGCGGCTTCATCCGCGCGCCCCGAATCGACTCGTCGTAGCTGTAGGGCGCGACGTGCTCGGCGAACACGGCCATCAGCAGCAGCGCGACGACGATCGCCCCGCCCAGCGCGCCGAGCGGCTTCTGGCGGCAGAACCGCCACGCCGTGCCGAGCCTAGTAGCGGATGCGGGGATCGAGGACGGCATAGAACGCGTCCACCGCGAGGTTGATGAGCACGACGAAGGAGACCACGACGAGATTCACGCCCTGGATGACGGGATAGTCGCGCTGGTTGATGGCGTCGAACAGGAAGCGGCTCATGCCGGGGAGCCCGAAGATCGTCTCGATGATGACGGTGCCGCCGATGATCTGGGGGATCTGGGTGCCGAGCAGCGTGACGACCGGGATCACCGCGTTCCGGAGGCCGTGCTTCATGACTACGACGCGCTCGCGGAGGCCCTTGGCCCACGCCGTGCGGATGTAGTCCTGGCGGAGGACCTCGAGCAGCATCCCCCGCGTCAGGCGCATGAGCGCCGCCGACGAGGCGATCCCGAGGATCAGGGCGGGGAGGACGAACTGGCGCATGTGCGCGCCCGGGTCCGCCGCGAACTCGGTGAATCCCGTGAGGGGACGCCACCCCCACCAGATCGCGGGGAGCACGATGATGAGCGTGGCCAGCCAGAAGCCCGGCATCGAGAGCCCCAGGATGGCGCCGCTCCGGGCCAGGAAGTCCTGGACGGAGTCCTGGCGGGTCGCCGAGATGACGCCCACCGGCACCGCGATGAGCAGGGCCAGGAGCGTGGCCAGGAAGGCCAGCTCGAGGGTGATGGGCAGGCGGCGCCCGATCTCCTCGAGGACAGGACGCCGCGTCCACAGCGACTCGCCGAGGTCGCCCCGGACCGCGTTGCCGAGCCATTCGAGGTACTGCACGGGGAGGGCGCGGTCCAGTCCGAGCTTCGCGCGCAGCTCCTCGATGTCCTTGGCGTATGCCTTCTCCTCGAGCATGAGGACGACCACGTCGCCCGGGATCAGGCGCGGCAGCGTGAAGACGATGAGCGACGCGATCAGGAGCGACGGGATCGCGACGAGCAGGCGCTTGGCGAGGTAGCGCCTCAGCACGAGCGGGTTAGCGGTCGAGCCACGCCGCCACGAGCCGCCCGCCGTAGTCGTACCCGAGGTTCGGCCCGTAGTTCTTGAGTGCGCCCTCCCACACCGCGACGTAGACCCCCGAGGGCCACTGGACGTAGTACTGCTGCTTGGCCAGGTGCCGCTGGATGTCGTGGATGATCTCGCGGCGCTTGGCGACGTCGAAGGTCCGCCGCTGGCGGACCAGCATGTCCGCGACGACGGGGTCGTTGATGTGGCTCTGGTTCTTCAGCTCCCCCGGGTAGTACTGGCCGAACACGAAGTTGTCGGGCTCGAGGAAGGGCGTCTGCGGGCCGAGGGTCATCGAGTCGAACTTGCCGTAGAAGCACGTCGAGATGTAGGCGCCGTACTCCTTCTGGTCGAGTCTGGCGTCGATCCCGACGTCCTTCAGGGACTTGAGGACGAGCTGGGCCCCGTCGACGAGGATCGTGGAGCCGTAGGTCGTGAAGCAGACGGCGGCGGGGAAGCCGTTGGGGTAGCCGGCGGCGGCGAGCAACCGCTTCGCCTCGGCCGGATCGTGCTTGTAGTACTTCGCGCCCTCGCCGAGCTGCTGCAGCGGGAGCGACCATTCCTTGAGCGCGGCCGGCACCGGCGGGTTGACGATGCCCACGCCCTCGAAGATCGCGTCGATCAGCCCCTGACGGTCGAGGGCGTGGGAGATGGCGTGGCGGACCCGCACGTCGTTGAAGGGCGGCTTGTCGGTGCGCATCGAGATGTGGGTCATCACGTTGGACGGGAACTCGAGCGTCTTCAGATTGGGCCGCTTCTGCCTGACCGTGTCCTTGATCTGCACCCAGTCGGTGCGGTTGATCGTGCCGGGAAACTCCCAGCCGAGATCGTACTTGCCGGCGAGGAAGGCGGCCATGCGGGAGGCGTTGTCCTCGTCGACCACCATCTCCACCCGGTCGATGTAGGGGAGGCCGGGGACGAAGTAGCTCGGGTTGCGGACGAAGGTCATCCCGACGTTCGGGCGGTAGCTGTCGAGCAGGTACGGGCCCGTCCCGATCACGGCCTCGGGCTTCTTGAGATCGCCGAACTTCTCGACGCACTCCTTGGCGATGATGGCCACCGCCATCGGGTTGGCGAGCATGTCGAGGAACCAGGCGAAGGGCTCCTTCAGCGTGAGCTTGACCGTGTGCCTGTCGACCGCCTCCACCTTGTCGAGCGCCTTCAGCATGTAGGCGTTGGCGTTGCCCTTCACGGTGAGGAAGCGGTCGACCGAGTAGACGACGTCCTCGGCGGTCAGCTCGCGCCCGTTGACGGGGGGCTTCGCGTGCCACCGCACGTTCTTCCGGAGCTTGAAGATGTAGGTCGTCTCGTTCGGCTGCGTCCAGGACTCCGCCAGATCGCCCTCGATGGGGAACGTCCCGGGCTGCACGCTCGGCCCCGCCTTCTGCTTGAGGAGGCGGCTGTGGGTGAAGCTCAGCGGCACGTGGGTCTTGAAGGCGATCGTCAGCATGGGATCGAAGTGCGCGGGGTCCCACGTCCGGATCGTGAGCGTTCCGCCGCGCCGTGGCGCCTGCTGCTGCGCGCGGGTCGCCGAGGGGGCGAGAGCGGCGCCGGTCAGGGTGAGGCCACCGAGGGTCAGGAGGTCGCGACGGCTGAGGTCCATGGGAGTCCTCCACTGGGAACGTCTGGGCGGACGGGGCCGACGATCGGCGTCGGTGTGAATTTTTTTGGATGATACCCCGGCGGGGGCACCCGTCAAGGAGAATCCCCGGGGCGGGGTCAGCGGGCGCGCGCGCGCAGCTCCTTGCGGAGGATCTTGCCGATCGGGCTCTTCGGCAGCGAGTCGAGGATCCGAACCCGCTTCGGGCACTTGAACTTCGCGAGCCGCTCCTGGCAGAAGCGAATGATGTCCTCCTCGCTCGGCGCCGCTCCGCCCTTCGGCACGACGTAGGCCAGGACCTCCTCGCCCATCAGCGGGTCCGGCATGGCGACGACCGCCGCCTCCGCGATCTGCGGGTGCGCGTAGAGCGCCTCCTCGATCTCGCGCGGGTAGATGTTGAACCCGCCGCGGATGATCAGGTCCTTCTTGCGCTCCACGATGTAGAGGTACCCGTCCGCGTCGAGCCGCCCCATGTCGCCGGAGTGGAGCCAGCCGTTCCGGAGCGCCTTCGCGGTCTCGGCCTCCAGCCGGTAGTAGCCCAGCATGACGTTCGGACCGCGGACGCAGACCTCGCCCACCTCGCCCACCGGCAGATCGCGGTCGTCCTCGTCGACGATCCTCACCTCGACACCGGCGATGGGCTGACCGACCGACCCGAGCTTCCGCACGCCGGAGTAGCGGTGGGTCGAGACGACGGCCGTGGCCTCCGTGAGGCCGTAGCCCTCGAGCAGCTTCCCGCCGTACTTCTTCTCGAACGGCTCCACGATCTCGACCGGGAGCGGCGCCGCCCCCGAGCCCCAGAGCAGCATCGAGGAGGTGTCGAAGCGCGCGCCGTCCGGGTAGTTGAGCAGGTAGACGTACATGGTGGGCACGCCCGCCATCGACCGCACCCGGTAGCGCTGGATCGCCTCGAGCACCAGCTCGGGGTTGAACCACCGGAGCAGCACGCCGCGCGTGCCGAGGAGGTTGCCGGCGTTCATGACCGTGAGCCCGTAGGCGTGGGAGAGCGGCAGGACGGCGAGCGCCCACTCCGTCCGGTCCAGCTCGTAGCGGCTCGCGGCCGCGCGGGCGTTCGACGCGAGATTCTCGTGGGAGAGCGCGACCCCCTTCGGCTGGCCCGTGGTCCCCGACGTATAGAGGATGACGGCGAGGTCCCGGTCCGCGCGCTCCACGGTCACGAAGGCGTCGGCCTCCCGCGCGACCAGCGCCTCGTACGCCATCGCCCCGGGCGCCTCGCCGCCCACCAGCACGGTCTCGCCCGGCCATCCCTCGGCCTTCCCGGCGAGATCCGGCGAGGTGATGAGGAGGCTCGCGCCAGAGTCGGCCAGGATGTGGCGGACCTCGACGGAGGTGAGCAGGAAGATGATGGGGACGATCACGCCGCCGCATCTGAGGATCGCCGCATAGGCCTGGAGGACCTCGGGGCAGTTCGGCAGCATCACGGCCACCCGGTCCCCGGGCGCCAGGCCCCGACGGCGGAGCGCGTTCGCGAGCCGGTTCGCCGCGCGGTGCTGGTCGACGTTCGTCAGCTCGCGTCCCTCGAACACGAGCGCGGGGTACTCGCCATACGTCCGGAGGCTCTCTTCGCCGAGCGCCGCGAGGTTCATCGCCGCCGGTTACTCCGGGCGCGCGGCGACGACCGCGAGCGCCTGGTCGAAGACCTCGAGCGTCGCATCGACGTCCGCGTCGGTGTGGGCGAGCGAGACGTAGATCTTGTTCACCGCCTTCACGATGCCCCGCCGCACGCACTCCCGGTTGAAGGCCGTGATCCGCTCCCGGTCGGCGGTGAGCGTCGCGCGGTAGTCGACGACGTCGCGATCCGTGAAGAGGATGTCGAAGACGGGCGGCTCGCCGCTCACCCGCGCCGCGAGACCGTGACGCCGCGCCGCCGCCGCGAGGCCGTCGCGGAGGCGCGCGCCCGTCCGGTGCAGGCGCTCGTACGCTCCGGGCTTCCGCAGCTCGGCGAGCGTGGCGAGCCCGGCCACGGCCGCGACCGGGTTGCCGTTGAGCGTGCCGGCCTGGACCACGTACTCGGGGGTCCCCTCGAGCGCCGGATCGAAGTGCCGCATGAGCGCGGCCGGCCCGCACACGGCGCCGAGCGGGAAGCCGCCCGCGATCACCTTGCCCAGGGCCGCCAGCTCCGGCACGACGCCGTAGTACTCCTGGGCCCCGCCGTAGGCCAGCCGGAACCCGGTGACGATCTCGTCGAACACGAGCGGCACGGCGTAGCGGCGGGTGACCGCGCGCAGCCCCGCGAGGAACCCGGGCGCCGGCACGATCACGCGCTGGTACGGCTCGACGATCACCGCCGCGAGCTGCCGGTGATGGGTGGCGATCAGGGCCTCGGTCGTGGCGAGGTCGTTGTAGGGCGCGACGAGCACCTCCTCCTGGATCGCGTGCGGGATGCCGGCGGAGTCGGGCGTCGGCGCGGGAAACGCCTTCGGCGAGCGCGGGCTCACGCTCATGAGCCCGTAGTCGTGCGTCCCGTGGAACCCGCCCTCGAACTTGAGGATCCGGTCCCGTCCCGTGTAGGCGCGCGCCACGCGCAGGGCGAAGAACGTCGCCTCGGTCCCGCTCCCGGTGAACCGCACCTGCTCGGCGCACGGCACCGCGCGGACCAGCTCCTCCGCCAGCTCGATGATCGGCTCGTTGAGGAGCATGTAGGTCGTGCCGCGCGCGAGCTGCCCCTCCACGGCGCCGACGACCGCGGGGTGCGCGTGGCCGAGCACCATCGGCCCCGAGCCGAGCAGATAGTCGATGTACCGCCGGCCGCGAGTGTCCCAGAGGTAGGCGCCGCGCGCCGCCTCGACGACGAACTCCAGGCCCGGGCCGCTCCTGTGGCTGCCCAGCACCCCGCCCGGCAGGACGCGGGCGGCGCGCTCGACGAGATCCCGATCGTCACGCATGTGGTCTCCGCCTCCCGGAAAACGTGACGGCGATTATACCGCCGGGGCCCCGTCGATCACGAGCACGCCCGTCCCCCGGAGATCCCCGCGCCGGAGGCCCGCGAGAGCGAGGTTCGCCTCCTCGAGCGGAAAGGTCGTGGTCGTGGGGCGAATCGGGACCCGGGCCGCAATGTCCAGCAGCTCCTCGCCGTCCGCGCGCGTGTTCGCGGTGACGCTCCGGAGCCTCCGCTCGTGGAAGAGGTCGGCCGCGTAGTCGAGCTGCGGCACCGGCGTCATGTAGATCCCGGCGAGCGCCAGCGTCCCCCCGCGCTCGAGGTCCCTGAGGGCCTTCGGCACCAGGTCGCCGACGGGCGCGAACAGGATGCTCCCGTCCATCGGGCACGGCATCGGCTCGGCGAGGCCGCCCGCCCACGTGGCGCCGAGCGCGCGCGCCAGCTCCCGGTGGGTCGGCTCCCGCGTGGAGACGTAGACCTCCATCCCCCGCGCGCGCGCCACCTGGAGCGTCACGTGCGCGGAGGAGCCGAACCCGTAGATCCCGAGCCGGCCGCCCTCCCGCACCTCGGCGAGCCGCAGCGCGCGATAGCCGATGATCCCGGCGCAGAGGAGCGGCGCCGCCTCCACGTCCGTGAAGACCTCCGGAATGCGGTAGGCGAACGCCTCGGGGACGATGGCCCACCCGGCGTAGCCGCCGTCGGCGTGGTAGCCGGTGAAGCGGGCCCGCGCGCAGAGGTTCTCGCGTCCGGAGCGGCAGAGGGCGCACGTATGACAGGTCTCGCGGAGCCAGGCGATCCCGACCCGCGCGCCGAGCGCGAACCGCGCGGCGCCCGCACCGGCGCGCTCGACGCGCCCGACCACCTGGTGGCCAGGGATGAGCGGCGAGCGTTCGAGCGGCAGATCGCCCTCGACGACGTGGAGGTCCGTCCGGCAGACGCCGCAGGCGCTCACCCGGACGAGGATCTCCCCCGCCGCGGGCTCGGGCGTGGGTGTCTCTTCGAGGCGCAGCGGCGCCTCGCCGATCGGCGCCTGGGCCCGCAGCACCATCGCGCGCACGGGGAGGACCTCGACGCTACGCGCCGGCGCGGGCGAGGATCCTGAGCGCCCGCTTGAGGTGAGGCGCGTCCACCATCTGCCCCTTGAAGCTGAAGGCGTAGGCGCCGCGCTTGGCGTGCGCCTCGAACGCGGCGACCAGCTCGCGCGCCTCCTCGACGACCTCCTTCCGCGGCGTGAAGGCGTCGTTGATGACCGCGATCTGGCCCGGATGGATGGAGATCTTGCCCGTGAACCCCATCGCCACCGCCTCCTCGCACTCGCGCCGGAGGCCCTCGAGGTCCGCGATGTCCGTGTAGACGGTGTCGAGCGCCTCGACACCTGCGGCCGCGGCGGCGACGGCGCACATGACACGCGCGTAGCGGGGGATGTCGAGGTACCGCCCGTCCGCGTCCCGGGTCCGGCCGAGCCCCATCGCGGCCGAGAGGTCCTCGATCCCCCAGGAGATCGCGACGACCCGGGGGCTCGTCACCACCTCGCGGATGTTCAGGAGGCCCTCGGGCGTCTCCGTCGCGATGAGGGTGAGCTTCGTAGCCCCGTTGGGGATCCCGTGGCGCTGCTCGAGAGCGTCGAGGAGCTGCGCGATCTCGCGGATGTCGCCCGCGTGCCGGGGCTTCGGCACGACGTAGCCGTCGGGCCGGGCCGCGATGGTCTCCTCCAAGTCTCCGCGGCCGAACCCGGTCGCGATCGGGTTCATGCGCACCCAGCGCTCGCGCGGGCCGAAGTCGAGCGTCTCGAGCCAGCGGTGGACGACCGGCCGGGTGGCGACCTTCCGGTCGGGCGGCACCGCGTCCTCGAGATCCAGGATGAGGCCGTCGGCCGGCAGCGTCAGCGCCTTTGCGATCATCTTCTCGTTGCCGCCGGGGACGAAGTGGAGCGACCGGCGGCGCGCCGCCCCCGCCATCAGGCGCCCCGCTTGCGCATCATCGCCTGGCGCCGGGCCCGCATGACGGTCTCGCCGCGCTGGTTCCGGGCGCGGTGCTCGAAGGTGACGATCCCCCACTGGGGACGCGACTTCGACTCGCGCTTGTCCACCACCTCGGTCTCCGCGTAGATCGTGTCCCCGTGGAAGACGGGCTTGGGGAACTCGATCTTCTCGAACCCGAGGTTCCCGACGGTCGTGCCGAGCGTCGTCTCGCCCACCGAGAGCCCCACCGCGATGCCGAGCGTCAGGAGGCTGTTCACGAGCGGCTTGCCGAACTCCGCCTTCGACGCGGCGTGGAAGTCGACGTGGAGGGGCTGCGGGTTCATCGTGAGGCACGAGAAGAACACGTTGTCCGCCTCGGTCACGGTCCGGCCCGGCTGGTGCTCGAACGTCTGGCCGATCTCGAGGTCCTCGTAGTATTTCCCCCCCATCTACGCGTCCTTCCCCTCCGCCCGCGACCGCGCGGCGTGCTTCCAGACCGCCTCGTCGCGGAAGTTCTCGTGCTCGCCCGGCGGCGAGAAGGTCCACGTCAGGTGGACGTGGGCGCCCCCCGTGTTCACGAACCCGTGCGGCGCGCCCTTGGGGACGAAGATCGCCGTCTCGGGCCCGACGTCGACCACCTCCTCGCCCACCCGGGCCCGGCCGCGGCCCTCGTAGACGAAGAGGATCTCCTCGGCGTCGGGATGGACGTGGAGGGGGATCTGGCTCCCGGGGTCGACGGACTCCGTCCCCATCGCGAGGTGCTCGGACCCGGCCGTCGCGGGCTCCACCATGATGTGGACGCTGCGCGGGTCGTGGCCCCGGACCTCGCGGTGCTCGGACTCCTTCTTCGTGAAGATGCGGCGCATGCGGGCCTCCCTCCGGGTCGAGCGTGCCCTAGCCTACCGCCGCCCCGGTGAAGCGAACAAGGGATATACTACGTCGCCGTGTCCGCCGCCTACGACGTCGCCATCATCGGCGGGGGGATCGTCGGTCTCGCCACCGCTCGGGCCCTCGCCGAGCGGGCGCCCCGCACGCGCCTCGTCATCCTGGAAAAGGAGCGGCGACTCGCCACGCACCAGACCGGCCACAACAGCGGCGTCATCCACTCCGGCATCTACTACCGCCCCGGATCGTCCAAGGCCCGGCTCTGCGTCGAGGGCGTCCGCCTGATGCTCGCCTTCTGCGAGACGCACGGGATCCGCGTCGAGCGCTGCGGCAAGGTGATCGTCGCGACCCGGCCCGACGAGCTGCCCCGCCTCCAGACGCTCTACGAGCGCGGCCTCGCCAACGGCGTGGCCGGGCTCACCCTGATCGAGCCGGCTCGCCTCCGCGACCTCGAGCCCCACGCCGCGGCGCTCCGCGCGATCCACTCGCCCGGCACGGCCATCGTCGACTACACGGAGGTAGCGGCCGCGCTCGCCCGCGACCTGGCCGGACGCGGCGTGACGATCGAGACGGAGGCCCGGGTGACGGCGATCGCGCGGGCGCGCGACGGCGTCGAGGTCCGGACGCCGCGCCTCGCCGTCAGCGCGCGGCGCCTCGTCAACTGCGCCGGCCTCTACGCCGACACGATCGCGCGGCTGGCCGGGACCCCGCCGGACGTGCGGATCATCCCGTTCCGCGGCGAGTATCACATGCTCCGGCCCGACCGGCGCCAGCTCGTGCGCGGGCTCATCTACCCGGTGCCCGATCCGGAGTTCCCGTTCCTCGGCGTCCACTTCACGCGGACCGTCCACGGGGAAGTCGAGGCGGGGCCGAACGCGGTGCTCGCCTTCGCGCGTGAGGGCTACCGGTTCTGGCAGATTCACCCGGGCGAGCTCGCCGCGGCGCTCGCCTACCGCGGCTTCTGGGCGATGACGCGCCGCTACTGGCGCACGGGGACCTACGAGATGTACCGCTCGCTCTCCAGGGCGGCCTTCGTCCGCGCGCTCCAGCGCCTCGTCCCCGAGGTCCGCGCGGAGGACGTGACGCCCGGGGGCGCCGGCGTCCGGGCGCAGGCCGTGAGCCCCGACGGCTCGCTCGTCGACGACTTCCGGATCGTCGCGGCGCCGGACGCGATCCACGTCCTCAACGCGCCCTCGCCGGCCGCGACCGCGTCGCTCGCCATCGGTGGCCACATCGCCGGGCTCGCGGCAGACACCTTCGGGCTCCGCTGAGCACCCGCCGCGTGCCGTTCTCGGGAAGTTCAGGCGCCCGGAGTAAGATGTCAGCGGAGGGCTCGCCGACCTTCGCGAAGCCCGGCGGAGCCTGATCCCGCTCAGGCTCGAGCGCGGTGACCCAGTCCCCGAGTCGCTGCCCGTGCCAGCCGGCGCAAGAGCCTGAGAGCACACAGGCTCTCGCGCGGGCCCTCGAAGACCACGCCCGAGCGGCAGCGAAAAACGCTCTATTGACAAGGGTTTGCGGATCAGCTAGATTATCCTGCCTATGATCACCGTGCCGGCGCACAGGGTGAAGCAGTTCGGCGTGGAGTTCTACCAGGCCGGGCTCTCGGCGAAAGACATCGACCGCCTGGTCCAGTTCGAGGTCCTCGGCTACTCGGGCGGTCCCCGGAACGAGCCCCAGAAGTCCCGCGTCGGCTCGCGCGCGCGCGTCAACTGGGAGAGCCTCGAGCGCCGGATCAGCGAGAGCGAGACCGCGTACCAGCGGCCGTTGATCCGGCGCAAGATCGACGAGCTGGTCACGTACTACCGCGAGTGCAAGGACGCGGGCACGCTCCCGGCCATCCCGGGCGCCGTGATCATCACCTCCGAGAAGCGGTTCACGTTCACGCCGATCGCGGGCCAGCACGACCTCGGGCTCCTCCAGATCCCCGAGGAGCACGGCGTCCTCCGGGTGCTCGACGGGCAGCACCGGCTCCTGGCGCTCCACGCGCTCAGCCAGGCCGGCGAGCAGCTCGGCATCGAGGTCCCCGCCGTCCTGTTCGACACGCTCGACGCCCGCCAGATCGTCGAGCTGTTCGTGACGATCAACGCCAAGCACACGCGCCTCAACCC
>JACQWC010000011.1 GCA_016209635.1 Candidatus Rokuibacteriota bacterium | reverse complement strand
GTCTGGAGGATCCGGCCGCAGCCCCAGGTCTCGTAGAGCCGCCGCCGGCGCGATGCGCCTGCCAGCCGCAGGAGGACCAGCAGCGCCACCGGCCCCGCCGCGAGGGCGACGGCGATCGCCAGCGTGGAGAGGCTTCCGAAGTCGCCGGAGATGTTCAGCGTGAGCCAGTCGCCGATGGCGACCGGGCTGCGGGCTCCGACGAGCGGGGCGGCGACGGACAGGAGCGCCGGGACGACGAGCGTCGGGCCGATACCCAGCCCCAGGCACGCGAGGGCGAGTGCCACCATGGCGGCGCGCATGGACACCGGCGCCTCGTGAGCGCGCGCGGCGGCCTCGCTCCGCGGGAGCGCCAGGAACGTGATGCCGAACGCCTTGACGAAGCAGGCCATCGCGAGACCGCCGGTCAGCGCCAGCCCCGCGATGCCGAAGGTGAACGCGAGGTTGAGGGCGGGCTGCGCGATGCGGGTGTTCTGGAGGAGCGCCATGAACGTGAGCCATTCGCTCACGAAGCCGTTGAACGGTGGCAGCGCCGCGATCGCCGCCGAGCCCGCGAGGAAGCACGCGGCCGTCCAGGGCATCCGCTTGATCAGCCCGCCCATCTCCTCCATGTTGCGCGTGCCCGTGCCGTGGACGACGGCGCCCGCGCCGAGGAACAGGAGCGCCTTGAACGCGGCGTGATTGAGGGTGTGGTAGAGCGCGGCCGCGAGGCCGAGCAGCGCGAGCGCCTCGAGCCCGGCGCCGTGGTAGAGCATGCCGGCGCCGGCGCCGATCAGGATGATCCCGATGTTCTCGATGCTGTGGAACGCGAGCAGCCGCTTGAGGTCGTGGTCCACGAGCGCGTAGAGGACGCCGATCACCGCCGACAGGGCGCCGAGGAGCAGGACCATCACGCCCCACCACGCCGGCCCGGCGCCGAGCCAGTCGAAGCCCGCCCTCAGCAGGCCGTAGACGCCGAGCTTGATCATGACGCCGGACATGAGCGCCGAGACGTGGCTCGGCGCCGCCGGGTGCGCGAGCGGCAGCCACACGTGGAGCGGGATGACGCCGGCCTTGCCGAGGAAGCCCGCCGCGAGCAGGAGGAACACGACGTCGCGCGCCCACGGGGCGAGCCCGCGCGCGGCAGCGTGCCAGTCCGCGAAGCGGAAGCTGCCGGTCCACGCGCCGAGCAGCAGCATGCCCGCCAGGAGACACGCCAGCCCGGCGTGAGTCATCACCGCGTACACCCACGCGGCCCGCACCGACTCACGCTCCCGGCGGTCGTGGAGGACCAGGAAATACGAGGCCAGCGACATGAGCTCCCAGGCGATCGCGAACGTCATCATGTTGGCCGCGAGGGGGACGGCGCACATCGAGAGGACGAACACGACATAGGCGAGGACACCCCGCCGCCCGTCGCGCGCGTGTCCGAGCGCGTAGACCGACGCGGGGACCGTCACGAACCCGACGAGCGCGAGGAAGAATCCGCCGAGCGGATCGAGCGCCAGCTCGAGGCCGCCGAGCGGGATGAGCCACGACACGCCGAGCGCCCACCTCATGCCGAGCATCCCCGCGAGGCCGAGCGTGGTCGCTGCGATGCCGATGACGACTGCGACGAGATACGCGGCGGCCCCGATCACCGGAGGCGGCCGATCGCGTCGAGGATACCGGCGAGGATCGCCAGCGGCGCCGGCGGACAGCCGGGGATGACGGCGTCCACGGGCACGACGTCGGCGACGCCGCCCACGACGGCGTACGAGCCGCGGAAGATCCCGCCGTCGCGGGCGCAGTCGCCGACGGCGATGACGAGCTTCGGGTCGGGCGTCGCCTCCCACGTGCGCCGGAGCGGTTCGACCATGTTCCGCGTCACGGGGCCCGTGACGAGCAGGCAGTCGGCGTGGCGGGGCGAGGCGACGAAGTGGAGCCCGAACCGCTCGAGATCGTAGTGCGGCCCGGTCAGGCCCGCGATCTCGAGCTCACACGCGTTACAGGACCCGGCGTCCACCTGGCGGATCGCGAGCGAGCGGCCGACGACGCGCCGGATCTCGTCGGTGAGCCGCCCGCCGAGGCGCTCCAGGTCGGCGTCACGGGGCGCGGGCTCGGTGACGATCCCGGCGCGGAGGGCGAGGCGGAGCTGGCGGAGCATCGCGCTCAGCGCCGGGGGCGGCGTGCCTCCTGGCGGAGCTCGCGCAGGAGGCTCTGCGTGCCGACGAGCTGGGTGTTGAAGATCCGGCGCGCGACGTCGAGGAGTTCGCCGATGTGCGCGTCACGGAGGGCGTAGCGGACGGTGGTGCCCTCCTTGCGCGCCCCGACGATGTTCTTCCGGCGCAGCACGGCGAGGTGCTGCGAGACCGTCGCCTGGTCGAGGTCGAGGGCCGCCTGCAACTCCTGCACGCTCCGCTCGCGGCCGCGCAGGGTCTCGAGGATCCGGATGCGGAGCGGATGGGCGAGGGCCTTGAAGAATTCCGCCTTGAACGACTGGAGCTCCGTGGTCGGGGCCTGGGCCACGAAGAGAACGTATATAGCGATACAGCTATATAGTCAAACTGTCCTTCCGAGGAGCTCGGCGTACACCTCCGCGGTCCGCGCCATCGAGACGTCGATGGACCCGCGCGTGAGCACCACCGCCTGGCCCGCCCGCGCGAGCGCGCGCGCCCGGTCCCGGTCGGCGAGCAGGGAGAGCACCGCCTTCGCCAGCGCGCGGGCGTCGCCCGGCGCCACGAGCCGCCCCGTCTCGCCGTCGCGGACGAGCACGGGATTGCCGCCCACCGTCGAGGCGACGACCGGCGTGCCGACGGCGAGGGCCTGCGAGATCACCTGCGACGTCGCCTCCGACCTGACGGACGGCAGGACCAGCACGTCGAGGGCCGCCATGACACCGGGGATGTCGCGCCTCCACCCGAGCAGGTGCAGCCGGCCCCGCAGCCCGAGGGCGTCGGCGCGCTCCTGGACCCGCCCGCGCAGCTCTCCGTCCCCGGCCAGGACGAAGGCGGCCCCCGGCACCGCCGCGGCGACCCGCGCCGCGACCTCGACGAAATCGAGGGGCGATTTCTGCGGCTTCAGGCAGGCCACCATGCCGACCAGTGGGGCCCCGACGGGCAGCCCCAGCTCCCGCCTCAGCCCTCCTCCGTCGCGCCGCGCCGGAGCGCGCGCCGCCG
>JACQWC010000117.1 GCA_016209635.1 Candidatus Rokuibacteriota bacterium | reverse complement strand
GTTCACGGCCTTTCGGAGATCCGGGTTGTTGAAGGGCGGCTTCTGGACGTGCATGTAGGTCAGGAAGATCGTGTTGATCGTGTTCTGGGCGATGTCCACCTCGTTGCCGCGGGCCCGCCGCAGCTCGTCGGCGTCCGTCTTCTTCATCGGCGGCCAGGTGTCCCAGAGGTGGACCCGTCCCGCCTTGGCGGCGGCGAGCTGGGTGGGGAAGCCGACCAGCACGAACTGCTTCACGCCGTCCAGGTACGGCAGACCGGGGATGAAGTAGTCCTTGTTCTTCTCCCACTCGATCACGCTGCCGCGCTCGTAGCGCTTGAACTTGAAGGGGCCGGTCCCGATCTGGGCCTCGGGCTTGGTGAGGTCGCCGTGCTTGTCCAGCACGTGCTTGGCGGCGATGCGGCACCAGGCCGAGCCCAGGTAGTCGAGGAACGCCGCCACCGGGAACTTGAGGTTGAACTGGAAGGTGTGGGGATCCACCATCTCGACGCCGGCGACCACCGGCTTGAGCATGGAGCCGCAGCGCGGGCTCTTGAAGCTCGGATTCAGGACGCGGTCGAACGTGGCCTTGACGTCGGCCGCGCTGAACGGCTGGCCGTCGTGCCACTTCACCCCCTTGCGGAGGTGGAAGGTGTAGATCTTGCCGTCGGGAGAGACGGTCCAGCGCTCGGCGAGGTCCGCGACGATCTTGCCGGGGTTGTCGGGATCGTGCTGGAGCAGCCCGCTGTAGACGCCGGCCACGGCCTGCTGGACGGACAGCGGGGACTCGGCGTGGATGTCGAGCCGCCCGGGGTCGCCGTAGACATACCAGTTGAGGATCCCGCCGTAGCGGGGCTTCTCCTGGGCGGCTGCCGGGGCGCCGACGAGGGTGACCAGCAGGAGCGCAACGATCAGGGCGAGGGTCGGTGACCTTTTCACGGTGTCCTCCTCTGTCACGGGGGTGCGGTGGGGCGCGCTCATCCGAGCCCGCCCCGCAGCCGGGGATCGGTCACGTCACGGATCGCGTCGCCGAGCAGGTTGAGGCCGAAGACGGTCAGGCTGATGGCCAGGCCGGGGAAGAAGATCATCCAGGGCGCCGTCTCGAGCGCCTGGGTGCCGGCCGTCAGCATGCCGCCCCACGACGGCTCGTCGGGCGGCGCCCCCAGGCCGAGGAAGGAGAGCGCGGCCTCCACCACGATCGCGTACGCGATGTTGACCGTGAAGAGGACGATGTAGGTGGCGAAGGTGTTGGGCAGGACGTGGATGAAGATGACGCGCCAGTGCGAGCAGCCGGCCGCCCGGGCCGCCTCCACGTACGGGCTCTCTTTGATGGCGAGCGCCACCGACCGGAGGGTGCGCGCCGCGGTCGGGGTCAAGAGAATCGCCAGCGCGATGATCACGTTGTCGACCGACTGCCCCAGCGCCGCCATCAGCGACAGCGCCAGGATGATCGGGGGCAGGGCCATCAGAATGTCGACCAGCCGCTGGCTCGCGCTGTCGGCGGCCCCGCCGAAGTACGCGGCCACGACGCCCCAGAACGCGCCCAGGGTGACGCCGAAGGCGACCGAGACCAGCCCCACGTAGAGGCTCAGGCGCGCCCCCCACACCACTCGGCTCAGCATGTCGCGGCCGAGGTGATCGGTGCCCATGGGGAACTCGGCGCTCGGGGGCAGGTACGGCGCGAACGCCGCGTCCTTGGCGGAGTGCGGCGCCAGCAGGGGGGCGAAGATCGCGGTGACGATCAGCGCCAGCACGATCACCGCGCCGATGGCACCGAGCGGCTGGGTGAGCACGAACCGGCCGAGCCACCGCCCGGTGGCGCGCGTCCCCCCGCGCCGGGCCTGGACCCGGGCCCCGAGCGCCCTGACGTCGACGGCGACGCCGGTGCGGTTGACCATCTCAGGCGTACCGGATCCGCGGATCGAGCCAGGCATAGAGCAGGTCGACGAGGAGATTCAGCGTCAGGAAGATCAGGGCCATCACGAACACGATCGCCTGGACGGTAGGGTAATCGCGGTAATTGACCGCCTGGACGAGTGCCGTGCCCATGCCGGGGATGGCGAAGATGATCTCCATGATCACGATGCCGCCCAGGAGCCGGCCGCCCCACCAGCCGATGAACGTCACGACCGGCAGCAGCGAGTTGCGCAGCGCGTGCCGGTAGACGACCGCGTAGTGACCGAGCCCCTTGGCTTGGGCCGTCCGGACGTAGTCGTGGCGGATGACCTCGAGCATCTGGGAGCGCGTCAGCCGCATGATGGGCGCGCTGATGTAGTAGGCCTGGGCCAGCGTCGGCCACACGAGCTGCTTCAAGTTCTCGGCCGGGTCATCGAAGAAGGACACGAACTCCAGCGGGGGCAGCCAGCGGAAGAACCGCACCAGTCCGTAGAGGATCAGCACGCCGGTGAAGAAGATCGGCAGGCTGAGGCCGCTGATGCTCACCACCCGCACGAGGTAGTCCACCCAGGTGTTCTGGCGCGCGGCGGAGACGACGCCGAGCGGAATGGCCCAGACGATGGCGACGACGAGCGTGAGGAACGCCAGCTCGAGGGAGCGGGGGAAGCGCTCCCTGATGATGTCCGTGACCGGGCGCCGCTGCGTGTAGGAGTAGCCGAAGTCCCCGCGGAGCGCGTTGCCCAGCCAGGCCAGGTACTGCACGACGACCGGCCGGTCGAGCCCGAACTCCTGCCGGATCTCCTGGACCTGTTTCTGCTGGATCGCGCTCGACTCGGTGCCGGCCTGGTAGACGAGGATCTCGGCGATGTCGCCGGGAACGAGACGCAGCAGGACGAAGATCAGGAGGGAGGCGCCGAGGAGGGTGGGGACGAAGAGGAGCAGCCGGCGCGCGACGTACTTACGCACGCACGCTCCCCGGGACTCGCAGGGCCCGCAGGGCCTCGAGCCGCCGGCTACAACTGGGCCAGGTGTTCTGGGGGCGTCCCAGCATCGGCTGCCTCGTTCGACCCGCGCGCCGGAGGCGCGCGCGGGAAAGCGTCCGGTAAGGTAAACGGACTATAGCCTCGCCGGGACCCGGAGGCAACAGGACGAGAACGGCGCTAAGAGGACATCAACAGAGGTAGCACCGGCGCCCGGGGTGCGCAAGGGGCCGTATCGCGCCGTGTGAATTTAGCGGGAATCAGGAGTGGGGGTGTTTTCCAGGATCGGTTGAACAGCGGCTTCCTCAGAACGCAACCACACTGGTTCAACGAACGTCTCGCGTGTGTCAGGTAAGCAGCACGCCGCAGGCCGGGCACCGCTCCGGCGTGAGCTTTCCCGTGACGCTTGAGTAGACCAGCCCGCGGCAGTTCGGACAGAACAGCGACCAGAGCCACACGAGGAAGGACCCGACCAGGAACCCGGCGTACACGACCGGAATGTACTCGAACCACTGACGCCAAATTACGGCTCCCTCGCTGACGAGGAGCAACGGAATCAGGGTGACGAGGAAGACGACGACCGTCGACGCTCGCGCGACTCTTCGACGCCGGAACAAGACCACCGCGCGCGCGTCGTCGAGGCGGAATTCGCGACCAGGCTGAGCTCTTGGCTGCGGCTTGGCCGCTCGAAGCCGCACGCCGCAGCGGAAGCAGAACTCGGGATTGAGGAGCGCTCCTCTACCCGTCCATTGCAACAGGGTGCTCGGGTCTTCGCCGCAGTTTGGACACCCCAAGCGGGGCATGACCCAGCCCAGCAATGCCCACACCAGCCCGGCCAGAATGATAACGAACACAAGCATCGAGTTCGCGATCACGGCAACGAAAAGCGCGGGAAGGATACTGAAGAAGAACAGGAAGAAGACAAGAGCCTTGAGCAGGTATCGTCGCTTCCACGCGTCGATGACCCACGCGTCTTCCGGTCGATCGGCGGCCGCGGCTCCCTGTCCCGCCTGCTCGACGTCCCGGCACACGGAACACAGGCGATCGACCACGCCGCAGACCAGCGCCACCTCGCCCGGCCGGTCTCCGCACTCTCGACACAATCGAGGCAGCGGAGCCGCGAGACGCTTCATCGCTCCCAGGAGCACCTCGACCTCGCGCGCGATGCTCTCGGCGGTGGATCCCGCCGCGGGTGGACGGTGGATGTAGACGAGCGTGCCGCCGCTCGCGCGTAGTCGCTCGGGACTGATTCCGGCGCTCTTCACCTCGGCGGCGTCGCGGAGCGCCCCGAGGACCACCCTCCGACGCTCCGGAGGCCCGCCGTAACGGATCGTCTCCACGACACTCTGGACGCTTCCTCTGACCTCGGACTCGACCTGAACGAGATAGTTCTCCCGCTCCCCATAGACGATCGGTCCGGCGGCTGCACCCTGCAGGCCGAGGCGCCTGCCGACTTCCTCGACGACTTCTGCGGGGCTCGCCACCTCAGCGCATCCATCTGAATCGGGATTTGCGATATCGACGCACGTCTCCCCTCCCTCGTGGCGTTGAACGGCGGATCACCCCGTCGCTCAGCTCGTTCATCCTTTCCAGCGGGTTGAGGGAAGTCATGCTCGCGACGCATGGACCGGCCGCGGCCTTGCGCTTGGGAGTCTGGTCAATCCGACGGCCCTGTTCAGCGACACCTCCGCTGTTTCGACCCCCGCTCCTCATCGCCTCCGCTCCCGCGTGGGGCTCTCGATCACGTCGGATGCCATGCGAGCCGCTCGATGCGCCGGATGATCTGCGCAAACAGGCGCTGCGTCAACTGGCTTTCGGCCACCTGCAGGATGAAGTACCGGGCATGTCGGATGAGGCGTCCGCCGGTCTTGAATAGCCGCTGTTGCAGGCTCGTGAGCGACCAGCTTTGGATGGTGACGGGCAAGACCAGCCGACGCAGCAGATTGCCGAGGTTGTAGGCGATGACCCCGAGCAGCAGGCGGACCTCGTTGGCCCGGAACCGGTGACAGGAGAGCCGGGTCCAGTGGGTGGCTTCCTTGCCCTCCTTGATCCACTGCTCGCCGTCCCGCGCTGGTTATAGAAGCGGACGAGGGCGCGATTCGTCCCAGTCAAGGTGGTGACGATGAAGCCCACCCGAGGAAAGAGTTCTCCGAGGTGATGCTCAATCTTGGCGATCACGCGTCGCGGCCGGTCCCAGGGGGCGGCCTGGTAGTGGAAGCTGCGGTACCGGACGAGCGGCGCGTAGCTGGGCCGGCCGCGGGGCCGACGACGGTCTGGCCCTGCGCACGGTACCGGTCAATGATGGGGAGGAGCACGTCGTCCCACCCATCCGCACTGTGAACGTTGCCCGGCCGAAGTTTGGCCGCGAGGCAATCGCCGTCCGGGTTGAAGACGAAGAGGGGGTGATAGCAGACGGACTCGAAGTGGCCGTTGTAGGCGGACTGCTCTTGGGCGCCGTGCACCGGGCTCTCGGAGCTGTCGATATCGAGGGTCACCCGCCAGGTGGGCGATCGCGTCGCCGCGCGCTGAATCAATTCCGTGTTCAGGTGAGCGAGTCCGTGATAGTGACCTTCCTCCGCGAGGACGTCCGTTTCGAACCAGTGCAGGGTGGAGGTGAGGGCGACACTCGAAGTCATTTCACAACCCGCCTAAGCACCAGGAGGGCACAGGCGAGGTGAAAGAAGCCTCCATAGGTCGCCAGCAGCCGGTCCCAGCGGACCGTCAGCCGGCGGAAGTTGCCGAGCCAGCCGATCGTGCGTTCGAC
>JACQWC010000113.1 GCA_016209635.1 Candidatus Rokuibacteriota bacterium | reverse complement strand
TTCGGGTTCTCGACGCAGGCCTGCAGCGTGATGGGCTGCGGCGTGCCGGTGCTGCCGGTCATCGGGCTCGCCGTGACCGGCGTCTCCAGCGAGACGCTCGTGTTCTTCAGCCGACTCGCGCGGATCGGGACGGCGACCGTCTTGGCGATCATGACGGTGGCCGTGGCGTGGCTGGGATGGCTGGCCGGCGGACCGGAGGTTCACCGGCCAACCCCGGGTGTGCGGGCGGTGCGGGGGGGGCAGCCGTGATTCGCTGGCTGGTGGCCTCGACGGCTCGGCGGCTCGCCGGCACGCCTTCTTCTCGCCTGACCTCGCCGGAGGGCCTCCGGGTCGCGATCGATCCCTTTGGCGAGATCGGCGCGCCCGCCTGGGTGATCGCCCTCGTCGGCCAAATCCTCAAGAGTTTTCAGGGCGAGTAGAGCCGCGCCAGCGCGGCGGTGCCCTCGGAAGGGGTGATCGGACTCACCGGTGCGCCCCCGGCCGCGGGGTCGGAGCCGCACAGTTCCCGAAAGCGATGATTCTCGAGCGCGGGGTCCTCGTACTCGACGACCCAGGAACGCGCCGTCCATGAGACCCGACGGACGCAGCCCAGTGGCGAGGACTACGGAGGACCGTCTCGGCCGGCGTTCCCGCAAATGAGAGAGGCGTGGAGTGCCGGGGGCGTGTCTTGGTCCCTCATAGAAGGATCCCTCATCACGCGCTTCGCGGCTCGAGGGCGACCGTCGCCGGCGTCTGCTATGTCTCAAGCGCAGCACGCAGCCGCCGCAGCGCGCGGTGGAGACGACTCGGACGGTGGCCGGCGTGGAGCCGGTGACCTCGGCGAGCTGGTCCGTACTCATGCCGGCAAGCGGCTCAGGAGGATGATTTCGCGCTCGCTCGCCGGCAATCGTTCCCGCGCGCGCTCGAGCTCGATCGGCCTGTCGTGGCAGGCACGGTTGACTCTCCCCTCAAGTGGAGGGTTTATTCTCGGGGGTGACTTCGCGATAACCAGATTCGAAGGGAAGGAGGCCCATCATGAACGTCCAGCCCGACCCCAAGACGGTCCAGTCGGATACCAAGGCCTCGACGAGGAAGCTCCCGAGCCTGCGGCTCGCGCGCACGGTAACTGAGGAGTGCGGTGATGGGAGCTGCGGCTGTGGTTGCGGCCTCCCGATCAACCGATAGACTCGGAACGGCGCTCGCTGGCTCGCTGACGATCGGCGAGGTGGCCCGGCGCTCGGGATTCAGTATCAAGGCCCTCCGGTTCTACGAGCGGCGGGGCCTTCTGCCCCCGTCCGGGCGGAGCGCGGGCGGATTCCGCCTCTACTCCGAGGCTGACCTCCACCGGCTGGAGTTTATCCGACAGGCGAAGGCCCTCGGGCTCGACCTCGAGCAGATCCGGGAGCTCGTCGTCACGGCCCGCGAGCAGACCTGCTCGATGACGCGGCCCTTGCTCCTGCGCGCGCTCGACGAGCGGCTCCTCCAGACTCGGCGGCAGATCTCGACCCTGAGACGGCTGGAAAAGCAGCTCGCGCAGCGGCGCCGGACGCTCGCCCGCCGGCCGCCCACGGACCACGGCCGCGGCTACTGCTCCTGCTTCCACGAGGGCACGGGCGTCACCCTGGTGCGCCGGATTCTGCCGAAGCGGAGCGCGCCGAGCCCGCCCGCGAGCCCCGATCGCCGCCGCGGAGGAGCGTGAGGCGCTCCCTCGTCACGGCGGCTCTGCCGCCCGAGCCGGCCGTCCGGCGAAACTTCCGCTGGGCCGCGCTCAATGGCGCGCTGTTCGAGTTCGGCGCTGCCTTCGCCGAGACGGGGACGATGGTCGCCGCCTTCCTCACCCGCATGGCGGCTGGTCCGCTCGCCGTGGGCGCCGCCGCGGCGATCGCGCGCTTCGGCTGGTTCTTCCCGCAGCTCTTCGCCGCGCACTACGCGCGCGGCCGAGGTGAGCCTGGAGAAGGCCCGGGCGCGCGTGAAGTTCGACGACGCGAGGATATCGCCAGATAAGCTCGTCGCCGATCGGCTGGGGTTCAAGGCGCGTCTGCTCGGCGTCGAGCCCGGGAGCTGAGCGGCCCCGGCGGGCCTACCTGTCGAGCTCGTATCAGCGGAATACGTCGGCGGCGCAGCGGAAACCGAACAAGATGTGCCGGCTTCCGGGAGGCCGCCCGTGACGGAACGCGGGACGGCACAGCCCCGGGTCGTCGTCCCACGCGCACCCCTTCATCACGCGGCGACCGTCAGGGAGTACCGACGACGTCCACTGGAACACGTTGCCGACTGCGTCGAGGATCCCGTACGGGCGCGCGCCGCGCGGATAGCGCCCCACGGCGGTCGTGCCGCCGATGCCGGACGCCGCGCTGTTGAGCCGGGTCGCATCCCAGGAATCGCCCCATGGGAAGATTCGGCCGCCGTCCCCGCGCGCGGTTTTCTCCCACTCGGCCTCGGACGGAAGTCGGAGGCCGGCCCCTTGCCAGCGGCAGTACGCCTCAGCGTCACTCGCGCTTACGAGCACGACCGGATGGTCTGATCGACCTGGGGGCGGTGCCCGCTCGCGCCAGAGGTACGGCACGACCACGCGGTCATAGTCGTGAACCAGGAATCCCTGCCGCCGATAGTCGTCGCGGGAAATGCCGGGCGGTCGGTGTCCCGTCTCTGCGACGAACCGCGCGTATTCCTCGTGCGTGACCAGGAGACGATCGAGGCAGAACGCCGGGAGCGTCGCCCGGGCGCGCGGGCGCTCGGCGTCGAACCAGCGCGCTCACGTACCGCCTCGCTCGAGAGCGAGAGCGCGAGCCTGCGCTCGGCCCGGTCGCTTCCGAACCAGAACGTCCCCGCCGGGACATATGCCATGTCTGGGTCGGGACAGCCGCCGAGGAGCGCGGCGGCTGCGAGGACGATGACGCTGCTCACGTACGCATGTGTCCGGGATGGCGCGGCCGGTGACCAGCGCGAGCACCAACGTCGAGGCCGGCGCGGGCGGCCCAAGCGCGCATGCGACGTGTCACCGCGGTTGCGGGCTGGCCGGTGCCTGTCAAACGCCGACGGCCGCGCTCCGCGCGGCGCGAATCCGCAACAGACGAGGTCCGAGCGCCTGGACTAGCCAGTTGAGGAGGAAGAAGCCTACGTGGTTCCACTATGGCCGTGACTCATCCGAGAGCCACGGCGGCCGCAAGAGTCGGTGATGGTCAGGCCCCCGGTCAGGACCTGCACCAGCCAGAACAGCCAGCGGCTCCGCAGTCATCCCGTCTTGAATACGGCCAGTCGGGGCCTTTCGCAAGGGCCGTGCGGGCGGCGGGATACCGGGAGGGCTCCGGTGGTCCGGCCTGTTGACGGCGACGGTGGGCCCGAGTACCTTCGGGGCGTCGTCGCTCGAAGGTCCTTGCCAAGAGGAGGATCAGATCATGGCCACTCGTCTCAAGCCGCTGAAGCTAGGGCAGGCATCCGACCCGGCCGTCAACGGCGTCATCCAGTTCTCGAAGGACGGCTTCGGTGACACCCAGATGTTCGGGTTGATCGCCCGCCGTCCCGAGCTTCTCAAACGGATCGCCGCCGTGTTCGAGTACCTCTTCGGGGGCGGCGGGCTCATCGAACCGTACCTCTTGGAGATGATGCGCATCCGCACCGGGCACCTGAACGCGTGCACGTACTGAGCGACGGTCCGACTCGCTCCGGTGAGCGAGCAGGTCAAGCCTAAGGAGCCCGCGATCGGTGTCTGCGATATCAGCCGGAAGACCAAGGCAGAGGCGCTGGCGGCGCTGGCGCACAAGATCGACCAGGGGAAGCTCAGCAAGCGGGAGGCCCTCGCCATCGAGCTCATCGACCGGATGGTCGAGGATCCACACGCCGTCACCGACCAGTTCTTCGGGGATCTCAGACAGGCCTTCAGCGAGGAGGAGCTGATCGAACTCGTCTTCGCCGGGGCCCTCTTCATCTGGGGAAACCACTTCAACATCACGATGCGCGTGGATACCGATCAGGAGAGCGGGTACCCGCATAACCTGGCCTACGCCTCGGCCGCGCCGCGCTGAAGCTCACGCGCCAACGTGGGGATGGGCACTCCTGACGAGCGCCGGAGCAGGCTAGAAGGCGACATAAACGAAGATGGGCCAGTGGCCG
The DNA here is from genome assembly GCA_016209635.1 of Candidatus Rokuibacteriota bacterium. Lineage (GTDB taxonomy): Bacteria > Methylomirabilota > Methylomirabilia > Rokubacteriales > CSP1-6 > JACQWC01. The sequence goes on along the minus strand of JACQWC010000113.1, from coordinate 1,435 downwards.
CTCCGCGCCGCCGACTCTGCGCGGATGCATGAGATAGCCACTCCGCCAATCAAGACGCCGGCCAACAGCCAGCAGAGCACGGCCTCGCCGAGGCCTTCGTGACCAGGACGAGCGCCACCACCCCGGACACAGCACCAAGGATGGCGCGTTACTACACGAGTGGCCAGTAGCCGGTCCGCCGAAGCACCTCGATCGTCCACGCGAGCAACAGCGTGGCGACGGCCCAGCTCAGAAGGGCCGCCACGAAGCCGGCGAGCGGGACGTTCGCCCGGCGGAAGAGCGAAAGCAGCCCGAGCCAGAGACAGAACGCGATGACGATCAGCACGAGCATCTGACCTCCGAGGTCGGCCATCTTCGCCTCCCCCTCGGTGGCTGGCTCAGGCGTAGAGGAGGCGGGCGCCACCGCAATCGGAGTGGCCAAGCCCCTTGCGAGCGACGAAGATGCCCACGTCCTGCATCCCGCGCACCGGGGTATTACACTCCACGCACTTCCGGCCCGCGTTCTCCCACTGCGCGTAGCAGGCGCCGCACACACACGCCCTCTGCGCGTCCTGCCCACGGCGCGCCTGACGCCTGGACACACGCGACAGACACAACTCGCACGTCACCTTGCCGAGTCTGAACATTCCGATTTCCTCCGTCGTCAGACCGTAAGTCGCCAGCCGGCGCGCTGACACGCCGGATCGCACGGGTTTCACGCAGTTCAGTTGGTCGGGCGCTACGACCGAGGAAATCTAGACGCGGGGCGGAACGAACGGCGGACGCGAGACGAAAGAAGGGGCCACGACGACATCGCGGGCAGCGACTCGTCCGGCTAGGCCAAGAACGACCGGGCGCGAGATGGGCACGAGGATCCCGGGTGTCGTCTTCCACGACATGGGCGAGGAGTCCGTGTGCGAGGCCTTGGCGTGGCGGGGATGATTGTTCCGGAGCTGGAGCACCACATCGCCGGCGGCAAAGCCAAGGCAGGGGGTCAGCACCAGAAAGACGACGAGCGCACCCACAACGACGCGCAGTAGGGTCATAGCAACGCTTCGCCCATATTCTTAATGGATCGAAGCAGACGTGTCAACTTGTAGCGCAGCCGCGAATCTGATACGCGAGAAAGAATCGCTACCGGTCGAGCCAGGCGGGCGGGAAGAGCTGGCCGGCGAGTTCGTCTTGAACAGCGGGACGACCCTCGCCCTGGAGCCGCGGCCGAAGGTTTGCGTTCGGGCACACGTTGACGATGTGGCCTCATGAGGCTACATTAGCCACATGCCAAAGGTCGGGCTGCGGCAGCTGAAGAACCGGTTGAGCCACTACGTGCGCCAGGGGCGCGCGGGGCACGAGATTCAAGTCACCGACCGCGGCGAGGTCGTCGCCGAGCTGGTGCCGCCTCGCCGGGGAGCGGCCGCGACTGGTCGAGAGGGCCTTGCGGACCTGGCGCGTCGAG
>JACQWC010000118.1 GCA_016209635.1 Candidatus Rokuibacteriota bacterium | reverse complement strand
TCGAGGAGTTCTTCGGCGAGGAGTTCTTCCGGCGCTTCTTCGGCGGCGACCCGGAGCGCATGCCCCAGCGCAGCCTCGGCTCGGGCGTCATCGTCGATCCGTCCGGCATCGCGCTGACCAACGCCCACGTGATCGAGCGCGCGACCGACATCGATGTCGTGACCACCGACGGCAACAAGCACCGGGCGAAGGTCGTCGGCATCGACAAGAAGACCGACCTCGCCGTGCTCCGGCTCGACGACGGCAAGGGGACCTTCCGGCACGCGCGGCTCGGGGACTCGGACAAGGCGCAGGTGGGCGACTGGGTGATCGCCGTCGGGTCACCGTTCGGGCTCCAGGCGACGGTGACCGCGGGCATCATCAGCGCCAAGGCCCGACAGATCGGCCAGGGGCCCTTCGACGACTTCCTCCAGACCGACGCCGCGATCAACCCGGGGAACTCCGGCGGGCCGCTCGTCAACATGCAGGCCGAGGTCATCGGGATCAACACGGCGATCGTGGCGGGCGGCGCCGGGATCGGTTTCGCGATCCCCTCCAACATGGCCCGGAAGATCTACACCGAGCTGATCACCAGGGGGAAGGTGACCCGGGGCTGGCTCGGCGTGTCGATCCAGCAGCTCACCCCCGAGCTGGCGAAGTCCTTCGGCGCGAGGGACCCGCGCGGCGTGCTGATCTCCGACGTCGTGCCGGAGAGCCCGGCCGCCCGGGCGGGGCTCCAGCCCGGCGACATCCTTCTGGAGTTCGACGGCCAGAAGGTGGACGGCCCCGCGGACCTGCAGCGGGCGGTCGGCCTCGCCGCTCCCGGTCGGGAGGCCCGGCTCAAGGTGTGGCGCGACCGGGGCGAGAAGGTCGTCGAGGTGAAGATCGGCGAGACGCCCGACGAGCGCGCGGCGCCGCGCGGCGGCGGGCGCGGCATCTCGCTGCTCGGGCTCGAGGTGCGCCCGATCACGCCCGAGGTTGCCCGCCAGCTGAATCTCAAGTCGACCGAGGGCGTCGTCGTGATGCGGGTGGACGAGGCGAGCCCCGCCGCCGAGGCCGGGCTCCAGCGCGGCGACGTGATCCGCGAGATCAACCGACAGCGGGTGCGGACGAGCGGCGACTTCGAGCGGCTGACGAAGGACCTCAAGGAGGGCGACCGCCTCACGCTCCTCCTCCAGCGCGGCCCCATGTCGCTCTACGTCGCCTTCACCGTCGGCCGCGGCTGACCCGGAAGGACGCCGGTCCCGAGATCTGACGCTTCGATGGCCGTCGAATTCAAGGACTACTACCGGACTCTCGGGGTCGATCGGAGCGCCGACGACAAGGCCATCAAGTCCGCCTATCGGCGGCTCGCCCGCAAGTACCACCCTGACGTCGCCAAGGGCAAGGATTCCGGCGAGAGGTTCAAGGAGGTTGCCGAAGCGTACGAGGTCCTCTCCGACCCCGTGAAGCGACAGAGATACGACAGCCTCGGTCCCGACTGGCAGCGATACGCGGAGGGCCCCGGGGCGCCGTCGGGAAGCGGGGTCCGCGTCGAGTACGGCGGGAACATCGGCGACCTCGGGGACTTCTCCGAATTCTTCCGCTCGATCTTCGGCGACCTCGGGGTCCGGATGGGCCGGGGTCGGGACGTCAGCGCCAACGTCGAGATCACGCTCGACGAAGCCTTCAACGGGGCGCGGAAGACTTTCACGCTCGAGACCGACGACCCCTGCCCGGCCTGCCGGGGATCCGGCCACAGCCGGGGCCGGCCGTGCGCCGCGTGCGGTGGGGGCGGGTGGCAGCGCTCGCGCCGCCAGCTCGAGGTGAAGATCCCGGCCGGCGTTCGCACGGGACAGCAGGTCCGTGTGCCCGGCGAGGGCGGCGGCGCCTCGGGCGGCCGCGGCGACCTCTATCTCGCGGTGACGGTCGCACCGCACCCGCTCTTCGAGCGCAGCGGCGACGACCTCCATCTCGAGCTGCCGATCACGGCGCCCGAGGCCGCGCTCGGCGCCACGGTGGAGGTGCCGACCCTCCGTGGCAAGGTGTCGATGAAGATTCCGCCCGCCACCTCGAGCGGGCGCACGTTCCGCGTCCCCGGCTACGGCATGCCGAGGATCCGGGGCGGGAGCCCGGGCGATCAGCTCGTGAAGGTCAAGATCGTGATGCCGTCGGAGCTCACCGAGGCTGAGCGGCAACTCTACGACACGCTCAAGGCGCTGCGGAGTGACAACCCGCGCGCCTATCTGGGGTAGGGACAGGATGCGATTGGACAAGCTCACCGTGAAGGCGCAGGAAGTGTTGCAAGCCGCTCAGTCGGTGGCCGAGGCGCAGGGCCACCAGGCCGTGGAGGGGGAACACCTTCTGCTGGCGCTCGTCCAGCAGCGCGAGGGCGTGGTGGGGCCCGTGCTCGCGAAGCTCGGCGCCAGGCCCGAGGCGATCCAGCGGGGCGTCGAGGCGGAGCTCGACCGGCGACCCAAGATTCATGGGGGGGCGGGGCAGTACATGGCCGAGGGGCTCCGGGGCGCCCTCGAGCGCGCGCAGGCCGAGGCGGAGCGGCTGCGCGACGAGTACGTCTCCACCGAGCACCTCCTCATCGCACTGGCGCAGGACCGGGAGGGCGGCGCGGGCCGCGTGCTCGCGTCGAACGGCGTCACACCGGAGCTGATCTACAAGGCGCTCGTCGAGATCCGCGGCACGCAGCGCGTGACCGACCAGAATCCGGAGGAGAAGTACCAGGCGCTCCAGCGATACTCCCGCGACCTCACCGAGCTCGCGCGCAAGGGCAAGCTCGATCCGGTGATCGGGCGCGACGACGAGATCCGGCGCGTGATCCAGGTGTTGTCCCGGCGCACGAAGAACACTCCCGTGCTGATCGGTGAGCCGGGCGTCGGCAAGACCGCGATCGTCGAGGGGCTGGCCCAGCGGATCGTGAGCGGCGACATTCCCGAGGGGCTCCGCGGCAAGCGGCTCATCGCGCTCGACATCGGCGCCATGGTCGCCGGCTCGAAGTACCGGGGGGAGTTCGAGGACCGGCTGAAGGCCGTCCTCAAGGAGATCACCGAGTCGGAGGGGCAGATCGTCTGCTTCATCGACGAGCTCCACACCCTCGTCGGCGCGGGCGCCGCGGAGGGCGCTGTCGACGCGGCGAACATGCTGAAGCCCGCGCTCGCGCGCGGCGAGCTCCGCTGCGTCGGCGCCACCACCCTCGACGAGTACCGGAAGCACGCGGAGAAGGACCCCGCGCTCGAGCGGCGCTTCCAGCCCGTCATGGTGCGGGAGCCCTCCGTCGAGGACACGATCGCGATCCTGAGGGGCCTCAAGGAGAAGTACGAGGTCCACCACAAGGTCAAGATCAAGGACCCGGCGCTCGTGGCTGCGGCCGTGCTCTCTCACCGCTACATCGCGGACCGCTTCCTGCCGGACAAGGCGATCGACCTCGTGGACGAGGCCGCGGCGCGGATCCGCATGCAGATCGACTCGATGCCGCAGGAGATCGACGAGATCGAGCGCCGGATCATGCAGCTCCAGATCGAGCGCGTCTCGGTCGCGCGCGACGAGGACCCTGTGTCGCGCGAGCGGCTCGCCAGGATCGACGCCGAGCTGGAGGAGCTGCGGGCGAAGTCAGCCGTGCTCAAACGCCAGTGGCAGGCCGAGAAGGAGGGCATCACGCGGATCTCCGCCGTCAAGGCCGAGACCGAGGCGGCGCGCCACGCCATGGCGGACGCCGAGCGACGGGGCGACCTCGAGCGCGCCGCGGAGCTCAGGTACGGCACGCTGCTCGCGCTCGAGAAGCAGCTCGCCGGGCTCGAGGCGCAGCTCGCGGAGCAGCAGCGGCAGGGCCGCATGCTCCGCGAGGAGGTCGACGAGGAGGACATCGCCGCCACCGTCGCCAAGTGGACCGGCATCCCCGTGGCGCGGCTGCTCGAGGGGGAGGTCCAGAAGCTCCTGCGCATGGAGGAGCGGCTGGCCCAGCGCGTCGTCGGTCAGGACGAGGCCATCCGGGCCGTCTCGAACGCGGTGCGGCGGGGGCGCGCGGGGCTCTCCGACCCCAACCGGCCCATCGGCTCGTTCCTCTTTCTCGGTCCCACGGGCGTCGGCAAGACCGAGCTGGCCCGGGCGCTGGCCGAGTTCCTGTTCGACGACGAGCGCGCGATGATCCGGATCGACATGTCCGAGTACATGGAGAAGCACACGGTCGCGCGCCTCATCGGCGCGCCCCCTGGATATATTGGCTACGACGAGGGCGGCCAGCTGACCGAGGCGGTTCGCCGGCGTCCCTATTCGGTTGTTCTCTTCGATGAAATCGAGAAGGCCCATTCTGATGTCTTCAACGTGCTGCTCCAGCTCCTGGACGACGGACGGCTCACGGACGGCCATGGCCGGACCGTGGACTTCCGCAACGCCGTCGTGATCATGACGTCGAACCTGGGCTCCCACATCTTCCGCGAATACGAGCAGCCCGAGAAGGTGCGGCCCCTCATGATGCAGGAGCTGCGGAACGCGCTCCGGCCCGAGTTCCTGAACCGGATCGACGAGATCGTGATCTTCTCGCCGCTCGGGCGCGCCGAGCTGGCGCGGATCGTCGACCTCCAGTTGGGATATCTCAAGCGGCGGCTCGCGGACAAGCGCATCGAGCTCGAGGTCACCGAGGCGGCCAGGGGGCTGCTCGCGCGGGAAGGGTACGACCGCACGTTCGGCGCCCGGCCGCTCAGGCGCACGATCCAGCGGCTCGTCCAGGACCCGCTGGCGCCACGGCTCCTCGAGGGCGAGTTCGCCGAGGGCGATACGGTCACCGTCGACGCCGCGGATGACGCGATCGTCTTCCGCCGGACGGTCGCCGCGGCAGTCGTGGAGTAGCGCGGAATCCGTCGCGCCCCTGCCGGCCATCCAAACGGCATGACCGACACCCGGCGTCTCCACCCCGCGTGGATCGTGCTGGGCGCCCTGACCCTGTGCATGCTGGCCGGGTCGGGGCTCCGCTCGGTCTTCGGCGTCTACATCAAGCCCATGGAGGCCGAGTTCGGCTGGACCCGCGGCGCCCTGTCAGGCGCCGCGGCGATCTCGCTCCTCTTGCTCGGGGCGGCGGGCCCGCTGGTGGGCCGCCTCGCGGATCGCTGGGGACCCCGACGCGTGGTCGGCGCCTCGCTCCTGCTCCTGGGCGCCGGCAGCATCGGCGCCGCCTTCGTCCAGACGCTCTGGCACGTGTACGCGACGACCGGCCTCATGATGGCGCTCGGCGCCGGCGGGCTCGGTCTCGCGACCGGCTCGGCCGTGGCCGCGCGCTGGTTCGAGGCGCGCCGCGGGCTCGTGATCGGGATCGCGGCCGGCGGCATGTCGGCCGGCCAGCTCATCGTCATCCCGCTCGCGACCGCGCTGACGATCTGGTTCGGGTGGCGGACGAGCTACCTCTGGCTCGGCCTGGGCCTCCTCGCCCTCGTCTTCCCGGTCGGCGTCTGGCTCGTCCGCAACGACCCGTCCGAGCGCGGCCTCCGCCCGTACGGCGCGAGCGGCCCTGTCCAGACGGCGGCGCAGGCCGCGCGCACCCAGCGCGCCCTGCGGGTCTCGGTCGGGGAGGCCGCGCTGACGCCCCAGTTCTGGCTCCTCATGGCGACCTTCTTCGTCTGCGGCTACACCTCCAACGGCATGGTCCTCACCCACTTCATGCCCCACGCCCTCGAGCACAACTTCACCGCGTTCCAGGCGTCGACGGCGCTCGGCGTGATGGGCGCGATGAACGTGCTCGGGACGATCGGGTCGGGCTGGATCTGCGATCGCTTCGGCCGCCGGGGGCCGCTGGCGACCTACTACTTCGTCCGCGGCCTGTCGCTCCTGTTCCTGCTCTACGTCTGGAACGTGCCGTCGCTCCAGGTCTGGGCGGCGGTCTTCGGGCTGAACTACATCTCGACGGTGCCGCCGACGACCACGCTGACCGCCAACATCTTCGGTCGCTACTCGGTCGGCGAGCTCTCCGGCTGGATCTTCTTCTCCCACCAGGTCGGGGCGGCGCTCGGCGCGGCGCTGGCCGGCTGGATCTTCGAGTGGACGGGCAGCTACTCGAGCGCGTTCGTCTCCGCCGCCCTCATGGCGCTCCTCGCCGCCGGGCTGACGCTCGCCATCCGCGAGGAGCCCATCGGCACGCGTCCGACCCCCTCACCGGCGCCCCTCCCGGCCCCCGGCGGCTAGGACGCGGTCCGCGGCTCACGGCGCCGCCGCGCGGTCCGCGAGGATCGTGCAGCACGCGTGGCGCCGGAGCATCGTGGCCGGGACCTCCGGGCTGATCGGCCCCTCGAGGACCTTCCGGAGCGGCTCCTGCTTCGCGGCGCCGCTCACGAGCACGACGACCTCCCGCGCGGCACCGATCGTGGCCATCCCCAGCGTCACCGCCATGTGGCCCACCGCTCCCTGGATCACCTCGTCGGTCAGGATGTACTGGACGGTCTCCGGGAGGAGGCGCACGGGCCGCGTCGGCGAGTCGAACGGGCTCCCGGGCTCGTTCGACGCGATGTGGGCGTTCGGTCCGAGCCCGAGCATGATGAGGTCGAGCCCGCCGCGCTTTCCGATCGTGTCCTCGTACTCCGCGCACATCAGGTCGAGATCGGGGGCGTCGACCCCGAACGGGTGGCAGTGGGCCGGCGCAACTCCCGCCCACTCGAGGAACTCGCTCCGCACCTGACGCCAGAAGTAGCCGGCGGGAGGCGCCGGTGGGCAGAGCTCGTCGACGGAGAACACGCGCATCAGGGAGAAGTCGACCGGGGAAATCTCTTGAAGTTCGCGCATCAGCGCGTACATCCGCCGGGGCGTCCGTCCCGCCGGCACCGCCATCGCGAGATCGGGCCTGGCACGCAGGCGCTCGCGGAAGAGCTGCGCCGCCTCTCGGGCGAGCTCCTCGGCGTCCCGGTAGACGCGGAGCTCCATCACGTCCTCGCGGCCGGCTCCGGGGCGCGGCCGAGCGACCGAACGGCCCGGCTCGTCATCGGCGCGCCGGCCGGCGCGGCATGAGCCCGTTCAGCGCCAGGCGGCCGCCGTCGACGTAGACCGTGCTCCCCGTCATGTAGGACGAGGCCTCCGAGGCGAGGAAGACCGCCACCTCCGCGATCTCCCGCGGCTCCGCCACGCGCTGGAGCGGCGTCCGCGCGTACACGGCGTCGCGCCACCGCCGGTCGCGGAGGAGGTGTCGCGTGAGGCCGGTCACGACGGTACCCGGGCCGATGGCGTTGACGCGGATCCCGTGCCGCGCCAGCGCCACGGCCATGGCCTTGGTGAGCTGGCGGACGCCGCCCTTCGACGCCGCGTAGGCGGCCGACTCGGGGCGGGCGACCTCGGCGTTCACCGACGAGAGCGTGATGATGACCCCCCGCCGCCGTCGCGCCATGCGCCGCGCGGCCGCCTGCGCGACGAGGAACGTCCCTTTCAGGTTCACGTCGATGATACGGTCCCAGGTCTCCTCGCTGAGCTCGAGGAACGGCGCGAGCGGCTCGATCGCGGCGTTCGTGACCGCGACGTCGAGGCGGCCCCACCGGGCGTCGACGGATGCGAGGCCCGCCCCCACCGAGCCCGCGTCGCTGACGTCCATCGCAAGCGCGAACGCCTTCGACGGCCCGATCCGCCGCGCGGTCGTGGCCGCCGTCCGTCCGTCGATGTCGGCGACCGCCACGCGCGCGCCCTCCCGCGCGAACGCGAGCGCGATCGCGCGGCCGATCCCCCGCCCGCCACCCGTCACGAGCGCGACCTTCCCCCTGAGCCTCATGGAACGCGTCCTCCCCCCGGCCGGGCGAGCCCCGTCGATCGTCGGACCCTCACCCGGGAAGTCGAGCGTCTCCCCTTGCCGGGCCATCTCGGGAACGTGGCGCGACTGGCTCGCGACTAGCGCGCGATGGCGTGGGAGCCGCGGCGAGGATCGGCGCCGGCCCAGCGCGCACCTTCGGGGCCGACCATGACGCCGCACACCGCGCCCGCCCGCCACGACCACTCGGGCCAGTCGGCGATGTCGTGACCGAGCCCGGCCAGCGCCTCGCGGGTCTCCCGCGGAACGCGGCGCTCCACCTCGAGCTTGCCCGGCGACATCGTGTGGGGCCAGAAGGAGTCGGGGAAGCTCCGCGAGGCCACGCGCGGCGCCTCCACAGCTTCCTGGATCGGCATGCCGAAGACCGTCACGTTCAGGAAGACCTGGAGCATCGCCTGCTGCTGGACGTCACCCCCGGGCGTCCCGAAGGGCCCGAGAAGCCGCCCACCGGCGAACGCCATGGCCGGGGCCGGGGTGAGGCGCGGCCGCTTGCCCGGCGCCACCACGCTCGGGTGCGACGGGTCGAGCCAGCCCTGCGAGCCCCGCGGTGACACGACGCAGCCCACGCCCGGGATGACGGGTGCGTCCACGTTGGGATCGCTCGGGGTGGCGGAGAAACCGTTCCCCTCAGGGTCGACGACGGCGACATAGCTCGTGTCGAGCGCGTCGGCGGAGCCACCGGCGACGGCCGGCATCGCCCGCCCCCGCGCGACGGCCACGAGCGCGTCGGGGTCGCCCGCCGGGGGCATGTCAGGCCACGCGCGCTCCCGGACGAGTTGCCGCCGCAGGGCGGCGTATTCCTTCGAGAGGAGCCCCTCGGGGATCCGGACGAAGCGGGGATCGCCGTAGTAGGCGTCGCGGTCCGCGAACGTGAGCTTGACGGTCTCGACGAGCCGGTGGAGGTACGCGGGCGAGTTGTGCCCGAGGGAGCGGAGATCGACGCCGTCCAGCAGGTCGAGCATCTGGAGGAGGACGGGCCCCTGACACCAGAACCCGCAGGCCGCGACCTGGTACGCGCCGAAGGTGGTGCGAAGCGCCGGACCGACCTCGACGCCGAAGTCGGCCAGGTCCTCGGCCGCGAGCGGTCCGCCGTGGGCGCGGTGATACTCGACGATGCGTCTCGCGGTCTCCCCGCGGTAGAATTCGTCGCGCGCCGCGCGCACACCCGCGGCCCGGCCCCCGCCCGCGCGCGCCTCGGCGCCCGCCATCCGGCGGAGCGTCTCGCCCAGCTCGCGCTGCACGAGGACCTCCCCGGCGCGATACGGCCGGTCACCGCGGAGGAAGAGCGCGGCAGAGGTCGGCCACTGCCGGTACTTGTCGGCGTTCACCGCCATCTGGTAGGCGGAGAAGTGCGAGACCGGGAAGCCGCGCTCGGCCAGCTCGATCGCCGGCGTCGCGACCTCGGCGAACGGCATGGTGCCCCAGCGCCCGAGAGCCGTGCACCACGCGTCCGGGCCGGCCGGCACCACCGTCCGCGCGAGCCCCGGCGGGATCTGGCCGCCGTGGGTCTCCCGGAAGTACTGGAGCGTCGAGGCGCGCGGGTAGGGCCCGACGCCCGAGACCTGCCACGTCTCGCCCCCCCGCGCCACGTGCACGAGGATCGGCGCGACGCCGGCGACGCTCACCATGTCCGGGTGCACCACGCCGAGCGCCAGGCCGGCGGCGACGCCCGCGTCGATCGCGTTCCCGCCGGCGCCGAGGACGCGCGCGGCGGCTTCCGCCGCGAGCGCATGACCGGCTGCCACCGCCCAGCGCGTGCCGATGACCTGCACCGTGTGAGTCGGCGTATACGCGGGTGCGCCCTGCTGGGAGGAGGTCGAGTCGAGGGGCATATCAGTCGCGTATCTTACCCCATTCGCCGTCGGGGCGCCGGGGCGCCCGACGGTCGGCGCCTTCACCCCCGTGGGGACATCCCCATTCGCCGTCGGGGCGCCGGGGCGCCCGACGGTCGGCGCCTTCACCCCCGTGGGGACATCCCCATT
>JACQWC010000116.1 GCA_016209635.1 Candidatus Rokuibacteriota bacterium | reverse complement strand
GGAGCAGGAGGCCGAGATGGCTCAGGTCACGCCGCGAGATCGCGTGGTCGCCGCCTACAAGGGCGGGTATGCGGACCGCGTGCCCGCCTATCCGATCGCCGGCTCCTTCGCCGGATGCCTCGACGGCCTCTCGATCGAGGAGTACTGCACCAACGTCCCCCGGGCCATCACGGCGATGGTGAACTATTACGAGCGGTACCAGCCGGACGTTGTCCTGGCCTACAACGACCTGGCCAAGGAGGCGGAGGCGTTCGGCTGCCGGGTCAAGTACTCCGACTACGTCGTGCCGTCCATCGACACGCACGTGCTCCACGACGAGAAGTCGAAGCTCGCCAAGCTCCCGCTGCCCGACCCGTACACGACCGCCCGCCTGCCCGGCTTCCTCGAGCAGTGCGCGGCGCTCGTCAAGGCCAAGCCCCCGACGGCCATCGGCGCCGTCGCGGTGGGTCCCTGGACGATCGCGATGCTGATGCGGAACCCGGAGGTGATGCTGCTCGACACTTTCGAGGACCCGACGTTCATCCACGACCTCATGCGCGTCACGACCGACTTCTGCAAGGTCTGGGGCGACGCGATCGTCAAGACCGGGATCGGCCTGTCGTTCTCCGAGCCCACGGCGTCGATCAGCCTCATCTCGCCCGACAACTACCGCGAGTTCGTCGCGCCCTACCACAAGGAGCTGGTCGACTACTTCAAGGCGAAGAAGGTCGGCGTCACGACCCACATCTGCGGCACAACCTACCCGATCTACGAGGACCTGATCCAGTGCGGCTTCACTACGATCTCGTTCGACCTCGACCAGCAGGCCGACCCGAAGCTCCACGTGGATCAGCTCCGGCGCTTCATGGAGGTCGCGCGGGGCCGCGCCGTCGCGATCGGGAACGTGGACGCCACGAAGTTCGAGAAGACGACGAAAGAGGCGATGTACACGGACGTCCGGCGGTGCATCGACGCGGCGGCCCGACACTCGGCGTACATCCTCTCGACCTCGTGCGAGATCCCACCGCGCTCGGACCCCGAGGCGGTCCGGTGGTTCATGGACGCCGCCCGCGAGTACGGGCGCTACGATCGGATCTTCGACACCGCGGGTCCGGAGGTCCCGGCGCCGGCCGGCGCCGCGTCCCGCTGAGGGGCGGACCCGCTCCCACTACGGCCGAAACGCCGCGGGGGGCGCCCCTCGGTCGAGCGCCCCCCGCGCCGTGGGCGCGCCGAGCGCGCCCGATCAGTTCAGCCCGAGGTCACCAGCGCACGGGCTTCGACGGCCGATGCGCGTACCCCGACTCCCGCCCGCCACCGGGTCGCCCGCCGCCAGGCCGTCCGCCGCCGGGACGATTTCCGCTCGGCCGGCCCCCTCCCGGGCGTGCCGCCTGGGGGTTCGAGATCTCCACGGTGATCCGCCGGCCGTCCAGCTCGCGCCCGTTGAGCTGGGTGATCGCGGTCTGCGCCTCCTCGGCCGTGGCCATCTCGACGAACCCGAAGCCGCGGGACTGCCCCGAGAAGCGGTCGGTGATGACGGTCGCCGACACGATGTTGCCGCACTGGGCGAAGAACTCGCGAAGCCCCTCGCTTGTGGTGGAGTACGAGAGACCGCCGATGTAGAGCTTTGCCGCCATGGTGACTCCTCCTCGAACTCTCTTCCGCTCCCGTACACGCCCCGCGAACGCGGAAGAGAAGACTCCTCGGAGGCGAGGTCCGGCCGATTCGGCAGACGAATAGAAGTGTACACGGGACGCGCCGGCACGCAAGTCGCGGGGCGGCGCGCGGGGCTCAACGCGTCACGGTGGGGCCCGCCAGCTCGCCCGGGTCCACTTCGGACGCGATCGGCAGCTCGGGCTCGACGCCCTCCGTGAAGAGGCTCGCGCGCGGCGCGCCCGCGCCGCCGCGCTCTCCCGCTACGCACGCGAGCTCCACGATCGACACCAGGAGCGCCATCGAGATCACGACCGCGACCACGCTCTTCCTCAGCATTGTTTCGCCTCGTCTTACCGGACGCCCGCGCTCACGTTTTTCTCGAGCAGATCCTCGACGACCGCGGGCCCCGTCAGCACGCGGAATCCCACGAGCTCCAGCGCCACGCGCTGGGCAAGCGACGTCGTCTCCCGGACGACGACCGCGACCTCGACCCCGGGCGCCACTTGCTCGAACAGCACCGCCTGCTCACGCGCGGTCAGGCGCAGGAGCGCCGCGTCGACGACGACGAGCGACACGGGTGTGGCCAGGAGCGCGCGCACGCCCTCGCACACGTTGTCGGCCATCACCACGCCGACCCCCCGGTCGAGCAGCGCGAGGCCGAGCTCTTCCATCGCCCGCTGGTCCTCCCCGATCACGAGAATTCGTTCCATGCGACCTCCTCAGGACGCTTTCGTCCGGCTCCGTCTCGGGACGCAAGGTCGATGCCACACGAGAGCCATGCCTCAAGAGCCTGATTTATCGGTAATCGACGAGCGACGACGGTGCGTACCGCCGTCAGGCTCGGGCAGGACGCCCGACGGATTCTGGGCGGTGCGCCCGGACGCAACAGGCCACGACGCGATGGCGAGGCGCCGGTGCTGGGACGAGGCGGAGGTCAGGCAGGGAGGAGGCTTTCCCGTTGCGAGATCAGGACCGCCAGAGATCGCTCCGAGACGTGATACATTCCGCACTCCACCCGCCTCTCGGACCCTTCCTCCAGGAGGTCTGCCGGTGGTATCGCCGAAGTGTCGACGCAGCGAAACCAGGCCTTCCCAGAGGGCAACCCCGGTAACGCAAAGTCGAGATCGGAGGTCCACATGTTGATCATCACGTGGATGTCGTTGTCTCGATCGAAGCCTGCCAGCGTGAACGCCAGTGAGTGGGAGCAAAAGCTCCAATCCGGCTCGCCAACCTTCACACCATGCCAGGTGATTTCGGACCACCCCAGCTCGTTCTTCTCGCCCCACGAGTAACTGCAGCGCCTCAAAATGGGATGGGCCTTCCGAAATCGGATCATGAGCTTGGTGAAGCGGAACAGGTCCTTCTCTCTCTCGAGCAAGCTCCAATCCACCCAGCTGATGCCGTTGTCCTGACAGTAGGCGTTGTTGTTCCCTCGTTGCGTCCGGCGAAACTCATCGCCGGCCAGCAGCATCGGGATACCTTGCGACAGGAAGAGGACGGCGATGAAGTTCTTGATCTGCCGTTTTCGGAGTGCCTCCGTCTCCGGATCAGCGGGCCCTTCGGCTCCGTAGTTGAAGCTCAGATTCGCCTCGGCGCCATACCGACCGCCTTCGCCATTCGCCAGATTGTGCTTGCCGTTGTACGAGACGAGGTCGCTGAGCGTGAATCCATCATGGCACGTGATGAAGTTGACGCTCTGGTAGGGCTCGCGCGCCAGATGCTGATAGAGATCGGCACTCCCGGTCATTCGAGACGCGACGATTCCGGCCATGCCTTCGTCACCACGCACGAAGCGGCGGACGTCGTCGCGGTACCGACCGTTCCATTCCGCCCAGCGTTCTCCCGGGAAGCCTCCCACCTGATAGAGCCCCGCCGCGTCCCAGGCCTCGGCGATGATCTTCGTCTTCTGCAGAACGGGGTCCGATTCGATCTCCCAGAGCAGCGGAGGGTTCTGCATCGGCCTCCCCCGTTCGTCACGCCCGAGGATCGAGGCGAGGTCGAAACGGAATCCATCCACACGCATCACGCTCACCCAGTACCGCAGCGAGTCCAGGATCATCCGCCGCACCAGCGGATGATTGCAGTTGACGGTGTTGCCGCAGCCGGAGTAGTCGAGGTATCTCGATTTGTCGCCAGCGTCGAGCAAGTAGTACACGGAGTTCTCGAATCCCCGAAAGCAGATCGTCGGCCCCCGTTCATCCCCTTCACTCGTGTGGTTGAACACCACATCGAGGATCACCTCGAGGCCCGCCTTGTGCATGGCTCTGACCATGTCCCGAAACCCGGTGAGGTACTCCATCCGCTCCCAGTCCGCAGTGTAGTAGCCGCGGTGCGGCGCGAAATAGCAGATCGAGTTGTAGCCCCAGAAATTCGTCAGCTTCTCGCCCGTCTCCGGGTTGACCAACGGGTTCTCGGTGGGATCGAACTGATGGATGGGGAGCAACTCCACGGTCGTGACGCCCAAGTCGAGGAGATAAGGAATCTTCTCGACGAGGCCATCGAACGTCCCGGGGGAGGTCACTCGCGAGGACGGATGGCGCGTGAAGCCGCGCACGTGCAGCTCGTAGATGATCGAATTCGCCGGATGATAGTTCGGCGACTGCGCCCCTTCCCAGTCATAGACGGCCGCGTCGACGACGAGGCTCTTCATCGCCGACCGGCAGTTGTCGTCCGGGCGGCAGGCCTGATCCCGCGACCAGTTCCGACCGTAGACGACACCTCTGGAATACGGATCGATCAAGACCTTCCTGGCGTTGAAGCGGTCGCCCTGCGCGGGCGCATCGGGTCCATCGACCCGATAGGCGTAGATCTGGCCGCCCCCGATCCCTTCCACGAGGACGTGCCAGTAGTGGAAGGTCTTGTTCAGGTGAGGATGGATGCGGACGATCTGGAATGGTTCCGGGTCATCGAACCGGTGAAACAGGAGCAGCTCGACGGCCGTGGCGTGCTGCGAGAAGAGGGAGAAGTTGACGCCGCCGGGCGCTACGGTGGCTCCCAGCGGGTAGGGTTCACCCGTGGATGTCCGGAACGTCGCGTGCGGGCGCGCACTCGGGTCGGCGCGCTCGTCGAGGCCGAGCGTCATGATTTCCGGAGCTTGCGGTAACGCCGGATCAGCCCGGTGGTCGAGCTGTCGTGTCGGAGCGCGGGCTCGGCGGCGGCCGTGAGCTCGGGAATGATCCGGGCGGCCAGGACCTTGCCGAGCTCGACGCCCCACTGATCGAACGAGTCCACGTGCCAGATGACCCCCTGGGTGAAGACGCTGTGCTCGTAGAGCGCCACGAGCTTCCCGAGGGTCTCCGGCGTGAGACGCTCGGCCAGGATCGTGTTCGTCGGGCGGTTGCCCTCGAAGGTGCGGTGGGGCACGAGCGCGGCCGGGGTTCCCTCCGCTCGCACCTCCTCGGGCGTCTTGCCGAAGGCCAGCGCCTCGGCCTGAGCGAACACGTTCGCCATCAGGAGATCGTGATGCTGGCCGAGCGGGTTGAGGCTCTGGCAGAAGCCGATGAAGTCGCAGGGGACGAGCTTCGTCCCCTGATGGATGAGCTGGTAGAACGAGTGCTGGCCGTTGGTTCCCGGCTCGCCCCAGAAGATGGGCCCGGTCTCGTAGTCGACGACCCTGCCCTCGAGCGTGACGCGCTTGCCGTTCGACTCCATCGTGAGCTGCTGGAGGTAGGCCGGGAAGCGCTTGAGGTACTGATCGTAGGGCAGGACCGCGATCGTCTGCGCGCCGAGGAAGTTCGTGTACCAGACCGCGAGGAGCCCCATCAACGCCGGCAGGTTCCGGTCGAAGGGGGCGGTGCGGAAGTGCTCGTCCACGGCATGGAAGCCGGCCAGCATCGCGCGAAAGTGCTCCGGGCCGATGGCGAGCATGGTCGAGAGACCGATCGCGGAGCCCATCGAGTAGCGGCCGCCGACCCAGTCCCAGAACTCGAACATGTTCGCGGTGTCGATGCCGAACGCCGACACCTCCTTGGCGTTCGTGGAGACGGCCACGAAGTGGTTGGCGACCGCCTTCTCGTCGCGGAGCGCTCCCAGGCTCCACTCCCGCGCGGTGCGCGCGTTCGTCATGGTCTCGAGCGTGGTGAACGTCTTGGACGAGACGATGAAGAGGGTCTCCGCGGGGTCGAGGCCGCGGGTGGCCTCGACGAAGTCCGTACCGTCGACGTTCGACACGAAGCGCACCGTCAGGCCCGGGTCGCCGTAGTGCCGGAGCGCCTCGTACGCCATCACCGGCCCGAGGTCCGACCCCCCGATCCCGATGTTGACGACGCTGCGGATCCGGTGGCCCCTGTGGCCCCGCCAGGCGCCGCTGCGAACCCGGTCGGCGAAGTCGGCCATGCGGTCGAGCACCGCGTGGACGCGCGGCACCACGTCCTCGCCGTCCACGACGATGGACCGTCCCCGGGGGGCGCGCAGCGCCACGTGGAGGACCGGGCGCTCCTCGGTGACGTTGATCCGCTCTCCGTGGAACATGGCGTCGATGCGGGCCCGGAGCCCCGACGACTCGGCGAGCCGGACGAGCAACCGGAGCGTCTCGTCGGTGATCCGGTTTTTCGAATAATCGAGATAGATCCCGACGGCCTCGGCCGTCAGCCGCTCGCCGCGCCCGGGGTCCTCCGCGAAGAGCGTGCGGAGGTGCACGTCACGGATCGCCCGGCAATGGGCCTCCAGGGCCGTCCACTCCGGGCGGCTGGTGAGCGGTGCCGGGCTCATGGGCGAGACGTAGTCACGCTCGGCCATGCGCGGCCGCGGACGCGAACACCCCGCCGATGAGCGCCTGCGCCTCCTCCAGGATGCGCGCGAGATGCTCCTCGCCCTTGAAGCTCTCGGCGTAGAGCTTGTAGACGTTCTCGGTCCCGGAGGGGCGGGCCGCGAACCAGCCGCTCGCGGTGACCACCTTCAGCCCGCCGATCGGGGCCTCGGCGCCGGGCGCGGTGGTGAGCATGCCGGTGATCCGCTCGCCCGCCAGCTCCGAGGCCCGGACCTCGGCGGGCGAGAGCCGCGCCAGCGCCGCCTTCTGCTCCGGCGTGGCCGGCGCGTCGATCCGCCGGTAGACCGGGGCTCCGAGCTCGCGCGTGAGCTCGCGGTAGAGCTCGCCCGGATCGCGCCCGGTCACTGCCGTCATCTCCGCGGCGAGGAGGCCCATGACGATCCCGTCCTTGTCGGTGGTCCACACCGTGCCGTCGCGGCGGAGAAACGAGGCCCCCGCGCTCTCCTCGCCGCCGAAGCCGAGCGAGCCGCCGATGAGCCCGTCCACGAACCACTTGAACCCGACGGGGACCTCCACGAGCCGGCGGCCGAGCCGGGCGACCACGCGGTCGATCATCCTGCTCGACACGACCGTCTTGCCGACCCCGGCCGTCCTCGGCCACTCCGGCCGATGGGCGAAGAGGTACGCGATCGCGACGGTCAGGTAGTGGTTCGGGTTCAGGAGACCGACGCTCCTGGCCACGATCCCGTGCCGGTCGTGGTCCGTGTCGCAGGCCCAGGCGACGTCGAACCGCTCCTTGAGCGCGATCAGGCGCTGCATCGCATGGGGTGACGAGCAGTCCATGCGGATCTTGCCGTCCCAGTCGAGGGTCATGAAGCCGAAGGTCGGATCGACCACCTCGCTCACGACCGTGAGCGGCAGCTTGTAGCGCTCGCCGATCAGGCCCCAGTAGTGGACGCCCGCGCCGCCCAGCGGATCGACGCCGAGGTGGACCTTCGCATCGCGCAGGGTCTGGAGGTCGACCACGCGGGCGAGGTCGCCCACGTAGGCGGCCATGTAATCGTGGCGATGCGTGGTGGGGCCCCGGTGCGCCCGCTCGAACGGGATGCGCGTCACGCCCTCGAGTCCCTCGGCGAGGAGCGCGTTCGCCCTGTCCTGGATCCAGCCGGTCACGCGGGAATCGGCGGGCCCGCCGTTCGGGGGGTTGTACTTGAAGCCGCCGTCCTCGGGCGGGTTGTGCGAAGGCGTGACGACGATCCCGTCGGCGAGGCCGCTCGACCGGCCCCGGTTGTACGTGAGGATCGCGTGGGAGACGACCGGGGTCGGCGTGTACCCGCCCCGGTCGTCGATCATCACCTCCACGCCGTTGGCCGCCAGCACCTCGAGGGCGCTGGCAAAGGCCGACTCGGACAGCGCGTGGGGGTCGATCCCGAGGAAGAGGGGGCCGTCGATCTTCTGCTCACGCCGGTACAGGCAGATCGCATGGCTGATGGCGAGGATGTGCGCCTCGTTGAAGGCGGTGTCGAACGCCGAGCCGCGATGCCCCGAGGTCCCGAACGCCACCCGCTGCCCGCGGACCGTCGGATCGGGGCGCCGCGCGTAGTACGCCGTCATCAGCCGCGGGACGTTCACCAACATCGACGGTTCGGCGGGCTTTCCGGCCAGTGGGCTCGCGCCGATGAGGTCCTCCTCCTCTCAAACCCGGATCAGGGCTCGGCTCACTCGCTCCACGTCCAGTCGCGAATCTCTGGCGCGTCGTCGCCGTGCTTCCGAATGTACTCCTTGTGCTCGATCAGCTTGTCGCGGATCGCTTGCTTGACGTATCCCGCGGCCGCGCCGAGCTGGGGGAGCCGGTCGATCACGTCGTCGGCGAGGTGGAACCGGTCGAGGTCGTTCAGCACCACCATGTCGAACGGCGTCGTCGTCGTGCCCTCCTCCTTGTACCCGCGGACGTGCAGGTTCTTGTGGTTCGTCCGCCGGTAGGTGAGGCGGTGGATCAGCCAGGGATAGCCATGGAACGCGAACACGATGGGCTTGTCCTTGGTGAAGAGCGCGTCGAAATCCTTGTCGCTGAGACCGTGCGGGTGCTCGCTCTGGGGTTGGAGCTTCATGAGGTCCACCACGTTGATCACGCGGATCTTGAGACCGGGCACGTGCTGCCGGAGCAGCTTGACCGCGGCTAGGGTCTCGAGCGTCGGGGTGTCGCCGCAGCAGGCCATCACCACGTCCGGATCACCGCCGCGGTCGTTGCTGGCCCACTCCCAGATCCCGATGCCCGAGGTGCAATGCTTGACCGCCTCGTCCATGGTGAGGTACTGGAGCGCCGGCTGCTTGCCGGCGACGACGACGTTGATGTAGTGCCGGCTGCGGAGGCAGTGGTCGGTCACGGACAGGAG
>JACQWC010000114.1 GCA_016209635.1 Candidatus Rokuibacteriota bacterium | reverse complement strand
GCCCAGGGGGATCTCCACGACATCGGCAAGAACCTCGTCGCGATGATGCTCGAGGGGGCGGGCTTCAAGGTCGTCAACCTCGGACGCGACGTCGCCCCCGAGGCGTTCGACCGCGCGGTGGAGGAGCAAGGCGCCAACATCGACGGGATCTCCGCGCTGATGACCACGACCATGCCGGCGATGAAGCGCACGAACGACGCGCTCCTCCGCGCGGGCGTCCGCGACCGGGTCAAGGTCATGGTGGGCGGCGCGCCGGTCAGCCAGGCGTTCGCCGACGAGGTCGGCGCCGACGGATACGCGCGCGATTCGACCGCCGCCGTGGTCCGGGCCAAGGCGCTCCTGCGCGTCGGCGAGAACACCGAGCCGGTGACCCGGTGACGGCGCGCGGGTGGGAGGTCGTCGAGCGGGTCCGCGCCGGCGAGCCGCTCGTGTTCGACGGCGGCTACGGCACGATGCTCTTCGCCGCCGGGCTCGCGAACGGCGCGTGTCCCGAGCTGTGGAACGACACGCACGCCGACGTCGTCCAGGGGATCCACAAGGGGTACTTCGACGCCGGGAGCGACATCGTCGAGACCAACACGTTCGGCGGGACCCGTCTCAAGCTGAACGAGTACCGGATCGGCGACCGGACGCGGGAGCTCAACGTCAAGGGGGCCCGGCTCGCGCGGGCCGTCGCGCCGCCGGGGCGCTACGTCGCGGGATCGATCGGCCCGACGAGCCGCCTCCCCGCCGAGTACGAGCCCCTCGGCGACACCACGGACGAGGCGTACTTCGAGGCGTTCCGGGAGCAGGCCGGGGCGCTGGCCGAGGGGGGCGTCGACCTCTTCGCCGTCGAGACGATGATGTTCCCCCAGGAGGCCACCGCCGCCATCCGCGCCTGCAAGATGGTCACCGACCTCCCCGTCATGGCGACGATGTTCTTCCAGTTCGAGGAGCTGCACGATCGGGACCGTACGATGTGGGGGGAGAGCCCGGCGGAGGTCGCGAAGAACCTCCTCCAGGCGGGCGCCGACATCGTCGGGATGAACTGCGGGCGCGGTCCCGACCGCGCCATCGTCATCATTCGCGAGATGCGCCAGGTCACGGACGCGCCGCTCGTCGCCTATCCCAACGCCGGGCTGCCCGTGACGACGGGCGACACCGTGACCTACGAGCTCGAGCCCGAGGCGATGGCGCGCCACTACCCGGCCTTGCTCGACGCCGGGTGCAACATCGTCGGCGCCTGCTGCGGCTCGAACCCCGAGCACATCCGCCGCATCGCGGCCATCGTCCGGTCCCGGAGGGCGTGACCGCCCTGGTCATGGCCGACAACGTCACGCTCGCCCGTGAGCGCCGCATCGCCACCGTCACGCTGAACCGTCCCGACCGCCGCAACTCGCTGAGCGACGCGATGCTGGCGGAGCTGGCCGCCGCGTTCGCCGAGCTGCGGGACGACGCGGGGACGCGC
The DNA here is from genome assembly GCA_016209635.1 of Candidatus Rokuibacteriota bacterium. Classification (GTDB taxonomy): domain Bacteria; phylum Methylomirabilota; class Methylomirabilia; order Rokubacteriales; family CSP1-6; genus JACQWC01. The sequence continues at coordinate 11,811 of JACQWC010000114.1, read as the reverse complement.
GTCGTCGTCCTGACGGGCGCGCCGCCCGTCTTCTCGGCCGGCGCCGACGCGGGACTCAAGGGGACGATGTCCGTCGAGGAGCGGCGGCGCGTCTTCCTCGGGACGCGGAGCCAGTTCCGGCGCCTCTTCGAGCGGGCGCAGGCGCTGCTCGAGAACCTCGAGCAGGCGACGATCGCGATGATCAACGGTCACGCCGTGGGCGGCGGGTGGGGGCTGACGCTGGGCTGCGACTTCCGCTGGGCGGCGGCGGAGGCCGAGTTCTGGATCCCGGAGGTGGACCTGGGCGTGCCCCTCGGCGTGGCGTCCACCACGCGCTTCGTCCGCCTCGTCGGACCCGCGCGGGCCAAGGAGATCATCATGGAGGGCCGGCGCTACTCCGCGGCCGAGGCGCAGGCGCTCGGGCTCGTCCACCGCGTCGTCCCGCGCGAGGCGTTGGTCCCCGCGGTGCGCGAGTACGCGGCGATGCTCGCGGCGAAGCCCTTCCGGCCGCTGGCGGAGGTCAAGGCGCGCGTCAACGCGATCGCCCGGACCGGGGTCCCCGAGGTCAACGCGATGACGGAGGGGTTCCTCGACCGCGGTTGATGCTCGACGGGGTGCGCGTCCTCGACCTCTCCCGAGTCATCGCGGGGCCCTACTGCGCGATGCTGCTGGGCGACCTCGGCGCCGACGTCGTCAAGCTCGAGCGCCCGGGGCGCGGCGACGACCTCCGCGCGGTCCGCGGGCGGGACGGCATGAGCGCGGTCTTCGCCGCGGTGAACCGGAACAAGCGCGGCATCGCCGTGGACCTCGGGCATCCCGAGGGGGCCAAGCTCGCGTTCGAGCTGGCCCGGCGCGCCGACGTGGTCATCGAGAACTTCCTGCCGGGCACCGCCGACCGGCTCGGCCTTGGCGCCACGGCGGTCCGCGCCGTCAACCCGGCCGTCGTCTACGCGTCGGTGACGGGCTTCGGGCAGACGGGACCCTACGCGCAGCGCCCGGGATACAACCTGATCGCGCAGGGCATGAGTGGCATCATGGCCCTCACCGGGATGCCCGGGAATCCCCCGACGCGCCCCGGCGGCTCCGTCGCGGACCTCGCCGCGGCGTTCCTCGCCTTCGGCGGGATCAACGCGGCGCTCGTCCACCGCTTTCGTAGCGGTGAGGGCCAGCACCTCGACGTCAGCCTGCTGGCATCGACGCTTGCGCTCCTGCCCGATCCGGTGGCCCATTACTTCGAGTCCGGCGTGCGACCGGGCCGGGAAGGGAACCGCAACCCGCACCTCACCCCGGCCGAGGCGTTCCGGACGCGTGACGGCTACCTCACCGTGGTGCTGATGAACCCGGACCAGTGGGACCGCTTCGCTCGCGTGCTCGGCGACGAGACGCTCCGCGCGGCACCGCGATTCGCGACGAACGAGGCGCGCCTGGCCCATCACGCCGAGCTCCGCGAGCGCGTCGAGGCGGCGCTCGCGGACGGATCGACGGCCGAGTGGGTGGCCCGCTTCGAGGCTGCGGCGGTCGCCTCGGGACCGATCTACGAGTTCGACGCGGTCTTCGAGGACCCGCAGGTGCGCCACCTCGGCCTCGTGACGGAGATGGACCAACCCGGCCACGGACGCGTGCGGATGCTCGACTTCCCCTTCAGGGCCTCCCCGACGCCCGCGACCATCCGCCGCCCCGCACCACGCCTCGGCGAGCACACCGCGGAGGTGCTCGGGGAGGTCGGCCTCGCGCGGGTGGAGATCGAGCGGCTCGCGGCGGCGGGGGCGGTGGCCCTCGGATGAGGTATCTTCCCTGTCCGCTCGTCTTCCAGCTCCTGGGCGTCGCCGCCGGTGCGACGCTGCTCGTCCACACGTGGACGCTCTGGCTCCTCGCGTTCACCGCGCTCATCGTCGCCGCGGCGATTCTGCCGGTCGCGCGTCTCGGCGAGCGGTATCGGGTCCCCCGCGCGGTGACGGTGCTCGGCGTGTACGTGCTCTGCGCCGGCGTGCTCGCCCTGATGGGCCGCCTGCTCTGGCCCGCCCTCGTCGAGCAGTGGCAGCAATTCGTGGTCCAGCTCCCGCGCCTGCTCGAGAACCTCAAGGGCTGGGCGGGGGACCTCGGCTGGCTCTGGGGGCGCGCCGAGCTGCCCACGCCGAAGGCGGAGAGCCTCCAGGGGCTCGCGGCGACGCTCATCGAGAACACCATGCGCGTGACCGCGGGCGCGCTGGGCGCCGTCGTGGGCCTCCTCGCCATCCTGGTGATCGCGGCGTACCTGGTCATCGACGCGGAGCGACTCGGCGCGGCGCTCCTCCGGCTCCTTCCACCCGCGCAGCGCGACATCGCGGCGGCGCTGGCCGAGCCCGTGCTGGCGCGGATCGGTGGGTACGTGCGGGGACAGATCGTCGTGAGCCTCTGCGTCGGCACCGTGCTCGCGATCGGCCTCTCGGCGCTCGGCGTCCGCTACGGGCTCCTGATCGGCGCCCTCGCCGCGGTGCTCAACGTGGTGCCGTTCGTCGGGTCGCTGGCGGCGGCGCTCCTCGGGATCCTCTCCGCCCTGAACCAGTCGCTCGCCCTGGCGGTGGCGACGACGGCGCTCTTCTGGGGGACGACCCTCCTCGAGGGCAAGATCCTGGTGCCCCAGCTCGTGGGCCGGGCGACCGGCCTCCACCCGCTGGCCGTGATGCTCGTCCTGCTCGCCGGGGCGCAGCTCGCCGGGCTCGTGGGTGCCCTCGTCGCCGTGCCGCTCCTGGCCGCCGCCTGGGAGATCGTCCGTGCCCTCTGGGTCCTGCCCGCGGCCGCCTCGCGCGCCGGCCGCCCGCCGGCGTCCTAGCGTCACTCGAACCCTCGCGCGCTTTGCGTTGCCGCGTCCGCGGCTGGTACGATGCGCCAATGCGGCCCGACAACATCATCCTGGTCGGCTTCATGGGCGCGGGGAAGTCGATCTGCGGGCGGTTGCTCGCGCGCCGGCTCGGCCGGTGCTTCGTCGAGACCGACGAGATGATCGTCGCCCACGAGGGCCGGACGATCCCGGAGATCTTCCGGGAGGCCGGCGAGACCCGCTTCCGCCAGCTCGAGGGGGAGATCCTCGAGCTGCTCAAGCTCAAGTCCGGGGAGGTCATCGCCACCGGTGGCGGCTTCCCGTGCCGCGAGGGGCGCATGGAGGTGCTCCGCGGACTCGGGACCGTCGTGTGGCTCTCGGGCGAGCTGGCGGCGCTCTACGCGCGCGCCGGTCGAGCGGGAACGCGTCCGATGCTCGACGGGCGGTCCGTCCAGGAGATCGAGACGCTGTATCGCCGGCGCGAGCCCTACTACCGGCAGGCGCAGGTGGTCGTGGACACCACCGGTCTCGGCGTCGATCAGGTCGTGGCGCGCGTGCTGGCCGCCCTCCGGGAGACGCATGCCCTCGGGGTCTAGTCGCGGGACCGACGGCGCCCCGCTGACCACGCTCTCCGTCTGCGAGGCCCGGAGGCGGATCGCGGAGGGGACCCTGTCGCCCGTCGCCCTGGTCGAGGCGTGCCTCGCGCGGATCCGGGCGCTCGACGAGCGCCTCAAGGCGTGGGTGCACCTCGACGCCGAGGGCGCGCTCGCCGCGGCGCGCGAGCGGGAGGCGGAGGCGCGCGGCGGGCGCCTGCGCGGTCCGCTCCACGGCGTTCCCGTCGGCGTGAAGGACATCTTCCACGTCGCCGGGATGCCGACGCGGGCCGGGGCCCGGGCCTTCGCCCACATGCTGCCGGCCGCCGACGCGGCCTCGGTCGCGCGCATCAGAGCCGCCGGAGCGATCGTGCTCGGCAAGACGGCGACGACCCAGTTCGCGTACCGGGACCCGGCGCCGACTCGGAACCCGTGGAACCTCGAGCACACGCCGGGCGGGTCGTCGGCCGGCTCCGCCGCCGCCGTGGCGGCGCGCATGGTGCCCACGGCCCTCGGGTCGCAGACGGTGGGCTCGGTCCTCCGCCCCGCGGCGTACTGCGGCATCGTCGGCTTCAAGGGCACGCACGGCCTCGTCCCGGCCGAGGGCGTCATCCCGCTCGCCTGGTCGCTGGACCACGTCGGCGCCTTCGCGCGGACGGTCGACGACATCGCCCTGGTCGCGGGCGCGCTCGTCGGGAAGGAGCTCGTGCCCGGGCCCGTGCGCCGGCCGCGCCTCGCGCTCCTGCCGGAGCTGGTCGCGCGCGCCGAGCCGGACGTCGCCGCGGCGCTCCGGGCCGCGGCCGAGGCGTTCGCGCGCGCGGGCGCCACCGTCACCGAGGTCACGCTCCCGCCGTCGTTCGCGCGCATCCACGCCGCGGGCCTCACTGTGCTCGAGGCCGAGGCGGCGGCCTACCACGAGGCCGAGTTCAGGACGCACGCCGGCGAGTACGGGAAGGAGATCGCCGCGCTCGTCGAGACGGGGCTCGGCCGCACGGCGACGCAGTACATCCAGGCCGACCGGCTCCGGCTCGCATTCCGTGAGCAGGTGATGCCGCTCCTCGCGGCCCACGACGCCCTGCTCTCGCCGACCGCGCCCATGCCGGCGCCCGTCACCCTCGCCTCGACGGGGGACGGGTCGCTCTGCGCGCCCTGGAGCTACGCCGGCGTACCGGCGATCTCGCTGCCCGGCCGGCTCACGCCCTCGGGGCTCCCGCACGCCGTCCAGCTCGTCGGCGCGGCCGGCGCGGAGCTCCCGCTCCTCGGCGTGGCCGCGTGGTGCGAGCGCGTGCTCGGCTTCTCCGAGACCCCGTCCCTGTGAAGGCGGCGCTCGACCTCGTCATCGAGGGGGCCACCGTCATCGACGGCACCGGCACCGCCGGCGGCCGCACCGACGTGGGGGTTCGCGACGAGACGATCGCCGCGATCGGCGATCTCTCCCGCGAGGCCGCGGGCGCCCGGCTGCACGCGTCGGGAAAGGTCCTGGCGCCCGGCTTCATCGACATGCACTCCCACTCGGACTGGCGCCTCTGGGCGAACCGCCGCGCCGAGTCGAAGATCCGGCAGGGCGTGACGACCGAGGTGGTCGGCAATTGTGGCTTCTCCCCCGCGCCGGTGTCGACGGAGTACGTGAACGACCTGCGCGGCTTCGCCCTCTACCTGCCGGGCGGGATGGACTTCCGCTGGCGCTCGGTCGGCGAGTACCTCCGCGCCTTCGACGCCGAGGGGACCGCGCTCAACGTCGTCCAGCTGGTTGGGCACGGCACTTTGCGCATCGCGGCCATGGGGTTCGCGCGCCGTGGCCCGACGCCGGCGGAGCTCTCGCGCATGCAGCGGCTGCTCGCCGAGGCCATGGAGGAGGGCGCGTGGGGGCTCTCCACCGGGCTGATCTACGCGCCCGGGTCGTACGCCGCGACCGAGGAGATCGTCGCCCTCGCGCGCGCGGCGGCACGCCACCGGGGCTTCTACGCGAGCCACATCCGGGGCGAGGGGGCGACGCTGCTCGACGCCGTGCGGGAAGCGATCCGCGTCGGGCGCGAGGCCGGGATGGCGGTGCAGATCAGTCACGTGAAGGCGGCAGGGCGACCGAACTGGGGGAAGGTGGCCGAGGCGCTCGCGCTGGTCGACGAGGCGGTGGGCGAGGGGCTCGACGTCATGGGCGACGTCTACCCCTACACCGCCTCGAGCACGACCCTGCGGACGCTGCTGCCCGACTGGGCCCTCGAGGGCGGAATCGAGGCGATGCTCGCGCGCCTCGGCGATGCGGAGGCGCGCGCGCGCGTCCGGCGGGAGCTGGAGGCGCCCGTCATCGGCCAGAGCCTCCTCGACCGGGTCGGGTGGGAGAACGTGATGATCGCCTCCTGCGCCCGGCGCAAGGACGCCGAGGGACGGCGGCTCTCCGAGATCGCCGCGGCGCGGGGCATCCATCCGCTCGACGCCGCGATCGAGCTGATCGTGGAGGAGGCGGGGAAGGGGTACATGATCCTCTTCCAGCTCGACGAGGCGGATGTGCGGCGCGCCCTCGCCCACCCCCGGATCATGATCGGATCGGACGGCTCGGCGCTGGCGCCCTACGGGGAGCTCTCCGCCGGCAAGCCGCATCCCCGCAGCTACGGCACCTTCCCGCGCGTCCTGGGCGAGTACGTGCGCGAGCAGCGCGTCCTCGGGCTGGCGCAGGCGGTGCACAAGATGACGGCGCTGCCGGCGCGTCGGCTCGGCCTTCCCGATCGGGGCGTGGTCCGCGTCCGCGCCAAGGCCGACCTCGTGGTGTTCGACCCGAAGCGCGTCGCCGACCTGGCGACCTACGAGGATCCGCACCGCTATCCGGCCGGGATCGAGCACGTCCTGGTGAACGGTCGCTTCGTCATCAAGGACGGCGAGCACACGGGGAGCCTCCCCGGACGGGTGCTGACGCCCCCTTGACCCCGCCGGCGCTCGAGCCATGAAGATCGGTCGCGTCTTCCCGGATCTCCTGGCGCCGCTCGGGGCCGCCGGGTCGATCGAGGAGGCCCTCGCCCGCACCCTGCGCCGCCTCGTCGGGCTCACGGGGGCGCGGGCGGGCGCGCTCGTCTTCCGGCCCGCGGGGGGCGAGCCCGTCGTCGTCACGGCGGGCACGCGGCGGCTTCCCGCCTCCCTCCGGGAGTGGCTCCGGGCGACGGCGAGCGCTCCAGCCTCCCGACGGGCGCTCCCACCGCCGCGCGCGGCAGAGGGCGTGACGGTGCTCCGGGCGCCGCTCGGCACGGGGCGCCGTCCCCAGGGCGAGCTGCTCCTCCTCGGGCGCGGTGGGGCACCGCGACGGGCGGCGCTCCCGCGGGGCTTCCCGCGCGAGCTGGGGATCGCGATCGACCGCGTCTGGCGCCTCCAGCAGCGCACGCTGCGCACGACGGTCCTCAACGAGATCACGCGGCTGCTCGTCTCCAGCCGGTCAGAGGCCGAGGTGTTCCGCGTCTTCGTCGAGGGCGTGGCGAAGCTCGTGCGGTTCGACTCGATCGGCGTGTCCCTGGTGGACGCGGAGCGCGGGGAGTTCGAGATCGTCGACGTCCTGGGGCAGGCGCAGGCGGTGGGTGCGCGACGCGAGGCGCGCATGGAGCTCAGCGCGACGCTGCTCGCGGAGGTCCTCGCGAGCGGGAGCCCCGCGCGCGTCGACGACCTCGCGAGCCCCGCGGTCCCGGAGCGGAGCCGGCGCGCGTTCGCCGACCGGGGGCACCGCTCGGCGGTGCTGGTCCCGCTGGTGTCCCCGCGCGGGGCGTTCGGCGCCGTCACGCTCGCGTCCCGACGGCCGGGCGCGTTCGACGACGCCGACGTCGAGATCGTCGCCGAGCTGGCGCGGCCGCTCGCCTCGGCCCTCGAGCAGCGGCGCCTGCTGGACGAGAGTCGCCGGCGCGCCGAGGAGCTGGCGGCGCTCTACGGCACGAGTCGGCTCATCACGGCCCGGCTCGACGTGGCCTCCGTGCTCGAGCGGATCAGCCGCGCCGTCACGGAGCTGATCGGGAGCACCGGGTGCGGCATCGGCCTCCTCGACGAGGAGCGCGCCCGGCTCACCCACGGCGCGGCCCACGGCTTCCTGAGCGAGGAGTGGCAGGCGCTCTCGCTCCCGGTCGGCGAGGGGATCATCGGCCGCTGCGCCGAGAGCGGGGTCGCGATCCGCGTGGACGACGTCCGGACGGATCCGCGCTCCACGCGGCGGGACATCGACGAGCGCGAAGGGATCCGGTCCATGCTCTGCGTCCCGCTCAAGGTCGGCGGGGCGGTCATCGGCGTCATCTCGGCGTTCGCGGCGGCGCCGGGGGTCTTCACGGCGCACGACCAGCAGGTGCTCGAGGCCTTCGCCGAGCAGGCCGGGATCGCGATCAACAACGCCCAGCTCTTCGAGGAGAGCGTGCGGCGCTCGCGCGAGACGCGCGCCCTGCTGGAGGCGGGGCGGGCGGTGACGGCCAGTCTGGACGTCGGTCAGACGATGCGCGTCATCATGACGGAGGCGCGCAACGTGCTCGGCGTCGAGTCGTGCGGGATCATGACGCTCGACCCCGCGACGGGCGACCTCGTCTCCTCGGCGAGCCTCGACCTCCCGCCCGAGATGGCCGGCCGGATCCGGATCAAGGTGGGCGAGGGCATTGGCGGCCTGGCCGTACGGGACGGGAAGCCGGTCCAGAGCCGGGATCTCCACACGGACCCGCGGGTCCGGTACCCTCACCTCGCCCGCGGGAGCGGCTTCCGATCGATGCTGTCGGCGCCGCTCCGGGTCGGCGATCGTGCGATCGGCGCGATCAGCGTCTTCCGCGGGGACGTCCACCAGTTCTCGGCTCGGGAGGAGGAGCTGCTCCTCGCCTTCGCGGATCAGGCGGCGATCGCGCTCGAGCACGCCCGCCTGTACGAGCAGCTCGAGGGGATGGTGGCGGAGCGGACGCGCGAGCTGGACCGGCAGAAGCGGTTCGTAGAGGTGATCCTCGAGACGCTCCCGCTGGGGGTGTTCGTGCTCGACGCCGACCTCCGGGTGGTCCGCGCCAACCGCGAGGGCGCGCGCCTGCTCCCCTGCGAGGCCGGCGCGGGCTGCCGGTTCGCGGAGGTCGTCCCGCCCGAAGGGGCGACGCCCATCGAGAGGTTCCTGCGCCAGACCTTCGAGACACGTCGCGTGACCTCGCTCGAGCAGGGGCTGGTGATCGGCGGTGAGCCGAGGACGTTCAGCCTGACCGCGGCGCCCTTCGAGCCCGCCGAGGGCGAGGTCGCGCACCTGGTCCTGCTCGTCGGGGACGTGACGCTCGCAAAGCGGCTCGAGGCGCAGATGCTGGTCACGGAGCGGCTCACCACGGCCGGACGGCTCGCCTCGGGCGTCGCGCACGAGCTGAACAACCCGCTCGCCACCATCGCCGGCTGCGCTGAGTCGCTCCTGCAGCGGACGCGGGAGGGGGCGCTCGCGACCATGGCCGAGCTGGACGACTTCCGCCGCTACCTCGGGCTCATCGAGGAGGAGGCCTACCGGTGCAAGGAGATCACCGGCAGCCTCCTCCAGTTCGTCCGCGAGCCGGGGAGCCGGCCAGCGCCGACCGACCTGAACGCGCTGGTCGTGAAGGCGATCGAGCTCCTGTCGCACCAGTCGCGGTTCGCGCGGAGCCGGTTCGTGACCGAGCTCGATCCCGCGCTGCCCCTCGTCACCGTGAACGAGGGCCGGCTCCGGCAGGTCTTCCTCGGCCTCGCGTCGAACGGGCTGGAGGCGATGGAGGGAAAGGGGACGCTGACCGTCCGCTCCCGGCGGCTCCGCGGCGACGTGGAGATCGAGTTCGAGGACGCGGGCCCCGGGATCCCGGAGGAGCTGCTCGGCCGGATCTTCGACCCGTTCTTCACGACCAAGCCGCCGGGCCAGGGCACCGGCCTCGGCCTCGCCATCGCGCAGTCCATCGTCGCGGATCACGGCGGGCGCATCGAGGTCGCCTCGAGACCCGGGAAGGGGAGCATCTTCCGGGTGGTCCTGCCGGCATGACGCGTCCGATCCGCGTGCTGGTGGCCGACGACGAGCGCAACCTCCGGGAGCTGCTCGCGCGGGAGCTCGGCCGCAAGGGCCACGAGGTCGAGGGCGTGGCCGATGGGGAGGCCGCGCTCGAGCGGCTCCGCGAGGGCCACTACGACGTCGTCGTGCTCGACATGAAGATGCCGCGCAAGGAGGGGATCGAGGTCCTGCGGGAGCTCGGCGCGCTTCCCGAGCAGCCCCAGGTCATCGTCATGACCGGCTTCCAGGAGGTGCCCACGGCGGTCGAGGCGATGAAGCTCGGCGCGTACGACTACCTCACCAAGCCCACCCGGATCGAGGAGCTGGACATCCTGATCCGCAAGGCGGCCGAGAAGGGCCAGCTCCTGCGGGATAACCAGGCGCTGCGCGCGCACGTCGCCGGCGGCGAGCCCGCCTCCGGCATCCTCACGCGGAACCCGAAGATGCAGGAACTTCTCCAGATCATCGACCGGGTCGCGCCCACGGACTCGTCGGTGCTGATCCTCGGGGAGAGCGGTACCGGCAAGGAGCTGGTCGCGCGTGCCATCCACGAGCAGTCCGCGCGCGCCGAGCGCCCCTTCGTCCCGATCCACTGCGGCGCGGTGCCGCGCGAGGTCTTCGAGTCGGAGCTGTTCGGCCACGAGAAGGGCGCTTTCACGGGAGCCATCGCCACGAAGCCGGGTCTCCTCGAGATGGCGGACGGGGGGACGCTCCTCCTCGACGAGATCGGCGAGATGGAGCCCGACAGCCAGGTGAAGCTCCTCCGGGCGCTCGAGACGGGCGCCTTCTTCCGGGTGGGCGCGACCCGGCCCCGCCGGGTCGACGTGCGGCTGATCGCGGCCACGAACCGCGTCCTCGCCGAAGCGTTACGGCGGGGCGAGTTCCGCCAGGACCTCTACTACCGCATCAACACGATCACCCTCCAGCTCCCGCCCCTCCGGGAGCGGCGCGAGGACCTGGCGCTCCTCGCGACGCACTTCGTCGAGACCCACACGGTCTACGGCGTCAAGCGCCTGAGCCCCGCGGCGCTCGCCGCGCTCGAGGCGTACGCGTGGCCGGGCAACGTGCGGGAGCTGCTCCACGCGATCGAGCGCGCGGTAATCCTCTCGAAAGGCGCCGAGATCCAGCCCGAGGACCTGCCGCCCGAGGTCGCGGGCAGTGGACCGACGCCGGCGACCTCTGCCGCGAGCCTCGAGGCGATGGAGCGCCAGCACATCGTGGCGACGCTCCGGCAGGTGGGCGGGCATCGGGGGAAGGCCGCGGCGGTGCTCGCGATCGACCCGAAGACGCTCTACCGCAAGATCCTCACGTATCGGATCGTGCCTGAGGAGTTCCGGTAGAGAACGGCGGGCGGAGGCCGCGCTAACAGGTTGCTGACAAAGCTACGAGTGACGGCTCGTCCATGCTCACCATGCGGTGGTTTATGGCGAGACGCGTGACTTCATCTGCTCGCCCGTCCGCTGTGGGGCAGCCCCGCCCGACGCCGAAGCCTTCGTCATGTTGGTTGCAGCACCGGCGACCAGCTCTTCGCCAGCCGCTTCAGATTGAGGACCCAGCCGATCAAGTACGCCTCCTGCTGCACGCGCCATCGGCCGCGACGCCGGAATCGTCGCAGCCCGTGCCAGTCCTTGGCTTCCCCGAACAGTTCCTCGATCAGCTTGCGACAGCGCTGCGAGAGCTGGTAGCCTGCGCCGCGCGCCCGCATGCGCACCCGCGCATGCGCCCGGGCGCCGCCGCGCGGCTCGACGGCGATGTGGGGCTCGATGCCTCGGTCGAGCATCGCTTCGATGAAGTCCTCGTGGAAGAACCCCTTGTCGGCGCCGAGGGTCGCCGGCCGGAACCGCAGCCGCCGGCGCGCCCGGTCGAGCAGCGCCAGACAGCCTCGCTTCTCCGAGGTCCCGCCCTGGAAGATCTCCACCCCCAGCCCGAGCAAGATCCGATGGCGATTCTCCATGACGGCGTTGACCGTGTAGCCGGGGTAGGCGCCCGTCCCCGAGGCGCCCTTCGACACGTAGCGACAGTCCGGGTCACTGACCGAGCGATGCGTCGCATTGCTGCGCCGTTCCCCGCGGAAGTTGACGGCGCGGTTGCCGGGGTCCTGCGGGCCGTCCGCGTCCGTGCGGTCCTGCGCGCGCAAGCGTTGCTTGTACTCCTCCGGGTCCAGGGCGACTTCCAGCGGCACAAAGCTCTTGTAGCTGGCGTTGGCGCGGACGAGCGTGCCGTCGGCGCTGACGTGGCGGCTCACCAGCCCCGCCGCCATCGCCTGCTTCACCGTGGCATCGAACAGCCGCTCCAGCAGGCCGGACTCGTCAAAGCGCCGGCGGCGGTTCTGACTGAAGGTCGAGGCGTCCCAGGCGTCCTGGTCGAGATTCAAGCCGACGAACCAGCGCAGGGCCATGTTGCATTGCAGCTCCATCACCAGCCGGCGCTCGCTCGGGATACTCAGCAGGTAGCCGCCG
>JACQWC010000109.1 GCA_016209635.1 Candidatus Rokuibacteriota bacterium | reverse complement strand
GCATCAGTCGATCTACAACTGGGGCCGCATGCAGGAAGTCTGGCTCGACAAGTAGGGGAACCGTCGGGCGCGGGAGCGGGCCTCGCCCGCCCCCTCCCGCCCCGCTCGCCCGGCGGAGTCAGCCACGCGAACCTACATCGCGCACCGCCTCGCCATCGCGGTCCTCACCCTCCTCGGGATGTCGGTCGTCATCTTCGTGCTGATGCGCCTGGCGCCAGGCGACATCGTGGACGTGCTGTTCGCGGCCGGCGGCTACGTGAGCGAGGTGGACAAGAAGCTGATCATGACGGAGCTGGGGATCGACCGGCCCATCTGGGCGCAGTACCTCGACTGGCTCCGCGAGATCCTGACCGGTAACCTCGGCAAGTCCTACCGCTACGACCTCCCCGCCTGGCAGATCATCAAGCCGCTGCTGCCCGTCTCGATCGAGCTGGCGATCTTCTCGATCGTCATCGCGGTACTGCTGGGCGTCCCGACCGGCGTGGTCAGCGCCGTCCGGCAGGACACCGCGCTCGACTACGCGCTCCGGATCGTGTCGCTCGCCGGCCTGTCGATGCCGTCGTTCTGGCTCGGGATGGTCATCATCCTGGCGCTGGTGTCGTGGCTCGGCTGGATCCCGCCGATGATCTACGTCTCGCCCGCGGAGAACCTGGGACTCCACCTGATCCAGTTCCTGCTGCCGGCGCTGGCCGTCGGCTATCGCTCCTCGGCGCTGATCATGCGGATCACCCGATCGGCGGTGCTCGAGGTGCTGCGTGAGGACTACATCCGGACGGCCTGGGCCAAGGGCCAGCGCGGGACCGTCGTGATCTGGCGCCACGCCCTGAAGAACGCCATCCTGCCGGTCGTCACGGTCATCGGCATCGAGTTCGCGTTTCTCATCGGCGGGCTCGTCGTGACCGAGACGGTCTTCAACCTGCCGGGCGTGGCGCGCTTCCTCGTCCAGGCGATCCTCTGGCGCGACTACCCGATCGTGCAGAACCTCGTGATGTTCATCGCGATCGTGGTCATCCTCTCGAACCTCCTGGTGGACGTCCTCTACGGCTTCCTCGATCCGCGGGTCAAGTATGGCGACTAAGCCGGTCGCGGCCGACACGGGCTTCGAGCTGGTCGCCCCCGCCGCCCGGGGTCGGCCGCGGGCGGGCGCGTGGACGACGCTCGCGCGGTTCTGCCGGAAGAAGCCGCTCGGCGCCGCCGGGGGCGCCTTCACGCTGCTGCTGGTGCTGACGGCCGTCTTCGCCGGGCCGCTCGCGACGCACGATCCGATCGCGACCGACGCGGCCAACACGCTGGCGCGGCCGAGCGGCGAGCACTGGCTCGGCTCGGACCACCTCGGGCGCGACATCTACTCGCGCATCGTCCACGGGACGCGCGTGTCGCTGATGGTCGGCGTGCTGTCCACGCTGCTGGGCTCGGTCTTCGGCGGGCTGATCGGCCTCCTCAGCGCGTACTTCGGCGGCAAGACGGATCTCATCACCCAGCGGGTGCTCGACATCCTCCAGGGGCTGCCCCTGCTCGTGCTGGCGCTGGTGATGTCCGCGGCGCTCGGGCCGGCCATCCACAACGTCGTCATCGCGATCTCGATCCCGATCCTCCCGCGCGCCGCCCGCGTGATCCGCGCGAGCGTCTTGTCCATCCGCGAGATGCAGTACATCGAGGCGGCGCGCGCCCTCGGGCTGCGCCACCTGCGGATCGCGTTCCGCCACGTCCTGCCGAACACGGTCGGCCCCTTCATCGTGCTCACGACGGCCCAGCTCGGGAGCGCGATCCTCGTGGAGGCGGCGCTCTCCTTCCTGGGCCTGGGCGTCCCCGAGCCGTATCCGTCGTGGGGCCGGATGCTCTCGGTCTCCGCCGCCGAGTACGCGCAGAAGGCCCCGCACCTGGTCCTGTTCCCGGGCATCGCCATCAGCCTCGCGGTGTTCGGCACGAATCTGCTCGGCGACGCCCTCCGCGACACGCTGGACCCGCGCCTCCGGGGCGCATAATGGCGGCTGGCGCGAGGCGGTTGGCTTGATGAACACGTGAGGTTGCGGCGGGGCGCGGGCGTGGCGAGGCGGGTGGCGGCGCCTGGCGTACGGCGGTCGCCTCGATGACACGTGAGGTTGCGGCGGGGCGCGGGCGTGGCGACAGCCCGGGTGCCCGCGCCCTGTTGAATGGAGGTTTCCCCATGCGTATGTACGTGGCCGGTCAGTGGATCGACAAGCCCGAGAAGCTCGAGGTGCGCAACCCGTACGACGACTCGGTCATCGACACGGTGCCGCGCGCGGACCGGGGCGACGTCGAGCGCGCCATCCAGTCCGCGGAGCGCGGCGCCCGGGCGATGGCGCGGCTCCCCGGCTACGAGCGGTGGAAGATCCTGAAACGGGCGGCCGAGCTGATGACCGCGCGGACCGAGGCGCTGGGCCAGACGATCTCGACGGAAGAGGGCAAGATCCTCGCCGAGGGACGCCTCGAGGCGAGCCGCGCCGTCGAGACCATCATGGGCTCGGCCGAGGAGGCGAAGCGGCTCCACGGCGAGACCGTGCCGCTCGACGCGGCCCCCGGCGGGGCGGGGAAGTTCGGCGTCACGATCCGCGTGCCGTGCGGTGTCGTGGTCGCGATCAGCCCCTTCAACTTCCCGCTGAACCTCGTGTGCCACAAGGTCGGGCCGGCGCTCGCGGGCGGCAACGCCGTCCTCCTCAAGCCCGCGACCGACACGCCGCTCTCGGCGCTCGCGCTCACGGAGATCCTCCTCGAGGCGGGGCTGCCCCCGGAGGGCATCAACACGCTCACCGGCCCGGGCGGGGAGATCGGCGACCTCCTCGTCGCGGACCGGCGCGTCCGGAAGATCACCTTCACCGGGAGCCGGGACGTCGGCGAGCACATCTGCCGGACCGCGGGGATCAAGCGCGTCACGATGGAGCTGGGGTCGAACGCGCCCGTCATCGTCATGCCGGACGCCGACATGGACAAGGTGGCCGCGGCCGTCGCGGCCACGGGGTACGCGAACGCGGGGCAGGTCTGCATCTCGACCCAGCGCGTGCTGACCGCCGGCAAGGTGTACGGCGACTTCCTCGACGCGCTCAAGCCGAAGGTCGAGGCGCTCAAGGTCGGGAACCAGCTCGACGAGACCGTCAAGGTCGGGCCCATGGTCCGCGAGCGGGAGGCGGTCCGCGTCGAGGAGTGGGTGCGGGAGGCGGTGGCGGGCGGCGCGCGGCTGGTGACGGGGGGCCGGCGCCAGGGCGCGATGTACATCCCGACCATCGTCGCCGACGTGAAGCCCGAGATGCGGGTCTCGTGCGACGAGCTGTTCGGGCCGGCCGTCGCCGTGACGCCTTTCCGGGACATCGACGAGGCGATCGCGCTGGCCAACGACACCAACTACGGCCTGGCCGCCGGAATCTTCACCCAGAACCTCGAGTGGGCGTGGAAGTTCGCGCGCGAGGTCCATTCGGGCAACCTCCACATCAACTGGGGGCCCCAGTGGCGCGCCGACCTCATGCCGTACGGCGGGCTCAAGGAGTCCGGCTTCGGCAAGGAGGGCCCGGCGTACGCGGTCGCGGAGATGACGGAGCTGAAGATGGTGGTCTTCCACCTGCCGCAATGAGGGGACTCGCGCGCGGAGTTTCCAGGAGGAACCCATGAGATCAGACGAGCTGTGCTGGCTGCCGGCGACCGAGCTGGCCGCCATGATCCGGAAGAAAAAGGTCTCGCCCGTCGAGGTCGTCGACGCGGTCCTCGACCGGATCGAGCGGCTGAACCCGCGCCTGAACGCCTACGTCACGGTGACGGCGGCCGAGGCGCGCAAGGAGGCCCGGGCCGCCGAGCGGGCCCTCGGGAAGAAGGGGGCCAGGCTCGGCCCGCTCCACGGCGTGCCCTTCTCCGTGAAGGACCTCGTGATCACCAAGGGCGTCCGGACGACCTTCGGCACGCCCCTCTACAAGGACAACGTGCCGGCCGAGGACGCGCCGATGGTGGCGCGGATGAAGGCGGCCGGCGCGATCATGCTCGGCAAGACCAACACGCCGACCTTCGGCTGGATCGGCGCCACGCACAACCTCCTCTTCGGCATCACGCGAAACCCGTGGCACCCCGAGCGGACGCCGGGCGGGTCGAGCGGGGGCGCCTCGGCGGCCGTCGCCGCGGGGCTCGCGCCCCTCGCCGTCGGGACCGACGGCGGCGGCTCCATCCGGATTCCCGCCTCGTGCGCGGGGATCTTCGGGCTCAAGCCCTCCTACGGCCGAGTCCCGACCTACCCGCCGAGCGGCGCCTGGAGCCTCTCCCACATCGGCCCGATGACGCGGACCGTCGCCGATGCCGCGCTCATGCTGCAGGTCTCGGCCGGTCCCGACGAGCGCGATCAGTACTCCCTCCCGGCCGAGCGCGTCGACTACGTCAAGGCGCTCCGGGGGAGCCTCAAGGGGCTGCGGGTCGCCTACAGCGACGACCTCGGGTTCTCGGAGGTCGTCGACCCGGAGGTCCGCGCGGCGTGTCACGGAGCGGTCAAGACGTTCCGCGACCTCGGCTGCCGCGTGGAGGAGGTGAGCCCGGGCTGGCCCTCGCCGAAGGAGTGCTGGGAGCAGATCTTCTGCGGCGGCATCGCGACGCGCATGGCGCCCTACCTCGATCGCCGCGACGAGATCGATCCCGGGCTGCTCCGGATCATCGAGGGCGCGCTCAAGAATCCCCCGACCCGGTACGTCCAGGCGTGGTTCGACCGCCTCGCGTGGTGGCAGCATCCGCGGGCCTTCTTCGAGAAGTGGGACCTCCTCGTGACGCCCACGATCGCCTGTCCGCCGTTCCGGGTCGGCCTCGACAACCCGACCGAGATCGCGGGGACGGCGGTGTCGCCCTACGGGTGGATCCCGTTCACCTTCCCGTTCAATCTCACGGGCCAGCCCGCGTCCTCCATGCCGTGCGGGTTCACGCGGGAGGGGCTGCCCGTGGGGCTCCAGATCGTGGGCCGGCGCTACGACGACGCCGGCGTGCTGCGCGCCTCCGCCGCGTTCGAGCGCGCGCGGCCGTGGGCCACCCAGGATCCACCGCTCCGGTCTCTTTTACACATCT
>JACQWC010000108.1 GCA_016209635.1 Candidatus Rokuibacteriota bacterium | reverse complement strand
TCTCGGGCCGGGTCGAGTCGAGCCTGGACGACCTCATGAGCGCCACGCACGGGCGGGCGCTCGCAGCGCAGGCCGAGGCCGCGCGGCTCGAGGCGCGGACGTGGACGGCGGTGCTCGCGGCGCTCGGCGGGGCGGTCGGGCTCGCACTGCTCGCGACCGCGCTGGTGGCCCACCGCATGACGCGGTCGCTCGAGACGCTCTCGGCGGCGACCGCGGAGGTCGCCGCGGGGCGGTTCCGCGAGCCGATCGCCGTCGAGAGCCGGGACGAGATCGGCCGGCTCGCGCGCTCGTTCAACACGATGACCGCCCAGCTCAAGCAGATGGAAGAGACGAAGGAGGAGTTCTTCGCCACCGTGTCCCACGAGCTCCGCTCCCCGCTCACCTCCGTCCGCGGCGCGGCGGATCTGCTGCGCGACGGCGTGCCCGGCGCGCTCACGCAGGCGCAGGCCCGCCTCGTCGAGATCGTCGGCAAGAGCTCCGAGCGCCTGCTCGGCCTCGTCGACCGGATCCTCGAGACGAGTCGGCTCCGCGCGGGGCTCCTGCCGATCGAGCGGGCGGAGCTGGACCTCGACCGGATCGTCGCCCGGGCGGTGGAAGAGCTCCATCCCCGGGCCGCGGAGGCGGGGGTGGCGCTCGAGCGCGAGCGGGTCGGCGCCGACTTCGCCTACCGCGGGGACGGGGAGCGGCTCCTCCAGGTGGTCGTCAACCTCGGCGCGAACGCGATCCGCTTCACGCCGCGCGGCGGGCGCGTCGTCGCGCGGCTCGTCGACGCGGGCGCCGAGCTCGAGCTTCAGGTGGAGGACACGGGCGTCGGCATCCCCGCGAGCGCGCTGCCGCACATCTTCGACGCGTACCGGCAGGCGCATCACGACCGGGGCGGCACGGGCCTCGGCCTCGCGATCGTGCGGGGCATCGCCCACGCCCACGGGGGGCGTGTCACGGTCGAGTCGCAGGAAGGCAAGGGGAGCCGGTTCACCGTGCTCCTGCCCCGCTCGTGACACGGATCCTGCTCGCGGGGCTGCTGGCGCTCTCGCTCGCCGGCTGCGCGTCGTGGAACGTCTGGCCGTTCGCGCGCCCGGCATCGGCGGCGCTCGCGACGGCCGACAGGCTCGCCGCGCAGGGCGACTACCCGGCGGCGGTCGCCGCGTACGACGAGTTTCTCGCGAAGTGGGGTGACGACGCGGAGGCCCCGCGCGTGCGCGCGAGTCGCGACACCCTGGGGGCGATCCTCGCGAACCGCGAGGAGATGGCCCGCCTCCGCCGGGAGCTGGCGCGGCTTCGCGAGGACCTGGCCACGCGCGAGGCCGACCTGGCTCGGGTCCGGCAGGAGGCGGAGCGGCTCCGCGCCGACCTCGAGCGGCTGAAGCAGATCGATCTCCGTCCGGAACGACGGGGAAAGAAATGAGGCCACGGGCCCTCGTGGTGGACGACGACCGGGCGATCCTCGAAGTGCTCGAGATGCGCCTGGCCGCCATGAACCTCGACGTGACGGCGGTGAGCGATCCGCGGCGCGCGCTCGAGGAGGCGGGCGCCCGCCGGTTCGACCTCGCGCTGCTCGACCTCCGCATGGAGCCGCTGGACGGCGTCCAGCTCATGGAGGCGCTCCATGCGCGGCAGCGGCGCCTGCCGGTCCTCATCATGACCGCCCACGGGACGATCAAGAACGCCGTGGAGGCCGTCCAGCGCGGCGCCTTCGACTACCTGACGAAGCCGTTCGTCCGCGACGAGCTCAGCGCGAAGATCCGCCGCGCGCTGGTCACGCGCCGCTGGGCGCGGGACCGCGAGCGGCTCCTCACGGTGGGCCAGGCCCTCGCGTCCTCGGGCGTGATCGAGCGCGTGCTGGATGCCATCGCGCTGGCGACCGTGGAGGCCACGGAGGCCGAGCGCTGCGTGGTGTTCCAGCTCGAGCACGGGCGGCTCGTGCCGATGGCGAGCGCCGGCTCGCCGCCCGCGTCGTGGGGGGCGTTCGAGACGGCCGCTTCGAGCGCGATGGACCAGGGCGTGCCGATCACGGCGCCGCCCGGCGGCGGCGCCGAGGCGGGCACGATCGTCGCCGCGCCGCTCGTGGTGCCGCGCGGACCGGCCGGCGCGCTGGTCATCGAGACCCCGACGCGGGTCGAGCCCGACGAGGACGACCTCGAGCTCCTGGCGCTCTTCTCGTCGCAGGCGGCGATCGCCCTCAGGAACACCCACGAGCTCGAGCGCCTGCGGAGCGGCGCCCTGGCGGCGCTCGGGCGGATGGCGACGCAGGTCGCCCACGAGGTCAAGAACCCGCTCGCGGGGCTCCGCCTCTACGCCCGCCACCTCGAGCAGCGGCTCCAGCGCGCCCAGGACACCGAGACCGCGGAGCTGGCGGGGAAGATCGGGGCCACGGTGGACCACCTCGCCTCCGTCGTCGCCGAGATCACCGCGTTCGGCCGCCCCCCCGAGCTGCGCCGCGCGCCGACACAGGTCCACGCGCTGCTCGACGAGTGCCTCGACCTCGCGCGGGCGCGCGTGGACGCGGCCGCGGCCGCGATCGAGATCGTCCGCGCCTTCGACCCGGCGTGCCCCGAGGCGGCGCTCGACGCGCGCGAGCTCCGCAAGGCGTTCTTGAACCTCATCCTCAACGGGCTCGAGGCCCTCGGCGGCGCGGGCCGGCTGACGGTCTCCACGGCGTACGTCGCGGAGGCCGCGACGATCACCGTGA
>JACQWC010000107.1 GCA_016209635.1 Candidatus Rokuibacteriota bacterium | reverse complement strand
GAACTGGATGGTGATCTGCGTCACGCCGAGGGCGCTCGTCGAGGTCATCGAGTCGATGCCCGCGATCGTCGTGAACTGGCGCTCGAGCGGCGTGGCCACCGCCGACGCCATCGTCTCCGGGCTGGCGCCGGGCAGCTGCGCGGACACCTGGAGGGTCGGGAAGTCGACGTTGGGCAGGTCGTTGACCGGCAGCCGCTGGTAGGCCATCAAGCCGAAGATCACGATGGCGGCCATCAGCAGCGTCGTGAGGACGGGCCGGCGGATGAAGAGCGCGGGGCTCACGAGGACCTCTGGGGTTTGATCTCCACGCGGGCGCCCGGCACGAGGCGGAGCTGCCCGTCGGTCACGATCTGCTCGCCGCGGGCCAGGCCCTGCTCGATCACCAGCTCGCCGGCCAGGCGCCGCCCCGTCTTGACGGGGCGCGCTTCCACGGTGAGGTCCGACTTCACCACGAAGACGAACGAGCCCCCCTGTCCGGCCTGTACCGCCCGCGACGGCACGACGACGGCGATCTCCGTCGTGAGCGTGAGCGCGGCCTCCACGAACTGCCCCGGCCACAGCGCGTTGTCGGCGTTCGGGAACGTCGCTTTCAGCTGGATCGTCCCCGTGCTCGGATCGACGGTGTTGTTCATGAAGGTTACGGCCCCGACGACGCTGCGTTGGCCGCCGTCGACCACCACCTCGACCTTCAGGCTGCCCTCGGCGCGGTACGTCTTGATCGCCGTCAGGTTCTGCTCCGGGACCGAGAACGACACGTAGATCGGCCGGATCTGCGCGATGACGACGAGAGGATTGTCCTCGTTGGCCTTGACGACGTTGCCGGCCTGGACGAGGAGATTGCCGGTGCGGCCGTCCATGGGCGCGCGGATCGTGGTGTAGGCGAGCTGCAAGCGGGCCGTGTCGACCATCGCCTCGTTGGCCTTGATGGCCGCCCGCGCGCTGTCCACCGCGGCCTCCGCGGCGCGCGCGGAGGCCTTGGCGTTCTCCACTGCCGCACGGTCCGCCTCGACGGTGGCCTGGAGGGCGGCAAGGGTCGTGCGGACCTGGTCGTACTGCTCGCGCGCGATGAGCTCCCTCTGCACGAGCTCGCGATAGCGCCGCTCCTGGACGCGCGCGTTCTCCGTCTGCGCGAGGTCACGCTCGAGGTTCGCCAGCGCCTGGCTCACCTCCGCCTGCCGCTGGCCGAGTGCCGCCTCGGCCTGGCGGAGCTGTGCCGTGTCCTTGGCCACGTTGGCTTCGGTCTGCCGCACGGCTGCTTCCATGGGCCGGGGGTCGATCGTGAAGAGCAGGTCCCCGCGCTTCACCTCCTGCCCCTCCTTGAAGTGCACCCGCACGATCTGGCCGGCGATCTGCGACTTGACGCTGACGGTGGTGTACGCCTGCACGTTGCCGACGGCCGTGACCTGGAGAGGGACCACCTTCTGTTCGACCATCGCCACGCCCACGGGCACCGCGGGTGGAGGCGCCGAACGCGTCTCCGCTTCCCCGGCGCGATCGGAGCATGCGGCGAGGGACAGGGTGGCGGCGACGAGTGCCCCGGCGGCGCGCGCGCGCCTCACGACTTCGCGGCCTCCGTCGCCGCGTCCACGAGCGCTTCGAGACCCTTGATCACCCGCTCGCGGTCCTCCGCGGACATCCGCGCCAGGACGTCCTCGACGCCGCGCATCTGCATGGTGTGGAGTTCCTGGACCAGGGACTTGCCCTGGCGCGTCAGCTCGAGGAGGTACACCCGGCGGTCGGCTGGATGATCGCCGCGGAGCACGAACTGCTTCTGCTCGAGACGGTCGATGATGTGGGTGATGGCGGGCAGCGTGACGCCGAACGCCTTGGCCACGTCCCCCATGTGACAGCCGGGGTGGTCGCCGACGTAGAACAGGACCTGCGACTGGGCGTAGGTGAGGTCCAGCTCGGAGGCCCGCTGCCAGAGGAGCTGCCGGAACGTGGTACTGCCGAGGGCGTTCAGGAGGTCGAGGAGCCGCTGGGCCTCCGCCGACCGGCCACGGGAGCGTGGGGACGGACGCATGAGGCCTTAATGGTCTACCTCCTTAACAGTTTCGTCAATTAAACGTCTCGGGGCATCGTGATCCTGGACTCGATTACCTGGTGGCCACGGTCCTGGAACGGCCCGGAGCGAAATAGTTCGAGCCTCGGGCGCGATCGGTGCCCTGGATGCGGCGCTCGGCGCTGGCCCGACTCCGCGCCCGCTCCTCGGCCTTCCGAGCCCGGATGGCGGCGATGCGCTCCACCAGCGGCACCTCGAGGCGCTCGGTCGCGCGTGCGGTGTAATCGAAGGCCGGCAGCGTGACGCGCGCGATCCGCGTCCCGACGGCACGCTCGATCGACCGGAGGTCGGCCTCCTCTGCGGGCGCCACGAGCGTCACGGCATCGCCGAGCGCCTCCATGCGCGCCGTCCGTCCCACGCGGTGGATGTAGTCATCCGGCACCTTCGGCACGTCGAAGTTCACGACGTGGCTGAGGCCGGTGACGTCGATGCCGCGCGCGGCGATGTCGGTCGCAACCAGGACACGGAACGTCCCCGCCTTGAAGGCGGCGAGCGCCTGCGTGCGCTGTGCCTGGCTCCGGTTGCCGTGGATGCGGTCGACGGCCACCCCGCGCCGGGCGAGGCCCTCGGCGAGGCGGTTGGCGCGGTGCTTGGTGCGGGTGAAGACGAGCATGTTCCGCACGCCGGGCTGGCGCAGCAGCTCGACGAGGAGCGGCAGCTTCAGCTCCGGCGCCACCGGGTAGGCGGCGTGGCTGATGCCGACCGCCGGCGCCGCGGCCCGCTCCACGTTGATCGTCACCGGGTCGTGCAGCAGCTCGCGGGCCAGGGCGATGATGGCCGGCGGCAGGGTGGCCGAGAAGAGGAGCGTCTGCCGACGGGCGGCGGGCAGGGACTTCAACACCCGCCTGATGTCCGGCAGGAATCCCATGTCGAGCATGCGATCGGCCTCGTCGAGGACGAGGACCGCGAGTCCCTCGAGCCGCGCATAGGGGTACTGGAAGTGGTCCAGGAGCCGGCCAGGCGTCGCGACCAGGACGTCGGCGCCACGACGGAAGGCCGCCTCCTGCGGTCCCATGGCGACGCCTCCGAAGACGGCCGCGCCGCCGATGCGCGCGAAGCGGGTAAGCTGCCGGCGATGCTCGTCGATCTGGGCGGCCAGCTCCCGCGTGGGCGCGAGGACCAGCGCGCGCGTGACGCCCCGAGGCTTGCCGATGAGGCGCTGGAGGATCGGCAGCAGGAACGCGGCCGTCTTGCCGCTGCCGGTCATGGCACAGGCGAGCACGTCCCGCCCGGCGCACGCGGGCGGGATGGCGTCCCTCTGGATGGGTGTGGGAACGGCGAAGCCAAGGGTGTCGAGACTGCGGAGCAGTTCGGGGTGCAGGTTGAAAGAGGGAAAGGACATGAACGAGTTCCTCGTGAGGGCACGTCTGGGCCCGGTCAGTCTTCCGCCGATGCATGACACGCCCCACGAAGCGGAAGTGGCCGGGAAACGCGGTCTGAGAAGGATGAGGGCTCGCGAGTGAACCGACGATCGAATCAGACAAGAGAAAGTATACGCGCTCGGCCGGCAGATTGCAAGAACTCCCTGCCGACTAGTTTTGTGCAACACCGGATAAAAGCCCTTTTTCGGCGCTTCCGCTCGGACCCGCCGGGGAATGAAGTAGCCCGAGGGTCAGGCCGTCTCCCGCCCGGCGTCGAACTTGAAGCCGATCGCGTTGAGCGCCTCGACCGTCTGCTTGCCGAACTCCCGCTCGATCTCGGCGCCCACCTGCGGCGCGTACGCCACGCGGTCGGCCTGCTCCTCGGTCGGGATCTGGATCATGACCAGCAAGCGCGCCG
>JACQWC010000127.1 GCA_016209635.1 Candidatus Rokuibacteriota bacterium | reverse complement strand
TCGGCGTGAACATCCAGGACAAGGAGGAGAGCGCCCGCGCGTTCCTCGAAGAGTTCGGGATCACGTATCCGAACGGTCTGGACCGCGGCTCGCGGATCGCGATCGAGTACGGGGTGTGGGGGCTGCCCGAGACGTTCTTCATCGACCGCGGCGGGCGCATCACCTACAAGCACGTCGGTGCGCTCGGCTGGGAGACGATCACGACCAAGGTCGAGGAGGCGATGCAGGGCATGGTCAGCACGACGGAAGGCCGGGGCGAGTACCAGTCCAGCCGATGACTCTCGGCGGCCTTCGTGACGGGATCCCGGCGTCGGTGATGTCTCGCGCCCTCGCGCTCGCCGCCGCGCTCATGCTCGTCGGTCTTCGCCAGGCGTCCCGCGCCACGCGCGCCGCCGATCGCGTAACGCCCCCCCGGTGTTCGATGCGACGTGCCGGCGTGGCCGGCTTCCGGCGCGAATCCGGTTGACCGACTCATGGGAGAGGACTGATCCGCGCATGCGTCACGTGAAGTGGCTCGTGCTCGCGCTCGCCATCGCGCTGCCCGAGGTGGCGCGCGCCGACGCGTTCAGGGAGCTGGAGCTGATCCGGCCGAGCCGGGCCACGGCCGCCACCGACTTCACGGTCCCCGGTCTGACGGGGCAGACACTGCGGCTCAGCGACTTCAAGGGAAAGGTGGTCTTGCTGAACTTCTGGGCGACGTGGTGCCCGCCCTGCAAGGAGGAGATGCCGTCGATGGAGCGGCTCTACCGCCGCTACAAGGACAAGGGCTTCACGATCCTCGCGGTGTCGATCGACAGCGGCAGCGCTGCGCCTGTCGCGGCGTTCGTGAAGAAGTTTGGCCTGACGTTCCCCATCGGCCTCGATCCCGAGTTCGCCGTCGCCAACCTGTACACGGTGCGCGCCCTGCCATCGACGTTCCTGATCGACCGGAGCGGTGCGCTCACCGCGCTCGCAATGGGTCCGCGCGACTTCGACAGCCGCGCGGCCCACGCGGTGGTCGAGGCGCTTCTGAAATGAGACTGATCCACGCTGGGCCGGCCCGGGTCAGCGCACCACGCGCCGCGCTGTGGCCGGCGGGCGCCGCCCCTCGAGCCGACCGACGGGTGCGCGGCAGAAGGCAAGGCGATCTACGGGCGGAGCGCCTGCGTTGGGTGCCATACCATCGCGGGCATCTCCGAGGGCAGGCTGGCACCCGACCTCAGCCACTTCGGGAGCCGGAGCACCTTCGCCGGCACAACCTTTCCGACGACCGTCGAGCACGTCGCCGCCTGGCTGGAGAACCCACCCGCGCTCAAGCCCGGCGCGAGGATGCCCGCCCTTCCGCTGACGAAGGACGACACGCGGGCGCTGGCGGCGTATCTGGTGAGCCTGAAATGACGGCGAAGCACAGCAAGCGCAGGCGAGCAAAAGCTCGGACTACCGCGCAAGGAGGAACACCCATGGCCGATCCTTCACCGGCAGGTAAGACGAACGATCTGGTCGTTTCCACCAACGGCACGGATCCGCGTCAGGCCGCACCGCGCTACTGCGCGTTCTGCGGGCAGGAGACGCTCGACTCCGCGCGCGCGCCCGAACGTTTCGGCGAGGTCTTCTGCTCAGAAGATCACGCCGAGGAGTTCGCGAAGGGCGTGCGCGGAGCGCGCGTCGCGGCCGCGGCCACCGCGGCCGAGGTTCCAGCGGCTGCCGGCCGTGAGCCCCAGCCTCACGCGACCGCGCCGGCGAAGCCATCGGACTGGAAGACTTCGCTCAAGATGGCGGCGTGCTGCGGGGTGCCGATGCTGGGGCTCGTCGTGCTGGCGGGTGGCGGCGGCGCGCTCCTCGGCGCGGCCGGCGCGGTGGCGCCGCTGCTGCTCGCCCTGGCGTGCCCGCTCGGGATGTTCTTCATGATGTGGAGGATGGGGAAGATGGGCCAACACGAGAAGGGCAAGCGCGACGACGACGGGAAGTAATGCTGCGGACTCGGGCGCTCGCCGGCGTCGCCGCGCTGCTGGCGTTCACGGTCGCGACGCCCGTCGAGGCCACGCACGAAGTGGATCACCGCTACGTGGTCCTCGGGCACGTCCGCGATGCGACCGCACGTCCGCTCGCCCAGCCCGTCGTCCGTGTCGTCCGCGAGAAGACCGGGCTCGCGTACGAGGCCAGAACCGACGATGACGGGTTCTATCTCGTGATCGTGCACCTCCATGACGAGGACGTGCTGGAGGGGCTCCGGGTCGCCGTGGGGCGGGCGTCGTTACGTGTCGAGGCCCGCTTCAACCCGCTCGATCAGCGGACGCCTCGCGGGACGACCGTCGATTTCATCAACGGCGTGGCTCGAGAGCGGCCGGAAGAGTTCCCCGCGGCGCTCGAACGGTACGTGAACAAGTAAGGATGGAGGTGCTATGGGACGCCAGTCGAGGGCGAGGCTCGAACAGAGGAGAAAGGGCGGGCCCGGACAGCCGCGGGGCTGGTTCATGCGCCGCCGCTCGCGCTGGGTCGCCGCCGGCATCGCTGTGCTGGTGCTCGCGGCCGGCGGCGTCGGCGCCTGGCAGTGGAACGCAGCACGGGCCGCGCCCGAACCTGCTCCCCGTTTCAACCTGCGGGGATCGAGCGGCAAGACGTACACGCTCGACGACTTCCGCGGCAAGCAGGAGGTCGTGCTGATCTTCTACATGGGCGCCGGCTGAGCGATGTGCCGCGAGCAGCTCGGGAAGCTGCCGAAGAAGGTCGACGCCCTCACGGCCGAGGGGGCCGCGGTGCTGGGCATCAGCGGGGACAGCACCGATGCCGCCGCTCGCCTGGCGAAGGAGCTGGGCTTGCCGTTCCCGATCCTCTCGGACCCGGGCATGGCGGTGGTCCGGGCCTTCGCGATGTACGGCGATTCCATGGGCATGCCGGAGATGGGGTACGTGGTCATCGACAGGCAGGGGCGTATCCACACCCGGCAGGTGGACCGGCGGTTCGGCGAGAACGTCGACGCGATCGTCCGCGCGGTCCGCGACGCGAAGAAGGGGCAGGCATGACGCCGGCGATGAAGAGTCTCTGGCCCGCTGTCCGTTGGGGTATCGTGGCGGTGCTCGTCGCTGGCGGCGTCTGGTTCTTCATCGCAACCGCGCGGCACACGCCGGGTCCGGTCCCGATGGGGGTGCCCTTCGAGGACTGGTATGGAAACTGGCGCGCGGTCCTGCTGGCGGCGGGCGTCTTCACGCTTTTCGTGATCGGGTTCACGCGGCCGCGCCGTCGCGCGGAGTGGCGCAATGCGGGCGTCGCCGTCGCGTTCTTCATCTCGCTGTTCACGGAGATGTTCGGCGTACCGCTAACGATCTACCTGATCGCGCCACTCCTCGGGCTCCCACCCTGGATCTTCGGACTCCACGAGAGCCATCTCGTCGCGTTCGCGCTCGACGAGCTCGGACCGCTTCCTCTCGACTACGGCGTCTACCTGGTCATGCTGATCAGCATGGCGCTCATCGCGACCGGGCTCAGCTTGCTCGTCGTGGGGTGGGCGACGGTCTATCGTGGCCGTGGTGGGCTGGTCACGGACGGCATCTACCGCCACCTCCGGCACCCTCAGTACCTCGGCCTCATCCTGATCGTCGTCGGCTTCAACATCCAGTGGCCGACGCTCCCCACCGTGCTGATGGCGCCCATCCTCGTCGTCATGTACATCCGCCTCGCTCGACGTGAGGATCTCGAGCTCGCGACGTTCTTCGGCGAGACGCTTCTCGACTGGGCGGCCCGGACACCGGCATTCATTCCCTGGGGACGCGGCCGTGTCGACCGCAAGCTCTGGGCGCGAGTTGCGGCGACGTCGGCGGGTGTTCCGCCACCGTTCCCGGGAGTGCGTCGATGACAGCGACCGGCGGGCCGAGAGTCCCGCGCTGGCTCCTGGCGCTGCTGTCAGGCGTACTGCTCGCGCTCTCGTTCCCCGGCAGCGGAGACCAGGGGTGGGCCGCGTTCGCCGCGCTGGTGCCGCTGCTCGCTGCGGTCGGGGGTGTGAGTTGGCGCCGCGCCGGCGTGCTCGGGTTCGGCGCGGGGTTCGTGTTCTGGGTCGCGACCATCCCGTGGATCGCGCCGACGATGGTTCACTACGGCGGTCTTCCCTGGCCCTTGGCCGCGCTCGTCCTCGCCGGTCTCGCGGGCTACCTGGCGGTCTACTGGGCGGCGTTCTGCGCCTTGCTGTCCCGCGTGCCGGTGAGCGGCGGCGCCCCGTTCGTCGTCGCGGCCGCGAGCCTCTGGGTCGCCCTGGAGTTCCTGCGCACCTACCTGTTCACCGGCTTTCCGTGGAATCTCGTCGGGTACTCGCAGTACCGTCACCTGCCGCTGATCCAGGTCGCGGCGGTGACCGGCGTCTACGGCGTCTCGTTCGTCGTCGTCGCGGTGAACGCCGCGCTCTGGCGCGTCGTCGCGGCGGACCGCCGCAGGAAGGAGGCGTTCGCGGCGGCCGCCACGGCCGCTGGCGTCGTCGTCCTTGCGATGGCCTCCGCGTGGCTGCCTCCGCGCGACGCCGGCCAGCCGAGCCGTGCGGTCGCGCTCGTACAGGGAAGCATCGACCAGGGCGTGAAGTGGGATCCCGCGTATCAGGACGCGACGCTCGCCGTCTACCGGACCTTGACAGTCGACGCCGCACGCCAGGGCGCGAAGCTGATCGTCTGGCCCGAGACGGCGCTGCCGTTCCTCTTCGACGAGGACCGGCGACGCGCGGCCGTCCAGAGCCTGGCGCGCGAGACGGATGCTTACCTGCTGGTCGGCGCGCCGGCCCGGCGGTCCGACGGCCGGCGAAACAGCGCGTTCCTGGTCGCTCCGGACGGCGACCTCGTCGGCCGCTACGACAAGCGCCATCTCGTACCCTTCGGCGAATACGTTCCGCTCAAACGGCTGTTGCCCTTCGTCGAGGTCCTGGGCGGCGGAGCGATTGGTGACTTTCGGTCGGGCGGCGAGGCGACGGTTTTCTCGACGCCCCTCGGTCGTCTGGCCGTGGTCATCTGCTACGAGGCCATCTTCCCGGCCGAAGTGCGCGACTTCTTTCTTGGCGGCGCGGACGTGCTCGTCAACATCACCAACGACGCCTGGTTCGGCCGGAGCGCGGCGCCGGTCCAGCACCTCGCGATGGCCGCCTTCCGCGCGGTGGAGAACCGCGCGTACCTCGTGCGCGCGGCCAACACGGGGATCTCCGCCGTCGTGGCCCCGGACGGGCGGATCGTGCAGGCCTCGGGATTGTTCACGCGCGAGATCGTCTCGGGGACGATCGCGCCGCGAATCGGGCTCAGCGTGTACACGAGATACGGCGATGTCTTCGCCTGGGCCACCGTCGCCGTCGTGCTTGCCGTCATGTGGCCCAGCGGCTCGAGACGGAGGATCGGAATGCGGCGGATGGGGAGGACACCGCTCGCGCTCGGAGACGAGGCCGGGCGACTCGACGTCCGCCGAGGCGTCCTGGCGGCGGTTTTCGCTGCGGCGGGGGCGATCGCAGCAATGGTATGGGGGTGGCGTCCGCATGCCGCCGGCGGCGACGGTTATCAAGTCGTCGCCTGGTGGACCATTCCCGGCGGGGAGGGACGATTCGTCGTGATCCTTCCCGCCCCGAGCGCGAAGGATCTCGAGGCCGTCGCCGACCGGTTACGCGACGACTTCTCGCGCCATGAGAACGGCGTGGCGATGATCTTCGACGACGTGCAAGCGGCTCGTGATGTCCGGCACGGGTCCCGGACCCTCGGCGAGGAGCGCTTCCAGGCTGCCCTGCGTCACCAGCGCGCGATGTATCTCAAGTACGCCGCGCGGGGCGACGAATCATTCGTCGTCTATGCGGAGTATCCGCTCGTGCGCGAGACGTTGCGTTACCCGGTCGGCGGAACGCAAGGAAGCAGACGCCCTGATGACGCGGCCCACCGCGTGAATGGGACATATCGCAGGTCGAAAGGAGGCTGACGTCATGCCGTCGTCTCGAGTGATCCATATCGTCGCGCTGTCGCTTGCCGTGGTGTCCATCCTCGCCGCCGGCTGCGCAAAGCGGCCGGCTACCGCCACCAGCACAGCGCCGCCCCGACGGGCCAGGCGCTGACGCAACCGGGTCTCCCGCGCGGCGCGCCGTCCGATGCGACACCGGCCGCTCCGGGTTCTCCAGTGCCTGGCGCCCCCACGCCGCGAGCGGGCGAGGCTCCCGCGACGCGTCCGACTCCGCGCGAGTTCGTGGCCGTCCCCGAACTCAAGGACATCCACTTCGATTTCGACAACTACGACATTCGGCCGGGCGACGCTCGCGTCCTCGACGACAACGCGCGCTGGATGAAGGGGAACCCCGACTATCTCGTCCTCATCGAAGGGGACGCCGACGAGCGGGGCACGAACGCGTACAACCTGGCGCTCGGCGAACGACTGGCCAAGGCGGCGATGAACTACCTGGTCGCGCAGGGCGTGCCGGCGATACGCTTCACGATCATCAGCTACGGCGAGGAGCGGCCCGTATGCTCCGAGAGGACGGAGGCGTGCTGGGCCAGGAACCGGCGCGCGCACTTCCTCGTGAAGCCGCGGTAGGAGACGGGAACGTCATGGTTGGCCGGATGCTCACCCTCGCGCACTCATCAGCGCCGATCGCCGCGTTATCCGCGAACCTGGCTGCCGGGTGCGTCGGCCTCTTTGCTCCGCTCGCGACCGTGATCACGCCGCTGCTCGGCGCCCGGACAGGCCGGTCCGGCTTCTTCGCCAGCGCGCGCGCGTCGATCGTCGGCCAGTTCGTGCTCGTCACCGCCGCGAGCCTCACGCTGATCTACGCGCTGGTGACGACCGACTTCAGCATCAAGTACGTCGCGCTGAATACGACGCGCGCCACGCCGATCTACTACCGCGAGACGGGGCTCTGGGGTGCGCTCGAGGGCTCGATGCTGCTGTGGGAGTGGATCCTGATCATCTTCTCCGGGCTCGTCGCCTGGACGTACCGCGACCGCCACCGAGAGCTGATGCCCTGGGTGCTGATGGTCTTCTCCATCGTGTCCGCCTTCTTCCTCGGCGTCATGGCCTTCGCGTCGAACCCGTTCGAGCCAATTGTTCCCGCGCCCGCCGACGGCCCCGGCCTGAACCCGCTGCTCGAAGACGCCAACATGCTCACGCATCCGCCGCTGCTCTACACCGGGTTCGTCGGCCTCACGGTCCCGTACGCCTTCGCGATGGCGGCGTTGATCATCGGCAAGGTCGACGAGGCGTGGATCCTCACCACCAGGCGGTGGACGCCGGTCAAGATCGGTCAGCGTGGCGTCGACATCCTCCTGGACAAGGCCTACTGAGCTGAACTCGCGAGGAGCGCCATGAGCGCTGACGCGAACGAGACCCATCCGGCGCCGCACACGATACGCCGGCTGTCGGCTCTCGCTGTCCTGGCCGTCCTCGCGCTGTTACCTCTCGAGGCCGGCGCCCACGCGGGTCCGGTCGCAGCGACACCCCCACCCGGACTCGGACTGGTGCAGGCGCCCGGCGCGGTGGTGCTGCGGTTCAGCGAGCCGATCAGCCACCGGCTCAGCCGCATCGACGTCCTCGATCAGGCCTGGCAGGACGCGACCACCGGGCCCACCGCGCCGGTCGAGGGCGATCCCAACGCGATGCAGCGGAAGCTCGGTCTGCTCACACCCGGCCAGTACACCGTGCGGTGGACGACCGTGTCGACGCTCGATGGTCACACGCTCCGCGGCAGCTACACGTTCGGCATCGGGACAGGGTCTCTCGGAAACCAGCGCATCGAGAACGACCCGGTCGCGTCAGAGGGATGGGCCGGACTCATCGGACGCCTGTCGGCGCTCGGCGGACTGATCCTCTGGATCGGGTTCGGACTCCTGGGTGGCGTGGCTGCGAGGGCCGGCACGCCCGAAGCGCGTCTCATGGTGGTCGGGCGAGCGGCCCCCCTGCTCGCCGCCACGGGCACCGCGCTCTCCATCGTCTGGCCCGCGTTCCTCGCCGGTGGCTCCCTCGGCGGGATCATCGACGTCGTCTTGGCGACGCGCTCCGGCCGCCTGCGTGCGCTGGTCGTTCTCGCCGCCGGCGCAGCCGTCGTCATCGGGCCTCGCCGATTCACGGTCAATCGTGCGCTCGCCGTTGCGGCGGCCCTGGCCGAGGCGGCATCGGGGCACGCGTCGTCCGCGGCGGTGCCGTCCCTCGCCGTGCTCTCGTTCGCGGTCCACCTCGTCGCGGCGGCGCTGTGGCTGTTCGCGATCGTCGCGGCGGCGCTGTCGTCCGACCGGCTGCTCGCGGCGCTCGCCGCCTTCTCTCCGTTCGCGATCGTCGGCGCGGCACTGGTCGGGCTCAGCGGAGTGTCGAGTGCGACGCTCGAGCTCGGACGTGTGTCCGACCTCTGGTCGACCGCGTACGGGCAGATCGTGCTGGCCAAGGCGACGGTCTTCGTGGCCATGGCGACGTTCGGGCTCGCGCATCACCGGCTCCGGCGCCGGCCCGATGCGCGAGGCACCCGGGTGGCGCGGCCGCTCGGAATCGAACTCGTAGCCGGCGTGCTCGCTCTCGGCCTCGCCACGGTGCTCGTCGCGTTCCCGAACCCTCCGCGCGAGCTGGAGTCGGCCGAGCCGCTGGCGAGGATCGATCCCGTGCTTGCTCGTCTCGAGGCGCGAGAGGCCGTCTCGGTCGCCGGGCCGTCAGGGGCGTTCCTGGCGGGGCTCACCGTGCTTCCGCCCCGACCGGGTCCTGTGGAGCTTCGCCTGCAGCTGCTCGGCCTCGAGGCAGGAGACGCGCCGCGCGCCGTCCAGGTGCATGGACGCTCGGACGGCGGCGGCGCGTTCAAGGCTTCGCTCGTGCCGTGTGACCGGGCCTTCGGGTGCTTCGTGGGACGAGGGTATATCGATGTGCCGGGTGTCTGGCGGATCGGCGCGTCGATGACGTCCAACCGCGGGCCCATCAGGGTCGAGACCGCCCTCACGCTGCCGGCTGTGGACGGTGCGTCCGAGCTGGCGCGGGCGATCGCGTCGATGGAGCGCCTGCGCGCGGCGCGGCTGCGCGAGGACCTGCGCGGCGAAGCCGGGCAGCCGCCAGTCCTCTTCGACTATCGCTTCCGAGCGCCGGACGCGTTCGAGATGAAGCGCGACGCCCGCCTTCGGATCGTGGTCGGCGAGCGATCGTACAGCCGGGCCGGGGCGGCTGAGCCGTGGACGAGCCAGCCGTGGCCCGGCCCGCCCTTCACGTGGCCGAAGAGCTACTACCGCGAGTTCTGGCGCGACGCGCGCGCGGTGCGGATCCTCGGCGTCGACAAGGTCGACGGCGTCGTGTCGAACGTCGTGGGATTCGTGAGGCCGCAGCTCCCCGCGTGGTTCCGCCTCTGGGTCGGCCGCGAGGACGGGCTGGTCCGGCGCCAGGAAATGCTGGCCGAGGGCCACCTCATGGATCACCGGTACGTCGGGTTCGACGAGCCGCTCGACCTCCGTCCACCGATTTGAGGTCGACCAACGCTTCCGGCTCCTCTATCTTGTGGCTGCCGTCGGGCTGACCATGCTCCCGGCGATGGTCGTCACGCTGTTCGTCAAGCAGGCGATCTACCTGCACGACGCGGCTACGACGCGCCTTTGGGGGCTCAGCGCGCTCGATGACCAGGCGCTCGCATGGGGGCTGATGGGCGTCACCGACGCGCTCGTGCACGGCGTCGCCTTCCTGACGCTCGTGATGCAGCATGGCGCTTCACGAGCAGCGGATGACGGAGCTTCGGGAGTCGCTCGACCGGCACTGGGCGGGCGCGGACGCGCAGCCGACAACGGTAGGGGGAGGATGACGACGATGCCGGCTTCCAGGATTTCCCTCGCAACCAAAGCGGCTCTCTGGCTCGGGTCCGGGATGGCTGGTGCCGTGCTGTTCTGGGCGGTGCAGGTATCGACCGGCGGCCCGACCATCCCCGACTTCATGGGCCAGCAGATCGCGGACGCCGGCGGCTATCCCGCCGGCTTCGCACCGGCGATCGGTTGGGCGGTTCACCTCGGCGTCAGCCTCTCGTACGCCTTGCTCTTCGGCGTGATCGTCCTGGTCCTGGCCACGACTCGATTCCCGGCTCAGGTCGCGATCAGTTTCGCGGTCGCCGTGGCTCTCGGATGGGTCACGGCCATGGTGGCGCCGCCCGCCATCAGCGTGACGATCAGCGTCTTCAGCGGCCAGGGTTGGCCGTCGGAGCTCTTTCCGCTGAACACGGAGCTCGGGCTTCCATTCTGGAACCACGTCGGCTTTTTCCTTCTCAACTGGCTGCTCCAGGCGCTCGGGCCTCGCCTGTTGCGGGTTGGCGCCGCGCGGAGCGCCGTCGGCCCCTGAGACGCGGGCGAACCGCAGCCTCGCTGGCAGGTCGGATGTGTCTGCTTGGGCCGCACGCGACGATCTCGAGACTGGTGCTCACCCGGGAACGCGAATCGACTGAACGGCAGTCAAGCTAGGCGCTCGCCGTGGAGGGGCGGGACGTGAAGGTCAGCTCCACGACACCCGACTCGATCTTTCGCTCCTCGATCTCGGTGAAGCGCGCCAGGAGGTCGAGCATCCGTCCGTTGTCGGCGAGCACGTAGGCGCAGAAGCGCCGGATGCCCCGCGCCTCGGCCGCTCGCAAGAGATCGTGGAGCAGGATCGTGCCGAGCCCCTTGCCCTGCCACGCGTCCTGGATGACGAAGGCCATCTCGGCGGTGTCCCCCCGCTCCGAGGGCTCGTATCGCCCGACCCCGATCAGCTCGACCCCGCGGGGCGTGTCGTGCTCGGCCACGAGCGCGAGCCGCCGCCGGTAATCCACGTTCGCGAGCAGACGCGCCCAGTCGGGAGGCAGGCGCTTCATCACGGTGAAGAAGCGCTGGTACGCCGTGTGCCGGCTCAGCCGGCCGTAGAGCTCGATCAGCCGCTCGGCGTCGTCGGGGCGGATGGGCCGGATCCATACGCGCGAGCCGTCCCTCAGGGTCGCCGCCCGCTGGAGCTCGTGTGGGTAGGCCGCCGCCGCGCTCGCGGTCTCGTGCATCGTCTTCATCTTGCCTCACGGTGAGGAGGCGGCGCCACCCCACCCGGCGCGCCGGCCGCCGCCAAGATCACGATCTGGCGCGACTTCCCCCTGGCACCGCCCTTGCTCTGGAGGATCGAGGCGCGACGGTTCGGGGTGCAGCAGAGGAGGTGGGGGCATGACGGCCGCCCTCGCGGCGTATCTCGCCTCGCTCCGGTGAGCGTCGGGCTGGAGCGCCGGGGGACTCGCAGAAGACCCCGGCTCGCCTGTATCTTTGAAAGCGTGCCCGCGCGGTACGGGAGCGGATCGCCGTCGGTCGTGACTCGGAAGGTGGAGGTGCCCATGCGTCCCTACTGGTCCCCCTACGTCGTCGGCGTCGGGCTCGGCCTCACGCTGCTCGCGACGTACCTCCTGATGGGATTCGGCCTCGGCGCCTCCGGGGCGTTCGCCCATCTCACGGCCCGTCTCGAGGGCGTCCTGGCCCCGGATCGCGCCCAGGCGAACTCCTACATCGCGGGCTATCTGGAGTCGGGGCGCCTCTGGTCCCAGTGGATCGTCGTGGAGGTGATCGGCGTCGCTCTGGGCGCGCTGCTCGGCGCCTGGTCGGCCGGCCGGTTCGCCTGGCGACTCACGAAGGGGGCCGAGATCGGCCGTGGGCGCCGGCTGCTGTTCGCCTTCGTCGGCGGCGCGGGCGTCGGGTTCGCGAGCCGCGTCGCCCAGGGCTGCACGAGCGGGGTCGCGCTCTCCGGTGGCGCGGTCCTGGCGCCGGGGGCGTGGGCGTTCTTCGCCGGGTTCATGGCGAGCGGCTTCCTGGTCGCGTCGATCGTACGGAGGGCGTGGCGATGAGCTGGCCGATCAACCTCGAAGGGACGGCGGCGCTCGTGGCGGGCGGCCTCCTCGGCGTGGCATTCGGCTTTCTCCTCGAGCGGGGTGGTCTCGGCGATCCGAGGAAGCTGACCGGACTCTTCTACCTCACCGACTTCACGATGCTCCAGGTGATGTTCACGGCGATCGCCGTGACGGCGGCGGGGCTCGGCGTCCTGACGGCGGTCGGCGTCGTCGACCTCGCCTCGCTCGCGATCCAGCCGACCTATCTCTGGCCCCAGCTCGTCGGCGGCGCGATCCTCGGCGCGGGATTCGCGCTCGGCGGCTACTGACCCGGCTCCTCGGCCGTGGGTGCGGCCTCGGGACGGGTGGACGCGCTGGTGTTCATGGCCGGCCTCGTGTTCGGCATCTGGGTCTTCGCCGAGGCGTACCTGGCGCTCGCGGGCTTCGTGTGGAGCGGCGAGAT
Organism: Candidatus Rokuibacteriota bacterium; assembly: GCA_016209635.1. GTDB lineage: Bacteria > Methylomirabilota > Methylomirabilia > Rokubacteriales > CSP1-6 > JACQWC01. Next base: position 33,619 of record JACQWC010000127.1, on the reverse strand, counting down.
GGCAGGCGCGACGTTCGCCGACCTCCTCGGGCTCCCGTTCTGGGTGCTCGCCGCGGCGGTCGTTGTGATCGCGCTCGGGACGTTCTGGCTCGTCGGAAAGTTCGAGCTCCACCGGGGAGGAGACGCCTCCTCGTAGCGCGGACGAGCCCTCGCAGCCTGAGCTTCCCCATGAGCGATCGCGCAGCCTGGGGCGCTCCCGCCCCAGACGCGCGATCCGTACCCCATCGGGGCTGGCGAGCCTGGGCATAACGTCCTGAATTGTCGGCCCTTCCTCCTGGCATTTCCGTTGCTCTGTTCGACCACTCGGACCGCGAGTCACGAAATCGAGGAGGACGCGATGACCACGCGACACGCATCGAGCAAGCGGGGACGGCAGGGGAGGGCACGCCGGCCCGGGCCCTGGTCGAAGCGGGCATCCGGCTCCCAGCCCGACGAGCGCGGCAGGATGGTGGACCTCTACGAGGAGCGAGTGAGTCATCCCGAGACGAGCCCGCGCCTCACCGGAGGCGATCTCGATGCCGACTGGCAGAGGGCGCTGAGCACCGGGGAGGAGGCGGTGGGAGGCAGCGTGGCGACGCCCGACCAGGACGTGGTCGACGAGATCGGCCGCGCGCTCGGCCTCGAGCAGGAGGCCGACGCCCCCGTGCGCACGCACGAGGAGATCCTCGCGGCGCGCGACCGCCACTACTGGCATCTCGAGCGGCGCGCCGCCGACGTGGACGAGGAATGAAGGCCGACGGGGCGCTCTTCCACCGGATCGTGGTGCCGACGGATTTCTCCTCGCAGGCGGAGGACGCGTGGGCGCTGGCCCGGCGCGTGGCCAAGGCGCTCGGCGCGGAGCTGGTGCTGATCCACGTCGCCGTCGAGGCCCCGCTCTTCTCCGAGGGGCCCTTCGCGGGTGAGCGCGTGCGCGGCGTGTACGAGTCGGCGCGGGCGTGGGTGGAGAAGAAGCTCGAGCACGGGCCGCCGAGGCGCGCGCCGAGGGGCTCCCGGTGCGCACCCAGCTCCGCGCGGGCGTTCCGTACCGGGAGATCGTCGCGATCGCCGCGGACGAGCGCGCTGACCTGATCGTCATCGGCACCCACGGCCGGGGCGGCGTCGATCGGGCCCTGCTCGGGAGCGTGGCCGATCCCGTGATCCGGCTCGCGCCGTGCCCGGTGCTCTCGGTCCGGGGGCCCGCCTGACGATGCCTCACCCCGCGCGGGGCGCCGCGTCGCTCGCCCCATTCTTCGATCCCCGGAGCGTCGCGGTCATCGGCGCCTCGCGCGATCCCTCGAAGGTCGGCGGAAGCGTGCTCGCGAACTTGCGGTCCGCGGGCTTCGCGGGCCGCGTCGTGCCGGTCAACGCGCGGGCCGAGACCGTGCAGGGACTGCCGGCCGTCCCCTCGATCCTCGCGGTGGACGGGCCAATCGATCTCGCGGTGATCGCGGTGGACGCGGCGCAGGTCCTCTCCACGTTGAAGGAGTGCGTCGCGCACGGCGTTCCGGGCGCGGTCGTGATCTCCGCGGGCTTCCGCGAGATCCCGGGCGAGGGCCAGACGCGCGAGGCCGAGCTGCGCGCCTGGCTCGGAGACCAGCCGATCCGCGTCCTCGGACCGAACTGTCTCGGCTGGATCAGGCCGCTCCGCCGGCTCAACGTCACGTTCGCACCGGGCATGCCGTCGCCGGGCGGGATCGCCTTCATCTCGCACTCGGGCGCGCTCGCGGTCGCCATCCTCGACTGGTCGCGCGACCGGCGCATGGGCTTCTCGCTCTTCGCGAGCCTCGGGAACCAGGCGGACGTCACCGAGACGGACGTGCTGCGGGCCGCCGCGGACGACGGCGAGACGCGGGTCATCGTCCTCTATCTGGAGGGCGTGGCCGACGGGCGGAGCTTCTTCGAGGCCCTCCGCCATGCCTCGCCGCTCAAGCCCGTCGTCGTTCTGAAGGCCGGGCGCACGCCGGAGGGCGCGCGCGCCGTCTCCTCCCACACGGGCGCCCTCGCCGGGTCGGACCAGGCCTTCGACGCCGCCGTCAGGCAGGCGGGCGCCGTCCGCGCGGGCAGCATCGAGGGGCTGTTCGATCTGGCGCGCGCGCTCGCCAGCCAGCCGCTGCCACGCGGACGGCGGTTCCTGGCGGTGACCAACGGCGGCGGGCTCGGGATCGTCGCGACGGACGCGGCCCGCGAGGCCGGGCTCACAGTGGCCCCGCTCGGTGACGAGGTCGCCCGGCGGCTGCGCGCGGTGCTGCCGCCGACCGCCAGCGTGGCGAACCCCGTGGACCTCGTCGGCGACGCGGACGCGGCGCGCTTCAGCAATGCGCTGCACGTCCTCGGCGAGAGCCGGGAGGCCGACGCCACGCTCGTGCTGCTCACGGCGCAGTCCGGGACCGAGTCCGTCAACGTCGCCCGGGCGATCGTCGCCGCGACGCGCGACTGGACCATCCCGATCGCGGCCGCGCTCGTGGGCGGCCCGCGCGTGGCGCCCGGTGCGGCGGCGCTCGAGGAGGGCGGCGTCCCCTGCTATCCGTTCCCCGAGCGCGCCGTCGCGGCGCTGAGCGGCATGGCACTGCTTGCCGACCGCCGTCGCTCCCTTGCCGCGCCGCCAGGCGGGGGCCCGTTCCGGGCGAGTGTCGTCCAGGCCGAGCGCCGTGACACCCTTGCCGCGCCGCCAGGAGGGGACCCGTTCCGGGCGAGTGTTGTTTCGAGTCCCGGAGCGGGTCCCCTCCTGGCGGCGTTCCAATCGAGCCGCCGGCAGCTCGGCCTCCTCGACCTCCAGCCCCTCCTCGAGACCTACGGGATCCGCGTCGCCGCCGCGCGGCGGGCGAGCGCGCCGGAGGAGGCCGCGGCGGTCGCCGCGCTCATCGGCTTCCCAGTCGCACTGAAGCTCGTTTCGCCCGACCTCACGCATAAGACGGAGATGGGCGGGGTCCGGCTCGGGCTCGAGTCCCGCGAGGAGGTGCGCGAGGCGGCGGCGACGATGCTCGCGAGGGTCCGCGGCGAGCGGCCCGACGCCCGTGTCGAGGGCTTCCTGCTCCAGCCGATGGTCGAGCCGGGCGTGGAGCTGCTCCTCGGCGCCGTACGCGACCCGCAGTTCGGTCCCGTGATCGTCGTCGGATTCGGCGGCATCTACGTCGAGGTCCTGCGCGACACGGCGGCGCGCCTCGCGCCGCTGGCGCGTGGGGAGGCGCTCGCGATGCTGGACGAGCTGCGCATGGCGCCGGTGCTCCGCGGCGCGCGGGGCGGGGCGCCCGTGGACCGGGCGGCGCTCGCGGAGACGATCTGGCGCTTCGCCCAGCTCGTCGTGGACCTTCCCGATCTCGCGGAGATCGAGCTGAACCCCCTGACGGTCGGCCGGTCGGGCGCGATCGCCGTGGACGCGCGCGCCACGCTCGCCCCGTCCCCCTGACGCGGCGTCAGGGGCGGGTGAGACCTGTCAATTCCCTGACGCGGCGCCTGGCGTCCCTGCGGCTCAAGTCCTCGACTTTACTCCGTGGATCCGGCCGGTCGGCCTGGCTCGAGACTTGCTCCCGCTCGGTGCTGACCCTCGCAGTCCGCGCAGGGGAGGCTCGACGGGAGCCGGTGATGCCGCTCAACTGGAAGAAGGCGGAGCTCGACAGCTCGAAGACGCTCGAGAAGCTGGTTGCGGCCCATGCCGAATCGATCGAGCCGGGCCTCAAGATCCTCGACGCGAACCTCCTCCTGGGTGACACCGCGGTCGACCTCGTCGGGATCGACGCCGGAAACGTCCTGGTGCTCGTCGAGCTCGGCGTCACCGCCGGCGCCGACATGCTCCTCAAGATGCTCGAGGCCTACGCGTGGTGCCTCGATCACCCGGACGCCGTGCGGCGGCGCTATCCGATGGCGCGCATCGAGCCGGGCTGGGCGCCGCGCGTGTTCTTCCTGGCCGAGCGCCTGCCGGAGTCGTTCCTGCGCCAGGTCAAGTACCTGGTCTTCCCCGAGGTCGAGTGCGTCGAGTTCCGGTACCTCGAATCGAACGGCACCTTCGCGGTGTACTTTCATCCCGTCGAGCGTCTCCGGCGGCCGGCGCGACCGACGCCCCCCGTCCCCGTCCCGGCGCCGAAGGCCGAGGCTCCGCCTCCCGCCGTCGCGACGGCGACCGTAGCGCCCCGGCAGCCCGCGCCCGTCACGGTGGGCCCGGTGAAGGCGCCCCACCTCGGCGAGGGCAGCGACCTCTCCCGTCAGTGGCGGAAGTTCCTGAAGCAGGCCGAGACGACGTTCGCCGCCGCGAAGATGCGGCCGGTCCGGGAGTACCTCCAGGCCGCGTTCCCGCTCTGCACGGTCCATGACTTCTACGAGGCGAGCCGCCCCGCGCAGGTCTTCCACGTGCTGGACGCGGCCGGCCAGCTCGTGCACCAGGTCGTCCTGGTCGAGGAGTTCCTGGCGCGCCACGCGGACGAGGAGATTCCGGCCTTCCTCGAGAGCCAGCGTTTGGCCGACACGCTGAGGCGCGCCGGCCACGCCGCCGTTCTCGTGACGACGGCGGGGCTCCAGGTCGAGCGCCAGTAGCCGCCCGGCATCGGAGCCTTGACGGTGTGCCCCGGTGGGCCTACTATCCCTGGGTGCGCTGAGGTCGGAGGTCCGAGACGGGAGCAGCCCGGGCTCGCATCACATCGCCTCCCTGAGGTTCGCACCCAGAATCCCGCTTCGACCGACGGGCCAAAGCCGCCAGCGTCGCGTTTCCCGGCACGAGGTCTGGAATGGGGGCTGCCGGTTCCATATGACTCGAAGCCACACCGATCTGCTCCGGCAGCTCGCCGCCCTGGGAGAGCGGTTCTCCCATCTCGGCGGCGAGGTCGCCGAGGCTGCCCGCGAGCTGGCCGAGGCCGGCACCCCACCTCCCGAAACGCTCGTCGATGCGCTCGCCGCCTGCCGCGAGGAGTTCGAGGGTCTCCGCGCGCAGGTGGCGGAGGTGGCCACCGAGTGGCGCATCGGGCAGCCCGAGACCACCGACGGGATCGCCTGCCTCAGCGACCTCCTGCCCGTGCTCCGGGCGGTCGGCGAGGCCGTCGAGGCCGAGGAGCGGCGGGCGGCGCTTGAGAGCGTCCGTCAGGGCGCGTTCAAGATCCTCGATCGCGTCCTCGGCGTCGAGCACCGCGACGATCCCGGCTTTCCGCCTCTCGCCCTGTGTCAGGCCAAGGCCCGCGAGCTGCGGCAGACCGTCGTCGAGTCGCCGGGCCAGGACGTGGAGCGGGAGACGAACACCATCGCCGACGGCATCCGCGTCTTCGCGGACTTCCTCACGATGGTCGATGGCGGGACCATCGACGACGAGCGGTGGGGCGGGCTGGAGGATGCCGTCACCCAGGCCTTCGGCCGCCAGCTCGCCGTCGCGGTCTCGCGCGGGAAGCTCTACATCCCCTCGGAGTCCCCCCCGTCCACTGCCGACGAGCCGCCCCCGGGCCCAAGCACCGAAGAAGAACCGGTCGCCGCCATCGCCGTCGAGCCGGTGCTCGAGATGGTACGGGAGCCCGTCGTCGAGGAGGCCGCCGTCGAGCCCGAACCCGTGATGCTCGAGAGCCCGGCGGCGGCGCCCGTCCTCCCGGCCGAGGTCGAGGAGCCACGGCTCGAGCTGGTCATGGAGGCCCCTGTCCAGCCCGAAGCGGCTCGGGAGATCGCGGTCGCGCCCGTCCTCGAGGCGCCGCCCATCGAGGAGCCGCCCGCGCCGCCGCCGGCCGAGGAGGAAGAGGAGGGGGCGCCGCTCGAGCTGGACGAGACGGCGCAGTGGTGGCTCGCGGCGAGCGCCTCCTGGAGCGGCCTCAAGTCGAGGCGGCTCTCCTTCGCCGACGCGGTCAAGGAAGAGCTCATGAAGTACCCGTACGTCCTGAGCGTCCCCATCCAGAGAAGCGGCGAGTACGAGGACGGGCTCCTCTCGTACGGCTACGCCCTCCTGCTCGAGCACGGCGAGAAGCAGAAGGCGGGGCTCGTCAACCAGGCGCTCGAGATTCTCGCGACGAGTGCGGCGCGAAGGGACCGTGGCTCGCTCGGGTCCCATCTCTACGCGCACTTCGTGTCGGAGGGGAAGCTCGAGACCACGTATCCTGAGTTCGTCCGGGAGATCCTGCTCAACGCCTTCCCCGGGCAAGGCGTCTGGACGGACATCCGGATCCATGAGACCGACACCGAGACGCGCGTCTTCACCCGTCCGAGCGAGACGATCGGCGATACCGAGCAGAAGACCCGCCGGGTGACGGACGACCGCCAGCGGACGGGCGACCATCAGTTCTCGATCGCGACGGGTCCCCTGACGGCCCGCTTCCTGACCATCGAGACGAGCGACCTCAAGGAAGCCCGGGTCGTCGAGGTGAAGCTGACGGACGGCGGGACGCCGTCGGCGAACGCGTGGCTCCTGACGATGCGGTCCGGCGGCGTCCCGGATCCGAAGGCTCCGCCGCGCCGGGTCCCCGCCGAAGGGCTCTCCCTGCCGGGGCTGGGCAAGGAGTATCACGGCGTCTGGCTCGCGGTCTTCAACCCGGACTCCGTGCACGAGAAGCCCTACGAGGTCAAGCTGGGTGTGAGGCGGAGAGCGCAGGCGCCTTCCGGCAAGCTGTCGAAGACGCAGGCGGGTCGCTAGACCCGGGAGAGGACGACCATGGACGAGACACCAGGCGGAGAGGGTCGTGAGCGCGTTGGGCGCTGGATCGAGGAGGGCAAGGAATTGCTCGAGCTGTTGCCCGGCCTTCTCGACCAGCACGCGGGACTCCGGGGTCGAGCGGAAGCGGCCGAGCAGGAGTGCGAGAAGCTCCACCAGGAGCTGGCCAAGCTCCGGCTCGAGAACCAGCAGTACCGGACCGAGCGGGACGAGCTGGCCGAGACGTTCAAGAGGATGACGGAGGTCGTCCAGCCGGTGAGCGAGAAGCTCGGCGGGGGGTCCAAGGCGAGCCCCTTCGCGCACCAGCGTCCCGCCGCGGCGAAGCCGCCGGAGCCGACGTAACCCCCCACCGCACATTTTCCGTGGAACGGGGCCGCGATTGTACGATGAGGGAGTGCGTGACACGATCCACCGTTCCCGCGCGCCCGGTTGGGCGCTCCTCGTTCTCGTCGCGGCGGGGTGCGCAGCGCCGCGCGTGACCGCGCCGCCGACGGCGCCACCGGCGCCGGCGGTCCAGATCGGCGCCGAGCAGACCGGTGATGCCTCCTGGTACGGCTCCCCGTATCACGGTCGGCGCACCTCGAGCGGCGAGGTGTACGACATGCACCAGCTCACCGCCGCTCACCCGACGCTGCCCCTCGGGACGTCCGTGCTCGTCACCAACCTCAAGAACGAGCGGTCGGTCGAGGTCCGCGTGAACGATCGCGGGCCGTTCGTGGCCGGTCGCATCCTCGACCTCTCGTACGCCGCGGCGCGTCTCCTCGAGGCCGTCGGCCCCGGCGTGGTCCCGGTGCGGATCCGGGTCATCGCGCTGCCGGGGGACGGGACCCCGAGGGCGGGCGGAGGCTACACCGTCCAGGTGGGCTCGTTCAGCGACCGCGCCAAGGCCGAGGCGCTCCGCGGCGAGGTGGCCCGGAACGGCGACTCGGTGTCCGTGAACCCGCGCCGGGTCGGCGGGGATACCTACTACCGCGTGCAGGTGGGCAGCTTCCCCGAGCGGGGGAGCGCCAGGGTTGCCGCCGAGCGACTGGCCGCGCGCGGCTATCCCGTCCTCGTGGTCGAGAGGGAATAGCGCCCGTCGCCCGCGACTCCGTTCGCCGTTAGAATAGGGGCCGGGGAGGAGGGGCGATGATCTTCCAGCAGTTCCTCAACGAGGACTCTGGCTGTCTCTCGTATCTGATCGGCTGCGGCCAGGCGGGCGAGGCGGTCGTCGTGGACCCGGGGCGCGACCGCGTACACGAGTACCTGCGCGTCGCCAGGAAGAAGGGTCTCACGATCACGCGGATCGCGGAGACCCACACCCATGCCGACCACATCTCCGGCAACCGCGACCTCGGGGCGGCCACGGGGGCGGCCATCCTCCTCCACCACTCGGCCGACGCCGCGTTCGATCACGTCGCCATCCAGGACGGCGACGAGATCCGGATCGGCAGCGTCCACCTCAAGGTGCTCCACACGCCGGGCCACACCCCCGACAGCGTCTGTCTCCTCGTGACGGACCTCGCGAGGGGACGGGATCCGTGGTTCATCCTCACCGGCGACACGCTCTTCGTCGGCGCCGTCGGCCGGCCCGACTTCGGCGGCGCGCGCGCCGCCGAGGAGATGTACGAGAGCCTGTCGCGCGTCCTGCTCCCGCTCGACGACAGCGTGGAAGTCTATCCGGCGCACGGGTCGGGCTCCCTCTGCGGGCGCGCGATGTCGTCCAAGGCGGGGTCCACGATCGGGTTCGAGCGTCGCTTCAACCCGGCGCTCCGCTTCACCGAGCGCGCCGCGTTCGTCGAGGCGCTCATGGACGGGCTTCCCCCGAAGCCGCCCTCGTTCGAGACCATCGTCGCCAAGAACCGCGGGCTCATCCCGCTCCAGGCCGCGAAGCCGCGGCCGTACGCCGCGCGCGAGGCGTGGGAGGCCGTGCGGGACGGCGGGTGCGTCGTCGACATCCGCGATCCCGGGACCTACGGTGAGGGACACGTTCCCGGCGCGATCAACGTCTGGATCGAGAGCCCGCAGTTCGCCGACCGCGTCGGCTGGTTCGTCCCGCGCGGCGCCGCCGTGCTGCTCGTGGCGGCCGGGCCCTCGGACCTCGAGCGCGCGCGCGAGGGGCTCGCGCGCGTGGGCGTCGACGAGGTGGTCGGGCATCTCGAGTGGGGGATGATCGACTGGCGGAGCGAGGGCCTCCCGACGGAGACCGTCGAGCAGATCACGGTGCACGATCTCGCCGGATGGCTCGAGCAGCACCGGGACGTCGTCGTCGTCGACGTGCGGGAGCCCTTCGAGTGGCTGGAGGGGCACATCGAGGGCGCCCTCCACCTCCCGATGCTCGAGGCGACAAGCCGGTGGCAGGAGCTGCCGGCCGATCGCCCGAAGGCCGTGCTCTGCGCCGGCGGGCTCCGCTCGAGCACAGTGATCAGCGCGCTCAAGCGCCAGGGGCTCGGCGGCTGGCACAACGTGAGCGGGGGCATGACCGCCTGGCTCAAGGCCGGCTACCCGGTCGACCGATCCTGAGCCGAGCCGGCAGGCGTCCTCCCGCCTCCCTCGCGCTCGCCGGCCTCGCAGCGCTCGTGGTTCTCGTCCTGGGACTCCGCTTCTGGTCGCCCGTCGCGTTCTCGCTCGCCCTCGCGTTCCCCGCAACCGAGGGCTGGCCCGTCGCGCGCTCCCGGGACCCGGTCCGCGACGAGGTCCGGATCCCCGCGGCGGGCGCCACGCTCACCGCCGACCTCTACCGACCGGCGAAGCCGCGGGCCTCGCTCCTCCTGGTCCACGGTCTGTCGCGCGCCGGTGGTCGTCACCCCGAGCTGGTGCGCCTCGCCCGCCTCCTTGCCGGCCACGGAACGCTCGTGCTCGTGCCGCACTTCGAAAGCCTCGCGGCGTTCAGGCTGAGCGGCCGGGAAGTCGAGGAGATCGCCGCGGCGCTCCACTACCTCGGAAGGGTCGCCGGGCCCGTGGGGATCGCAGGGTTCAGCTTCGGCGCGGGGCCGGCGCTCGTGGCCGCCGCCGGCGTCCCGGACCTCCGCCTCGTGGGGAGCTTCGGTGGCTACGCCGATCTCCGCCACGTCGTCGCGTTCCTGACGACCGGCGTCCATGCCTTTGGCGACCGTCGCTGGGTGGAGCGCCAGGAGGCGTACAACCGCTGGAAGCTCCTCGCCCTGCTGGTCCCGTTCGTGACGGACGCGCGGGACCGCGACCGCCTCGCGTCGATCGCCGAGGCGAAGCTCGCGAGCCCGTCGGCCGAGCCGCCCACCGCCTCCCTCGGCGCGGAGGGCCAGAGCGTCCTGGCCCTGGTCCTCAATGACCGGGAGGCCGCCGTGGCTCCACTCCTCGCGGGGCTCCCGCGGGGAGCCCGCGACGCGATCGATCGCCTCTCGCCCCTTCCCCTCGTTGCCCGGCTCCCGGGGCGGGTCCTGATCGCTCACGGGATCGCCGACGACTCGATCCCGTTCACCGAGAGCCTGCGCCTGGCCGAGGCCGCCGGCGGGCGAGCCCGCCTCGCCATCCTGCGCACGTTCCAGCACACCGGCCCCGGGTCGTTCTGGGCGTCGCTCGGCGATCGGGCGCGGGACGGTGCGAGCCTCTTCCTCCTCGCGGACGACCTGCTTGCCGGGCGGTGAGCGCGTGGGACAATGGGAAAGAAGTCGCTTCGTGCCGAAAGGAGCCGATCAGCGATGAGAACCGCCTCCTCGATCTCCGCGGCGCTCGCCGTGGTGGTACTCGCGACGGGCGCCCTCGCCGGTCCGATTGATCAGATCCGCCAGTACGGCGACCAGGTGGTCAAAGTGCTGGAGGACCCCGGGCTCAGGGGGCCCGACAGGCGGCTCGAGCGGAGGGCCGCGGTGCGCCGGATCGCGATCGAGATCTTCGACCTCGGCGAGACCGCGAAGCGGGCGCTCGGCCGGCACTGGCAGGCCAGGACCGAGGCCGAGCGGGAGGAGTTCGTCCGGCTCTTCGCCGAGCTGCTCGAGTCCGCCTACCTCTCGAAGATCGATTTCTACGGCGGCGAGAAGCTCCGGTACGTCGGCGAGTCGATCGACGGCGATCACGCCATCGTGCGGGGGCGGGTGGCCACGAAGCAGGGGACCGAGGTCCCGGTGGACGCGCGGATGCTGAGGCGGGGCGAGCGGTGGCTCATCTACGACGTGACCATCGAGAACGTGAGCCTGATCGGCAACTACCGCGCCCAGTTCGACCGGATCATCCGCGCGTCGTCGTACGAGGAGCTGGTGAAGCGGCTCCAGGCGAAGCGCGAGGAGTGACCGTGGCGACGATCCCGGTCGAGGTCGTCTCCTGGGTGACGAAGTTCGTCGGCGGCGACGGCTCGGGACGGCGCGTCTTCGAGGAGCCGTGCACCCCGGGCGTCACGATCCGCGGCGTGCTCCGCGGGCTCACGGCGAGATTCCCCGAGCTCGAGGGCGCGCTCTGGGAGGACGGCGAGCTGGGCGAGCACATCGAGGTGCTGGTGAACGACGCCGTCCTCGGCATCGCGCACACGCTCGACTCGCCGGTCGGTCCGGGCGACCGGATCGCGCTGCTCGGTCAGTTCATGGGCGGCTCGGTCAGCCGCCGAACCTCCCCTTGAGCGACGCCGGCACGATCGCCCCCGGCTTCCCCATCACCTCTGGGATCAGATAGATGTACCCGGTGAGGCTCCCGCTCCAGTAGATGTTCCCGACCGAGAGGATCTCGGCGAGGGGCGTCCCGGCGGGCTTGGCGGCGGCAAGCGTCTCGAACTCGGCCATGGTGATCGGCATCGCGGGTCCCCCCCGGATCGAAGATAGACACAGAATACATCCGCTTGACAGTTCTCACACCAGCCCGTCTAGTAAGGGCGGAGCGGGCGCGGATCCGCGCTTGCGCCGGGACGGATCGCCGACGAGAGGAGGCGCCATGTCCACGCGTCGTGACTTCATCAAGCTCGGCGGGGCCGCCGGCCTCGCGGCGGCGCTGCCCCGCGAGTCGGGCGCCGCGACCGACGGGCGCTACCCCGTGGTGACGGTGGCGCCGCTCCCGGGGATCGCGAAGGGCGCCACGCTCGCCTTCACGTATCCCGATGTCCGGTCACCGGCGCTCCTGATGCGGCTCGGCGAGGAGGCGGCCGGCGGCGTGGGTCCCGACCGGGACATCGTCGCCTACTCGACGCTCTGCACGCACAAGGGATGCACGGTCGGCTACAAGCCGGAGCGGAAGCTCCTGATCTGCCCGTGCCACTGGTCGACCTTCGATCCGGCGAAGGCCGGCATGCTCGTCATCGGCCAGGCGAGCCAGCATCTGCCCCAGATCGAGCTGCGCGTCGAGCGCGGGCTCGTGCAGGCGGTGGGCATCTCGGGCCTGATCTACGGCCGCCACACCAACATCGTCCTGGCCCGATAGGTCCGTGGACCGGGTGCCGCTGCCGCCGCCCGACGCCCAGCGGTTCGACACCGTCTGCCAGTTCTGCATCGTCGGGTGCGGCTACAGGGTCTTCAAGTGGCCCGTCGGCCGCGCGGGCGGTCCCGAGCCCGCGCGCAACGCGCTCGGCGTCGACTTCCGGCGCCCACTCCCCCCGCTCTCGGACTGGATCTCGCCCGCCATGCACTCGGTCGTCGCCGACCGGGACGGGCGCCGCTACAACGTCGTGATCATGCCCGACCGGGGATGTGTCGTGAACGAGGGGCTCGCCTCGGTGCGCGGCGGCGGGCAGGCTCAGACGCTCTGGGCCTCCGACCGTCCGACGCAGGCGCGGCTCGCGACGCCGCTCGCGAGGCGCGGCGAGGGCCCGATCCCGAGCGGCTGGGACGAGGCGGTGGACCTCGGCGCGCGCATCCTGAAATCGGTGATGGACCGCTGGGGTCCGGACGCGGTGGGGATGAAGTTCTTCGATCACGGGGGCGGGGGCGGGGGCTTCGAGAACAACTGGGCCGTCGGCCGGTTCTTCTTCACCGGCGTCGGCACGCGCATGGCGTCCATTCACAACCGCCCCGCCTATGCGAGCGAGGTCCACGCGGCGGCCGACGCCGGGGTGGCCGCGCTCACGAGCGCCTACGCCGACGCGGCCCTGGCGGACACGATCGTGCTCGTCGGGTCCAACGCCTACGAGACGCAGACCAACTACTTCCTGGTGCACATGATCCCGAACCTCACCGGCGCCACGCTCGCCGAGAAGCGCCAGACGCTCGGTGGCGAGGCCGTCGAGGCGGGCCGGATGATCATCGTCGACCCGCGACGGACGATGACCGTGGCGACGGCGGAGGCCGCGGGCGGCCGCGAGCGCGTACTGCATCTCCAGATCGAGCCCGGGGGCGACATCGCGCTCCTCACCGCCATCGGCCGGATCATCCTCGACCGACGGTGGCACGACGTTGCGTTCATCAACGCGTCGACCGAGGTGCAGACGTTCGAGGCGTACCAGCGCTCGACGCTCGCGATCGACCGGCCGCTCGCGGAGGTCGTCGCGGAGGCGGCGCGGATCGCCGGCGTGCCGGCGGCGCAGATCGTCAAGGCCGCGGAGTGGATCGCGGCGCCGAAGGCGGACGGCTCCCGCCGGCGCACGCTCCTCCAGTACGAGAAGGGGCTCATCTGGGGGCTGAAGAACTACGAGAACATCGCGGCGATCGTCGACCTCGGGCTGCTCACGGGCAACCTCGGCAAGCCGGGGACGGGCGTGAGCCGCATGGGCGGCCACCAGGAGGCCTACGTGCGCCCGCCGTACCCCGGCGGGCGTCCCGCGCTCAACGTCGACGAGGCCGTCCGCCGGGGCGAGGTGAAGTGCTACTGGATCGGCGGGTGCAATCCGGTGCTCACCACGCTCCGGGCCGAGGCCATGGAGGAGGCCCTCAGGGAGCGGGGCGCTCCCGTCCAGGCGGCGCTCGACCGGACGCAGGGCCGCCCGATCGGCGAGCGCGTCGCGCGCGTGGTGGAGGCGTTGAAGCAGGGCGGCATGTTCGTCATCGTCCAGGACATCTACCTGACCGCCACCGCGCGCCACGCGCACCTCGTGCTGCCGGCCGCCCAGTGGGGCGAGATGAACCTCACCTCCATCAACGGCGAGCGGCGGCTCAGGCTCTACCAGCGGTTCATGGATCCGCCGGGCCAGGCGCTCCCCGACTGGGAGATCATGGCGCGGTTCGCCCGGCGGCTGCGGGCGCTCTACCTCGAGGAGCGCAACCCGCTCATGGCGAACCGGTTCCTCGACTTCGACTGGAGGACCGACGAGGACGTGTTCATCCACGCGCGCTACCAGTTCAGAGGGGACGGGACGGACCCGATGGAGGGCTACGCCGGCGTCACCTACGATCTCCTGCGGCGCCTCGGGACGAACGGGATCCAGACGCCGACGCGGATCGTCAACGGCGTGCCGGTGGGCGCGGTGCGGCTCCACGAGGACGGGCGCTACGCGACCCCGTCGGGCAAGGCGCGGTTCATCCCGGCGCCCTTGCCCTGGCCGGGCTACGCCGCGAAAGTCGCGGCGCAGCGCGCCCGCTTCCCCTTCTGGGTGAACAACGGCCGGACGAACCACATCTGGCAGACCCTCTACCACCATCAGCACGTGCCGTTCTATCGCGATCACAACCCGATGCCGCACCTCGAGATCCACCCGGCCGACGCGGCAGGGCTCGGGATCGCCTCGGGCGACCTGCTCGAGCTCACGAACGACGTCGGGCGCGTGAACGCGATGGCCTACGTCACGGACTCGGTCAAGCGCGGCCACACGTTCATGCTGTTCGGGCAGCCCCGCGGTGCCGTCGGCGATCTCGTCTCCGACCACGTGGACCCGGCGACGACGATCCCGTATTACAAGGGGGTGTGGGCCGCGATCCGGAGGATCGGTCCCCAGCCCGAAATCAGAAGAACGGTGACCTTCCTCCCGCAGAACGTCGCCCAGTGACGGCGAGGCGCGCGCCCGCGGCGGCGTCGCTCGCGCTCGTCCTCGTGGCCCTCGCGGCGTCCCCGGGCCCGGCGGGGGTCGACGACGTCTTCCGCGACGGCGGGAATCTCGCGGGCCGGAACCTCGCCGGGCTCGATCTCTCCGGCGCCGACCTGCGCGGGGCGAATCTCGGCCGGGCGACGCTCGATCGCGCCGTGCTCACCGGCGCCCGCCTGGTCGGGGCGAACCTCGCGGGCGCGAGCCTCCGCGACGCCGACCTTCGCGAGACGTACCTGCGCGAGGCGGCCGCGCGCGGCGCCGACCTCCGGGGCGCGCGCCTCGGCGGCGCGGACCTCACGCGCGCGGACCTGCGCGAGGCGCGGCTCGACGGGGCGGATCTCACGCGCGCGACGCTCGAGGGGGCGCAGCTCGCCGGCGCCTCGCTGCGACACGCGTTCCTGCCGGGCGCGCGACTCGCGAGGGCGCGCCTCGCGGGCGCGACGCTCGAGGGGGCGACGCTCCCGGCCGCGGATCTCCGCCAGGCCGATCTCGGCGCCGCGAACCTCACCGGCGCCAATCTCGGCGCCGCGGCCCTCGCGGACCCGGCGCCCGCCGGCGCGCGTCTGAGCGGGGCGAACCTCGCGGACGCCGTCCTGACCGGGGCGAACCTCGGGAGCGCCGACCTCCGCGAGGCGACGCTCACGCGTGCGGTCCTCACGGGGGCGAACCTCGGCTGGGCGGACCTCACCTGGGCGCGCGGGCGCGAGGCGAACTTCGCGGGGGCGTCGCTCCAGTGGGCCCGGGCGTACGCGGCGGACTTCTCCGGAGCGAGCTTCGGCCGCGCGAACCTGACGCGCACCCAGCTCGTCGGCGCCCGCCTCGCCGGCGCCGATCTGCGCGGCGCCAGGCTCGACGGCACCAACCTCGAGCAGGCGGACCTCGCCGGCGCCGACCTCGGTGGCGCCGAGATCCGCGGCGTGCTCCTCAACGCGGCGCGAAACCTCCCAGCCGCGCTGCGCGGCGGGGGCCGGCAGTGACCGACGAGCGCGCGCTCGAGCCGCCCCTCGGGCTCGACGAGGACGGGCTCGGGCGGGGCGCCGCTCGCCGCCGGGCACCCTGGCCGCGCCTCGGTCCGGCGCTCGCCGCGGAATTCGCCGGCACCTTCATCCTGGTCTTCTTCGGCGTCGGCGCGGTCAACGCCGCCGTCGCGACGGGCGCGCAGGCCGGGCTCTGGCAGGTGGCGGTCGTCTGGGCGGTGGGGGTGAGCCTGGGGATCTACGCGGCGGCCGCCCTCTCCGGCGCCCACCTGAACCCCGCGATCACCGTCGCCTCCGCCACGTACGACGGGTTCCCCTGGCTCCGGGTCGTACCGTACGCGGGGGCGCAGACGGCGGGCGCCGCGGCGGCCTCCGCCGTCCTCTACGCGCTCTTCTCGGAGGCCATTGTGGAGTTCGAGCGCCGGCGTGGCCTGCTGAGAGGCGGGCCCGGGAGCGAGCTCTCGGCCATGATGTTCGGCGAGTACTTCCCGAACCCGGCAATCTTCGGGACGGCGGAGGAGGCCTGGCGCATCGTGAGCCCCGCGGGCGCGTTCCTCGCCGAGATGGTCGGCACCGCCATGCTCGCGTTCCTCATCGCCACCGTCACGCGCGAGCGTAATCCCGTGCGGCCGGGACCGGCCGCGGCGCCGCTCGTGATCGGGCTCGGCGTCGCGGCGATCATCTCGGTGATCGCGCCCCTCACGCAGGCGGGGCTCAACCCGGCGCGCGACTTCGGCCCGCGGCTGGTGGCGTACTTCCTCGGGTGGGGGGAGATCGCGATCCCCGGCCCGCGCGGCGGGTGGCTCACCGTGTACGTGGTCGCCCCGATCCTGGGCGCCCTCCTCGGCGGGGGGCTCGGCCGCTGGCTCGGCTCGCGCCTTCCGTGAGCGGGGCGCGATCGCCGGAGAGGCGTCCCGGCGGAGTCGGACTTTCAGGTTGACAGGTCCGGCGCGCGACAATATGCTGCGCCGCACAGAACCCTATGCGTCAAGGCGCATATTCCGGCGTCCTCGAATCCCTCAGCGGCGCCCGCTTCCTGAGGCTCCTCGCCGATGACACGCGTCTGCGCATCCTCACGCTGCTCCTCCGGACGCCCGACCTCTGCGTCTGCGAGTTCGTCGCCGTCCTCCGCCTGCCGCAGTACCGGATCTCGCGCCATCTGGGGCAGCTCCGGCGGAGCGGGCTCCTGACGAGCCGCCGGGAGGGGCCGTTCGTGTTCTACGCGATCGCGCCCGTCGCGCGGCGCCATCCCCTCCGGTCAGCCCTGCTCCGATCGATCCCCCACCTCGCGGGACGCGCGGCGGCCTCGGGTGACCTCGGGCGGATGCGGCGCTTGATGCGGCTCGAGGGCCGGGGGGCGGGCGACGGGTGCGCCGCGACCAGCGCGCCGCGGCTCGTGCGCGGGCGGCCGATCTTGCGGGTGCTCAGCACCACGTAGGCCGGGCTGGAGGGAACCCCGTGCTGGCTCAACAGATCGTCAGCGGTCTCGCCACCGGCAGCCTCTACGCGCTGACGGCGATCGGGATCGTCCTGATCTTCCGGAACACGCGCACCATCAACCTGGCGCAGGGTGACTTCAGCATGATCGGTGCGTTCGTCGCGCTGGTGGCGTTCGAGCGGTTCGGCACGGGGCTCCTCGGCGCGACGATCCTCACCATCGTCGCCGTCACCGTGCTGGCGCTCGCGGTCGAGCGGCTGATCATGCGCCCGATCGCCGAGGCGGACTGGCTGACGCTCTTCACCGCGACGCTCGGCGTCTTCTACATCCTGCACGGCGTCGCCGGGTGGATGTGGGGGCGCGACACCAAGGCCTTCCCGGCCCTCTTCCCGAGCACGCCGGTGTCGATCGGCGGCACGCTCATCAGCCAGGCGCATCTCTTCAACATGCTGATCGCGGCCGCGGTGGGCGGCGCCCTCTTCCTCTTCTTCCGCTTCACCAAGCCGGGCATCGCGATGCGGGCGATCACCGAGGACCCGGTCGCGGCGCAGCTCATGGGGATCCCGGTCCGCCGCATCGTGCTCCTCACCTGGGGGGTCGGCGGCGTCCTCGCCGGCGTCAGCGGGATCCTCCTCGCCCCGCTCGTCTACGTGAGCACCCAGATGATGGACACCGTCCTCGTCAAGGGGTACGTCGGCGCGGTCTTCGGCGGGCTCTACTCGCTCCCCGGCGCCGTCGTGGGCTCGCTCGTGATCGGGGTGGCGGAGAACCTGGCGGGCGGTTACCTGGGCGCCCAGTACAAGGTGGCGATCGCGTTCGTCCTGATCGTGCTCGTGCTCGCGTTCAAGCCGCGCGGCCTCTTCGGCGGCCGCGCGCGGCGGGAGATCTGAGGCGTGTCCGAGCGCGGGTGGCAGATCGGCCTCACCGCGCTGGCCTTCGCGATCCTCGTCCTGCTGCCGGCCCTGATCCCCAGCTTCTACGCGAGCCTGCTCGGCTTCACCTTCACCTACGTCATCGCGGCGGTGGGCGTGAACCTCCTCACCGGCTACACCGGCCTCGTGACCGTCGGCCACGGCGGGTTCTTCGCGATCGGCGCCTACACGACCGCGCTGATGGCGAAGCACCTGGGCACGTCCCTGCTGCCGGGCCTCCTGGCGGGGACGCTCGTGGCCGGGGTGATCGGGTTCGCCCTCGGCATCATCTGCCTCCGGCTGGGCGGCGCGTTCCTCGCGATCGCGACGCTCGGGTTCGCGCTCGCGGTCGGCGCCATCCTCAACAACTGGCCGATCTTTGAGGGCCGGGAGGGGATCCAGCTCGGCAAGAACGCCCTCCTCGGGTACCTGGTGAAGGACGTCGGCTTCTATTACGTGAGCCTCGGCGTCATGGCGCTCGTCATGCTCGCGTCGTGGAGCATCGTCCGCTCCGCGGTCGGGCGGGCCTTCATCGCCATCCGTGACTCCGAGCGCGCCGCCGAGGCGATGGGGATCAACCTCCGGCTCTACAAGACGGTGGCGTTCGCGATCAGCGCGGCGATGACCGGCGCGGGCGGCGTCCTCTTCGCGCACCACAACCGCTACGTGTCCACGGAGACGTTCGGCGACGCGTGGATGTCGGTGGACTTCCTGACGGCGGTCGTCGTGGGTGGCCAGGCCTCGCTCTTCGGCTCGGCCCTGGGCGGCGGGTTCGTCGTGCTGGTGCCGTACTACCTCGGTGAGCTGCGGGACTTCGCGTACATCCTGAACGGCCTCGCGCTCATCGGGGCCCTCGTGTGGGCACCGGACGGCGTGGCGGGGGTGCTCGCGCGGGGGCTCCGCCTCGTCCTGGGCCGCCGGCACGCCGCGGTGGAGCCGCTGAAGCCGCTCGGCGTCGAGCGGGAGAGCGGATGGAATCGCTGAGCGTCCGCTCGGTTCACGTCCACTTCGGCGGGCTGCGCGCGCTCGACGGGGTGGACCTCGAGGTCCCCGAGGGGAGCATCTACGGGCTGATCGGCCCGAACGGCGCCGGCAAGACCACGCTCTTCAACTGCGTGAGCCGCTTCCAGGACTACTCCGAGGGCTCCGTCCGGTACCGCGGCCACGATCTCGGGCCGCGCTCCCCCCACCAGGTCGTCCGCCTCGGGATCGCGCGGACCTTCCAGAACATCAACCTGTTCCGGTCGCGCTCGACCCTCGACAACATCCTCATCGGCATGCACTCCCACATCGGGAATCCGCTGGCGGTGATGCTCTCGCTCCCGTCGGGCCTCCGGCGCGAGACGGCGATGCGGGCGCGGGCCGGGCGCCTGGCGGAGATGCTCGGGCTCGGTGAGGTGCTCGAGCAGCAGGTCGTCCACCTGCCGTTCGGCCACCAGAAGCGGGTGGAGCTGGCGCGCGCGCTCGCGAGCGAGCCGTCCCTCCTCCTGCTCGACGAGCCGGTGGCCGGCTGCAACGAGGAGGAGACCAGCGAGATTGGCGAGATCATCCGGCGGATCAACCGGGAGCTCGGTGTCACGGTCACGGTGGTGGAGCACGACATGTCCCTGGTCTCGGCCATCTGTCACGCGGTGACGGTGCTGGATTTCGGCCGGAACATCGCGCGGGGCGCGCCGACCGACATCCTGAACCACCCGGCGGTGGTCGAGGCATACCTGGGCGAGGCGACCGTCGGTGCTTAGCCTCGACGGGGTCGAGGCGGGCTACGGCCCGATCAAGGCGCTCAAGGGGGTCACGCTCAAGGTGTCGGAGGGGCGGATCGTCGCGCTGCTCGGCGCCAACGGCGCGGGGAAGACGACCGCGCTGCGCACGGTGTCGGGCCTCATCCGGCCCACGGCCGGCTCGGTGACGATCGACGGCACGCGCCTCGACCGCCTCTCGCCCGAGGAGATCGTGCGCCGGGGCATCGTCCAGGTGCCGGAGGGTCGCCGCCTGTTCGCCGGCCTCACGGTCCTCGAGAATCTCCGGATGGGCGCCTACTGCCGCACGGGCGACCTCACCGCGGACCTCGAGCGCGTCTACAGGTATTTCCCGGTGCTCGGCGAGCGGACGCGGCAGCCCGGGGGCTCGCTCTCGGGGGGCGAGCAGC
This sequence comes from Candidatus Rokuibacteriota bacterium, assembly GCA_016209635.1. Classification (GTDB taxonomy): domain Bacteria; phylum Methylomirabilota; class Methylomirabilia; order Rokubacteriales; family CSP1-6; genus JACQWC01. The sequence continues at coordinate 13,661 of JACQWC010000127.1, read as the reverse complement.
AGATGCTGGCGATCGGCCGGGCCCTCATGGCGCGTCCCCGGGTGCTGCTGCTCGACGAGCCGTCGCTCGGACTCGCGCCGAAGCTCGTGACGGAAATCTTCACGATCATCCGGACGATCAACGTCGACGGCGTCACCGTGCTCCTGGTCGAGCAGAACGCCTACCAGGCGCTGTCGATCGCCCACTACTCCTACGTCCTCCGCGTGGGCCGCGTCGTGCTCGAGGGGACCGCGGAGGAGCTGCGGGGCCGCAACGATGTGGTACGGTCGTACCTCGGTCGCCAGACGACCGACGAGCGGGCAACGAGTCGAACCTAAGGGAGGGCGCGCGCATGCGTAAGCTGACCGTAATCGTTCTGGCACTCGCTGTCCTGGGGGCAATCCCCCTCGCGGAGGTGGCCTGGGCCCAGGCGCCCGGGGTGACCGATAGCGAGATCCTGCTCTGCTCCTACCAGCCCATGACGGGCAAGGAGTCCACCTACTTCCGGATGGGGAAGGGCGCGGACATCTGGTACAAGCACGTCAACGAGCAGGGCGGCGTCAACGGGCGGAAGATCGTCTTCAAGATGATCGACGACCAGTACAACCCGTCGCGGACGACTATCGTCGTGAAGGAGTTCGTCGAGCGCGACAAGTGCTTCGCGATCGCGAACCCGCTCGGCTCGGCGCCGACCGCGGCGGTCATCGACTACATCACCGAGAACAAGGTGCCGCTGATCGGCGCGGGCACCGGGGCGGCGAAGAACCTCGAGTATCCCTCCAAGTACGTCTTCCCCCTCTACCCGAGCTACCACACGGAGGGCCAGGATCTCGTCCGCTTCGCGAAGGAGCAGCTCGGCGGCAAGACGGTGTCGCTCCTCTACCAGAACGACCCGTCGGGGAAGACCCACATCGCGGGCGTCGAGTCGGCGCTCGACAAGTACGGCGTGAAGCTCGTGGCCAAGGAGCCGTACGAGAAAAACGAGCTGGACGTGAGCGCCCAGGTCATCAAGATGAAGGCGGCGAACCCCGACGTCCACCTCTGCTCCTGCGCGCCCGAGCACGCCGCGCGCTTCTTCACCGAGCGGCAGAAGCTCGGCTGGAAGGTGCCGGTCGTCGTCGTCTTCTTCGGCCAGAGCCCGAAGGTCATCGAGCTGGCCGGCAAGGAGGCCGTCGAGGGCGTCTACTTCAGCACGATCTTCCGGCGCCCGAACTCGCCGGACCCGCTGATGCGGCAGTTCGTGAGCCTGCTCAAGAAGTACTACCCGCAGGAGGAGCCCGACGCGATCCACATGTGGGGGTACGCCGGGGCCCAGGTCGTGACCGAAGCGCTGCGCCGGATGCCGAAGGAGACGGCGAAGATCACGCGCGACGGGTTCGTCGACACGCTCGAGTCGATCCGCGACTGGAAGGGGTCGCTCATCCCGGTGGTGAACATCGGCAAGGGCAACGCCCCGGACCACTTCCTGATCCGCGAGATGTCGTGGCTCTGGGTCAAGGGCGGCGACTTCGAGGTGTTCACGCCCAAGTGGATGAGGTAGACGCGGCTCGGGGGGCGGGGCCCGGCGGCGCTTCGGAACGACACTCGCGCCCACCGGGCCCCCGCCCCCCCGAACGTCCGCATCGATCGACCGGGCGTGAACACCGCGAGGCGCCGGGGAGGGGACGATGAGAGAGACCGCGGGAACGACGGAGACGCTCGCCCGCATCCGCGACGCCGAGATGACGCCGGGGATCTGCTACGTGTGCCCGTGGACCTGCCCGACGGAGGTCTTCACGAGAGGGGGTGACGTCGTCTACGTCCGGGGCAACACGCGGGCGTCGACCCGGGGGTCGCGGTGCGTGAAGGGCGAGGCGAGCCACGTGCTCGCGAAAGACCCGAACCGCCTCAAGCACCCGATGAAGCGGCTGGGACCGAACGAGTTCCAGCGGATCACGTGGGACGAGGCGTTCACGCTGATCGCGCGGAAGCTCGGGGAGATCAAGGCCGCGTGGGGGCCGGAGGCGGTCGCCTACCTCTGGCACCTGGACCCGAACAGCGTCTTCGCCCAGGTGTTCCTGACCGAGTGCTACGGCACGCCGAACTACTACGGTCACACCTCCGCGTGCGAGCAGGACCGGCGCCTGGCGGCGCTCACCGTGCTCGGGCACGTGTTCCCGGTCCACGACTACGAGCACTCGAAGTTCATCATGTTGCTCGGCATCAACATGCTCGGGGCGAACCAGAGCCTCTTCGAGAGCCGGGGGCTCCTCCAGGCGCTCTCGCAGGGCACGCGGCTCGTCGTGGTGGATCCGGCGTTGACGGCGACCGCGGAGAAGGCGAGCGAGTGGGTGCCGATCGCCCCGGGCACCGACGGCGCCCTCCTCCTGGCGATGGCGCACACGATCGTCACGGAAAAGCTCTACGACGAGCCGTTCTGCCGACAGTGGACGCACGGGTTCGACGAGTTCTGCCGCCACGTGGTCGAGCGCGGGTACACCGCGGACTGGGCCCAGGGCGTCACGTCGGTGGAGGCGGCGACGATCCGGCGTCTGGCGCGCGAGTTCGCCGGGACGAAGCCGGCGATGATCGAGACCTTCAAGGGGCTGGGGAACTACTCGAACGGGCTCGACGCCTCGCGAGTGGTCTATATCCTGAACGCGCTCACCGGCCAGGTCGACGGTCCGGGCAACCTCATCCTCAAAGAGTGGGCGCCGCTCCAGCCGCCCGTCACCGTGCCCGAGGCGCGCAAGGCGAAGATCGGCAAGCCCCCGCTCCACGTGGCGATGGGGTACCCGTTGGCGCCCGACCTCCCGACCCAGCTCCTGCCCGACGCCGTGCTCGAGGGGAAGCCCTACCCCGTCAAGGCCCTCTTCTTCCAGTGCACCAACCCGGCGATGAGCGAGCCCAACACCGAGCGGTACCTGGCGATGCTCCGGGCGCTCGACTTCTCGGTGGCGATCGACACCTACATGAGCGAGACGGCGGCCGAGTGTCACCTGGTGCTCCCGGAGGCCTCCTTCTACGAGCGCGCCGAGGTGCGGCAGAGCCTCGCGATGCCGCCGGAGGCGATCCTGTGCGTGCCGGCGCTCGCGCCGTACCACGAGGCGCGGCCGGTGTACGAGATCGTCCGCGGCATCGCCGAGAAGATGGGGTACGGCGACCTGTTCCGCTGGGACTCCTGGGAAGAGTGGGCGCGGCGCATCGTGCGGGACCTGCCCGCCGATCTCGAGACGCTGAAGCGGACGGGCTTCTGGTCGGGCGAGGTCAGGTACCACAAGTACCGGGAGGGCGGCTTCGCGACGCCCACCGGCAAGATCGAGCTCGCGTCGGAATCGTTCGCGAAGCACGGCTACAACGCGCTCCCCGAGTACCGCGATCGCAAGGTCCTCCCCGACGCCGCGTACCCGTTCCAGCTCATCAACACCAAGTTCGAGACGCACTGCAACCTGACGACCCAGAACAACCCGATCCTGCTCCGCATCCGGGGCGAGAACTGGGCGGAGCTGAACACGGAGGACGCGCGCCGGCTGGGCATCGCGGACGGCGACCGGATCGAGGTCGAGTCGCCGCGGGGCAAGGTCGGGATCCAGGCCAAGGTGCGCCCGGGCGTCCGCCCCGGCGTCGTGTGCGTGCGCCACGGTCACGGGTTCGGGCACTGGCAGGGCATCGCCAAGGGGCGCGGGAGCCACATCAACCCGATTCTCGACACCAACGTGAACCCGATCTCGGGCGGCATCGGCTACAACGAGTGCAAAGTCCGCATCCGGAAGGTGTAGGGGGGCCATGGGCACGAAGGGCTGGCTCTTCGAGATCAACAAGTGCACGGGCTGTCACGCCTGCGAGGTGGCGTGCGCCTCCTGGAACGCGACGGGCGCCGTCTCGTGGCGCCGCATCGCCAGGATCGAGGCCGGCACGTACCCGCACGTCACCGCCCGGAACCTGTCGATGCCGTGCCTGCACTGCGACAACGCGCCCTGCATGCAGGCTTGTCCGGTCGGCGCCATCACCAAGGGGACCGACGGGCTCGTGGTCGTCGATGCGCGGACGTGCGTGGGGTGCATGTTCTGCTTCTGGGCGTGCCCCTTCGGCGTCCCGCAGTTCGGGGCCGACGGCAAGATGTCCAAGTGCACCTATTGCGGCGACCGGCCGCCCGAGCTGCCGCGGGCGTGCGAGGAAGTGTGTCCGACGAAGGCGATCCTCTCTGGCGACCTGGAGGAGCTGGAGCGGATCGCGGCGCGGCAGGGCGGCGAGCGCGTGGGCGGCCCGGCGGGCCCGGCGCTGATCATCATCCGCTAGGAGGCCTCGATGAGCCTGCTGGACGCCTTTTGGATCCTCATCCCGCTCTTCGTCGGTGCGCTGTTCATGGGGCTCTACCGGAACCTGTTCGTCAAGATCGGCGTCATATTCGGCGCCTCGGGGCGCTTCATCCCGTTCCGGAGCCTCGACGCCGGGGCGCTCGCGGAGGCCTACGCGGACGAGGTCGTCCTCCAGCGGCGGATCCGGCTCCGCGGCCGGGTGCCGTGGACGCGCCACATGCTCATCTCGTGGGGGTTCTCGGTCCTGTTCGTGTTCGACATGCTCACCGCGCTGCTCACGAAGTACCTCCCCTCGGAGCCGTTCCTGCCGGGCCATGTGGGGTGGCTCGCGCTCAAGTTCGGGCTGAACCTGTCCGGGATGGTGCTGCTGGTGGGGCTCGCGATCGCGCTCTGGCGGGGGGCGCTCGGGGCGGGGACGGAGGAGGCGAAGTTCAACGACACGCCCGGGACCCTCTTCCTGCTCGGGATCGTGGTGACCGGCTTCGTCGCCGAGGCGATGCACTTCGCCAACCTGCCGCCCGACCCGAGCCGCGGCTGGGCGCTCCTCGGCCACTGGCTGGGCGAGGCGATGCGCGCGGGCGCGCCCTACGCTGGCGCGTACTCCTTCTCCTGGATCGCGCACGCCCTCCTCGCCTCCCTCTTCCTCGCGTACCTCGGCTGGAGCCGGATGATCCACGTCTTCGCCGCCCCGCTCGGGCGGATCTTCTACCACCAGCCGGCGGTGCGGGACGCGAAGGTGCAGGCGGTGATGGAGGGGTTGCTCCAGCCGCGGGAGCGGAGGAGCTGAGATGCCCGACTCCCTGCGCCGGTTCGCGTGGTGGGCGTTCCTCGGGATGGAGGTCGTGCTCGTCGCGGCGTCGACCGCGTACGTCGGGTTCGGCACGTGGAAGTTCTGGCTCGTGGTGCTCTCGGCGGTGCTCGCGCTGATCGGATACGTGGTCACGGTGCGCACGACCCCGGAGCCGACGCTCGGCGACGCGCGCAGCGCCCCGCAGCGCTGGTACTGGTTCTAGGGCGGGTACCAGGACCGTGCCGTGAAGCGCGACTCGCCCCTGGCTCCCATGGCGACGATCGAGATCCGGACCGTGACGCTCGTCTACCCGGACGGCACGCGGGCGATGGAGGACATCTCCCTGGCGATGCCCGAGGGCAAGGTCACCGCGGTGCTCGGGCCCTCCGGCTCCGGGAAGACGAGCATGCTCCGCGTGATCGCCGGGCTCCTCGAGCCCTCGTCGGGGCAGGTGGTCGTGGACGGACGCGACGTCACGGGCCTGCCGCTCGAGAAGCGGAACATCGGGATGGTCTTCCAGTCGTACGCGCTCTTCCCGAACATGACGGTCGAGGAGAACGTCGAGTTCGGCCTCAAGGTCCGACGGGTGCCCCCCGCGGAGCGCCGCGCCAGGGTGGGACAGGTCCTCGACACGGTGCGCATCGGCCCGCTCGCCAAGAAGCGCATCCGCCAGATCTCCGGGGGCGAGGCGCAGCGGGTGGCCCTGGCCCGGGCGATCGTCTACAACCCGCGCATCCTCCTGATGGACGAGCCGCTCTCCGCGCTTGACGCGAAGATCCGCGAGGAGCTGCGCGGCGAGCTGCGCCAGTTCCTCCAGGAGTTCGGCACGACGACCGTCTACGTCACCCACGACCAGACCGAGGCGATGGCGCTGGGCGACCGGGTGGTCGTCATGAACCGTGGCCGGGTCGTCCAGGTGGGGACGCCGCCCGAGATCTACCAGAACCCGGCCAACCTCTTCGTGGCGACCTTCATCGGCCACGCCAACCTCTGCCCGTGCGAGATCGCGTCCGAGGAGGGCGGGCGGTACCGGTTCGCGCTGCCGTGGGGGAGCTTCTCGGCGAAGGCCGGCGAGATGCGGGCGTCGCCCCCGCTCGGCCGCCGGATGCTCATGATCCGGCCCGAGGATCTCGCGATCGCCACGCACGGCGCGGAGGCGCACTGCGTGGTGCGCGTGGAGGAGGTGCTCTACCTCGGCAATCGCCTCCGCGTCGGCGCGCGCACCGAGTCGGCGGAGCGGATGCTCCTGGACGTCGAGAACACGCGGCGGGTGGAGATCGGCGAGCGGGTCCCCGTGCGCCTCGATCTCGCGAAGCTCCACCTGCTGGATCCTGAGCCCGGGCCGCCGGCGTGAGGACCCGGGAGAGCGGGCGGGCAGGCGGAAGCGGGGTGGCGCGGTGTCGGGGCCTTCGGCGTTCGGAGCGGAGGAGAGGGGAGGAATGACGATGCGGATCAACGGGAGAGTGAGCGGGCTCGTCGTGGCGGCGGTGGTTGTCCTGGCGCTCGTGGCGGGGGCGTTTCCGGCGGGCGCGACGCACTTCGACGCGAAGGCCCGCGCGGAGTTCGTCAAGGCGCTCGAGGAGGCCAAGAAGATCGAGGGCAACAAGCTCATCGGCTACGACCACCAGCCGAACTACGCGAACTGGGGCGGCGTCCAGAAGTTCTTTACCGAGAAGTACGGGCTGATCTGGCCGCCGGACATGAAGTCCAGCGTCACCGCGATGGCGGCGCTCATCGCCGAGCAGGCGAACCCGCAGGCGAGCGTCGTGTACTACAACGCCGCCATCGGATCCCAGGCCGCCGAGCGCGGGCTCCACGAGCCCTACAAGCCGAAGGGCTGGGAGCTGATTCCGCCCGAGCACAAGGACCCCGACGGCAAGTGGTTCAACATCCACTACGGGACGATCGCCTTCGTGATCAACATGAAGGCGCTCGAGCGGACCAAGGTCCCGGTGCCCAAGTGCTGGTCCGACCTCGTCAAGCCCGAGTACAAGAATCTCGTGGCCTACGACGACCCGACCGTCCAGGGGACCGCCTTCGACGCGATCTTCACGGCGCTCTGGGTCCACGGTGGCACTTACGACAACCTCCGGCCCGGGATCGAGTACCTCAAGAAGCTCCACCCGAACATCATTTCCTACAACAAGGAGACGAGCTACAACCCGTCCTTGCGCGGCGAGATCCCGATCTGGCTCCACGCCGACGGGAGCGGCTACAAGATGAAGCACCACGACCGCGGGCCGGTCGAGGTGGTCATCCCCTGCGAGGGGACCACGGTCTTTCCGCTGAACATGGCCCTCGTCAAAGGCGCGCCGACGCCCCGCCTCGCGAAGCTGACGCTCGACTGGCTCAACACGGAGGAGGCGCAGCGGGTCTTCGCGGAGTCCTTCTTCCGGCCGATCCACCCGGGCGCGCTCACCCCCGAGATCGAGGCGAAGATGAAGCCGCTCCACGGGAGCTACGACAACATCAAGCCCTACGATCTGCGACGCAAGGTCAAGATGGTCGACGAGTACAAGAAGGCGTGGGTGGAAGAGGTCCGGCGGGCGCGGTAGGGAGGGCCGTCCCCGGGGGCGCGCCCGGGCGCGCCCCCGGACCTTCGGGGAGGCGACGTATGACGCGGGCGTGGCTCGTGCTGGCGATCGTCGCGCAGGTGCTCCTTCCTGGACCGCCCGAGGCGGGCGAGGTCACGCTCAGGGGGACCATCGTCCGGGCGCCGGAGAGCAAGCTCAAGGAGGGGCACCTCGAGGGCTACACCATCACGATCAAGGTGGTGGACGAGAAGACGAAGAAGGCGCGGGAGGAGACGGTGCGGATCAGCGGGAGCGCCACGGATCTCACCAAGGGCAAGCAGGGGCTCAGCGTCAAGGCGCTCCAGACCGGCCAGAAGGTCACCGTGGTCCTGTACGACGACAAGGACCCGAAGAAGACGGCGCGGAGCATCGTGGTCGAGGAGTGAGCGCGATGCGACGCGGACGGCTCGCGGGGATCCTCCTGGTGCTGCCGCTGGCGCTGTTCCTCGCCGCGTTCCTCCTCTACCCGTTCCTCTACCTGGCGGCCCAGAGCCTCGTGCCGGGCACGGGCGTGCTCGAGGGGCGGACGCGGCTGCCCGGGGCGCGCGGGCTCGGCCACTGGCTCGAGATCGTGTCGTGGGAGAACTACCGGAAGCTCTTCGGCGACCGCTACTTCCTCGACTCGCTCCTGCACAGCGTGCTGCTCTCCCTCTCGGTGGCCGTGGGGTCGGCGTTCCTGTGCCTGGCCCCCGCGTGGGTCCTCGTGCGCACGGAGTTCCCGGGCAAGCGCCTCTTCCGCGCGATCCTGACCATTCCCATGGCGTTCTCGGGGGTCATCGTCGGCTTCATGGTCGTGATCATGATCGGCCGGTGGGGCATGATCCCCGCCTTCTTCTACTGGCTGACCGGCGACGCCTACCTCTCCATGACCGCGTACGGCCTCTCGGGACTCGTGGTCGCGTACGTCTACTTCGAGATTCCCCGGGCCACCCTCACGCTCGAGGCCGCGATCCGCAAGTTCGACTTCGACCTGGACGCGGCGGCACGGAGCCTCGGGGCGAGCCTCTGGCAGCGGCTCTGGTACATCCTGGTGCCGCTCCTGCTTCCCGCGATCATCTCGACCATCGCGGTGACCTTCGCGGTCTCGATGGGCTCCTTCGGCGTCGCCCTCATCATCGCCAAGAAGTTCAACCTGCTGCCTGTCGACATCTTTCTCGAGATCGTCGGGTACGCGAACTTCGAGTTCGCGAGCGCGCTCTGCATCGTGCTGGGCGCCCTCACGCTCGGCACGAACCTCTACCTCCGGCGGATCGGGGAGCGGTACTATGTCTTCAAGTGAGCGGCGCCGGCGCTGGAACCCGATGGTCGTTCTCGCCTACGCGATCAGCGCCGTGCTCGCCGCGGCGATCATGTCCCCCGTCCTGGTCTCCTTCTGGGGATCCGTGACGACCTCGAGCGCCATGGGCACGGCCAGCGAGGTGGGGCCGGGCTGGTCGAAGCTCGAGGCGAAGGGCGACGACGTCTTCAAGGAGCGGACGCGGGCCCAGACCGGCTGGTTCACCACGCTCTGGTTCCGCTACGTCTTCCGGGTCTACGGCGACACGATCCTCTTCAGCCTCCGGCTCGCCCTCGTCTCAATCGTCCTGACGATCGCGCTCGGCGTCGCGGCCGGCTACGGGCTGGTCCGCTACACCTTCCCGGGCAAGAGCCTGCTCGAGGAGGTGGTGCTCCTGCCCATGTCCGTCCCCGGGATCGCGGTCGCGATCGCCCTCATCCAGGCGCACACGACGCTCCGCCCGACCTGGTACATCATCCTGGCGGGGCACCTCCTGTACACGATGCCGTTCATGATCCGGGCGGTGACCAACACGCTCCGGAGCTTCGACTTCGTCACGCTCGAGCAGGCGGCGGCGAGCATGGGAGCGAGCTGGTCGCAGCGGATCCGGTGGGTCATCCTGCCGAACCTGAAGCACGCGATCCTGGTCGGGTCGCTGCTCGTCTTCGCGATCTCGCTCGGCGAGTTCAACGCGAGCTTCCTCCTGAACACGCCGACCAACCAGACCTACCCGGCGGCCCTCTACGACACCTACAACCTCGACAGCTTCCAGGTGTCGAGCGCCGCCACCACCATCTACATGCTCGTGCTCCTCCCCGCGCTGATCGCCATCCAGTACGTCGGCGGCCGCGAGCTCCAGGAGGCCTCCCAGGGGGCCTGAGCCCGCGGGCGTCGACCCCTTGACTTCGGGGACCCGGTCGAGTTAAATGCCAGCAAATCGGTTTTGCCTGGGGTAAAACGCCCCCAGGCGGAGGCGCCCATGCGGCTCGGCGAGGTCCTCCGGCAGCTGCGCAAGGAGCGGAAGATCCCGCTGGCGGACATGGCGCGGAAGCTCGCCCTGTCGGCGGGCTACCTGAGCCAGATCGAGCGCGACCTCGCGGTGCCCTCCATCCAGACCCTCGCGAAGATCGCGGAGGCCTTCGACACGACGCTGGCCCGCCTGTTCGAGCAGGCGGAGGGCCAGGCCCCTCGGAGGATGCTGGTGCGGCGCGAGGACCGGAAGGCCGTCCTCTACCAGGGCTCGACCTCCGTGAACCAGCTCCTGGTGCCGGACCTCAAGGGGCAGCTCGAGGTGATCCTCTCCCGCATCCGCCCCGGGACGAAGAGCCCCGTCTACCAGCACGCGGGCGAGGAGTTCGGCGTCGTCATCAAGGGCACGCTCACCCTCTGGGTCGGCGAGGAGCGGTTCGACCTCCGCCAGGGCGACGCGATCCGCTTCCCCGCGACGATCCCCCACCGGTGGCGGAAGGTCCGGGGCCGGGCCGAGGTCCTCTGGGCGATCACGCCGCCCGCGTGGTAGCGATGCGCGTCTTCACCCCCGAGCACGAGGCCTTCCGCCACACCGTCCGCGCCTTCGTCGAGAAGGAGCTCCAGCCCCAGGTCGACGCGTGGGAGGCGGCCGGGCGGTTCGCGCCGTGGGTCTGGACGCGGCTGGGCGAGCTGGGTCTCCTCGGCATCGAGTTCCCCCCGCGGTACGGGGGCGGGGGGGCGGACTTCCTCTACACGGCGGTGCTCTGCGAGGAGCTGGGGCGGTGCCGCTCGGCCGGGGTCACGATGGGGGTCCTCGCGTCGACGGACATGTCGGCGCCGCACCTCGTGAACCTCGGCACCGAGGCGCAGAAGGAGCGATGGCTCCCCCGGATCTGCCGCGGCGAGGTCGTGTGCGCGATCGCGGTCACGGAGCCCGGCGGCGGGAGCGACGTCGCGGCGCTCAAGACGCGCGCCGAGCGGAGCGGTGACGCGTGGATCGTGAACGGCTCGAAGATGTTCATCACCAACGGCGCGCAGGGCGACCTCTATGTCACGGCGGTCCGGACGGGCGCCGCGGACCCCCGGAAGCGCTTCCAGGGCATCAGCATTCTCCTCATCGAGAAGGGGACGCCGGGCTTCACGGTGAGCCGCACCCTCGACAAGATGGGGAACCGCTCGTCCGACACCGCCGAGCTCAGCTTCCAGGACGCCCGGGTGCCGGCGGCGAACCTCCTCGGCACCGAAGGGCAGGGCTTCTACGAGGTCATGCGGAACTTCCAGCGCGAGCGGCTGGTCGCCGCCCTCTGGTTCGCCTCCGCCACGCGCCAGGCCCTCGAGGACACGATCGCCTATGCCCGCGCGCGCGAGGCGTTCGGCGCCCCGATCTCGAAGCTCCAGGTGATCCGCCACGCGCTCGCGGGGATGGCGGCGCAGATCGAGAGCCTCACGGCGTTCCTCCACGCGGTCTCGGCGCGGTTCGCCCAGGGCGAGGACCTGACGACCGAGATCTCGATGGCGAAGCTCCTGGCCGGGGACCTCGCGAACCGCGTCGCCTACGAGTGCACGCAGATCTTCGGCGGGTACGGGTACATGCGCGAGTACCCGATCGAGCGCTTCTACAGGGACGCGCGCCTGTGGTCGATCGGCGGCGGCACCTCCGAGATCATGAAGGAAATCATCGCGCAGCGACTGGAGCTCTGAGATGCCGGTGCCCTACATCGAGCAGGTGCGTCGCATGTACCCCGACCTCCCCGCCTACCAGTGGGCCGTCAACGAGCGGGCGCCGCTCACCCCACTGCGGAAGCCGCTCCGCGAGTGCCGCGTCGCGCTCGTCAGCTCCGCCGGCGTCTACCTCCCGGCGCAGCCCGCCTTCCGGACCGACGCCAAGGACGTCTCGTTCCGCGAGATCCCCGCGGACGCCGACGTCGAGACCCTCCTCGTCGGCCACCCGTCGACCGCCGCGGCCGTCACCGACCTCGACACCGTGTTCCCGCTGGATCGCCTCCGCGAGCTGGCCCGGGCGGGCGTGCTCGGCGGTCTCGCCTCCCCCGCGCTCTCCTTCGTCGGCCGCGTGCTCTCGCGGGGCCTGCTCCGGCGCGACATGGTCCCGTGGCTCGTCGAGCGGCTGCGCGCGCTCGACGTCGACGCCGCGTTCTTCGTGCCCGTCTGACAGACGTGTCATCAGTCCGTGGGACTGCTGGCGCGCGCGGTGGAGGAGGCGGGGATCCCGACGACCTCGGTCACCTCCGCGCTCGACATCAGCCGGGCGGTGAAGCCGCCGAGGGCGCTGTTCGTGAACTTTCCGCTCGGCAACCAGTGCGGGAAAGCCTTCGACGCCGAGGGTCAGCACCGGATCCTGACACGGGCCCTCGGCCTCCTCGAAGAGGAGGTGACGGGAGGAACGATCGCCACGTGGCCGGAGCTCTGGCGGCTCGACGATCCGGAGGATCGCTGGGAAGAGGACGAGCTGCTCCATCCATCGGCCCATTGACCACAGCTCAGAGGAGGAGGACGCCGTGAGACACTTCAGTCGCCGTGATTTCTTGAAAGCCGCCGCGACCGGGAGCGCCGCCGCCGCGGTCGGGTTCCCGCAGGGCGCGCGCGGTCAGGCCAAGCCCTACGCGGGCCAGACGCTCACGGTGTTCACCTACGCCGGAGCCTACGAGTCGACCCTCCGCAAGCACCTCGTGCCGGCGTTCGAGCAGAAGACGGGGGCCCGGGTGGTGCTCGACCCCGGATGGTGGGACATGCTCCCGAAGCTCAAGGCCTCGCCGCCCGGCCAGCCGGTGTTCGATCTCGTTATGACCGACCCGACGCAGGGGCTCCCCTCGATCAAGGATGGTCTGTTCCAGAAGATCAACCTCGAGAACATCCCGAACGCGAAGCTCATCCCGGCCCGCCTGCAGCAGGACTGGTACCAGGCCAACGCCTGGGGCGTGAACTTCGCGGGCTCGATCATGGTCATGGCCTTCAACACCGAGGCCGTGGCGAAGGTCCCGCAGCACTGGCACGAGCTGCTCGCGCCCGAGTTCAAGGGCAAGCTCTCCGTGTACGACTCGCCGTACCAGACGCTCTACGCCTTCGCCCAGATGAAGGCCGGCAAGGAGGGACGCCCGGGCAAGGGCTACGAGGAGTTGAAGAAGGATCTCGACGCCGTGCTGAAGTTCAGCGCGGAGAGCCGCGACATCGTGCGCGTCTGGTGGACGAGCACCGGCGACTTCATGGGCAAGCTCCTCCAGAAGGAGATCGTCGGCGGCGTCGTGCACAACACCGGCCCGCTCGCCGCCGAGGCCGAGGGCAAGCCCGTCCGGACGGTGAGCCCCGACGAGGGCACGGCGATCGTCCAGGTGTTCTGGTCGATCCCGAAGGGCACCCAGGTGAAGCGGCTCGCCGAGGAGTTCATCAACGAGTTCTACGCGACCGAGTTCCAGGTGAAGTGGGGGACGGTGGGCAAGATCTCGGTCCCCAACATCAAGGCGGCGGAGCAAGCCGGCAAGGAGGACAAGCTCTACGCCAGGTTCCTGCCGACGAGCCAGGCCGCCTGGGACAGGATCCGCTACTACCCGTACGACGTGTACTTCGATGGCAACAACTGGGCGAAGATCAACGACTTCTGGGACCGCGAGGTTCTCCGGAAGAAGCGCGGGTAGTCGCGTGCGGCGGGGGGCGGGGGCGGGTCGGAGCGAAGTGTCGTTCCAGAGCACCCCGCCCCCCCCCCCCCCCCCCCCCCCCCCACCCAAGCGGGGGGCAGCCACCCCACCCCCCCCCCCCCCCCC
>JACQWC010000110.1 GCA_016209635.1 Candidatus Rokuibacteriota bacterium | reverse complement strand
TCACGCCCTGGCCGTACGAGGAGTCCTCGGAGAGGAACGCGATCTTGAGCTGGTTCGGCTTCAGGTTGAAGCGGGGGGCCAGGTGCTTGGCGATGAACTCGACGTTGTACCAGCCGAACCCGGTCGCGTCGATCTCGGTGCGGAAGACGGTCATGAGGCCGCGCTTGTTGAAGCGGGGATCGACGCAGGAGGTCTCCCAGTAGATGACGTTGTGCCGCGCCGCCGCCTCGCTCGCCGCGCCGCAGAGCCGCGAGGAGAAGCTGCCCGTGATGATCTTGACGCCTTCCCGGGTGATCAGCCGGTTCGCCTCGCTCGCCGCCGCCGTGGGGTCGGGGGCGTCGCCGACGACGAACACGAGCTTCTTGCCCATGACGCCGCCGCGCGCGTTGATCATGTCGCGCACGATCTCGTAGCCCTCCAGGTGCCGCTTGCCCTCCCCGGCGAGCGGACCGGTGAGCGGCTCGAGCACGCCGATCTTGTACTCGCCGGAGAGGGTCTGGGCGCGGGCGACGTCGAGGAGCGCGCCGAGCGTGAGAAGGAGGGCGGCAAGGACGGCGAGCAATCGGCAAGGCATGATGGACCTCCTCGGTTCGAGGGCGCTTCGCCGCGACGGTGATGACGTTGCCGGGGTTGTAGCATCGCCTCGGATGGGTGTCAAGGCGCGGCGGCGCCCTTCGAGAATCGCGGGCGGTGGTTTACACTCGACGCGTGAGCGACGATCACGCGCACCGGCTCCTGGCGCCGTCGACGGCCCGGTTCTGTCCCCTCTGCGGCGGCCCGCTGGTCCAGGAGGCGGTCCCTCCCGATCAGCGCGAGCAGGCCGTCTGCTCCCGCTGCCGCTTCATCTTCTACCTGAATCCGAAGGTGGTCGCCGCGACCATCCCCGAGCGGGAAGGGCGGATCGTCCTCACGCGGCGCTCGATCAGTCCCGGGCGGGGACTGTGGACCTTCCCGGGCGGCTTCGTCGACTTCGGCGAGACGGTGACCGACGCGGCGCTCCGCGAGACCTTCGAGGAGACGGGCCTCGAGGTCGAGCTGACGGGGCTCCTGAACGTCTACTCGTACCCGGGCGCGCCGGTGATCATCGTCTACACGGCGCGCGTCGTGTCGGGGACGCTGACCGCCTGCGCCGAGAACGACGCCGTGGAATGGCTCACACCGCGGGAGATCCCGTGGGACACGCTCGCCTTCCCGTCGACGCGGGAGGCGCTCAGGGAGTGGGTCGCCGCGCGCGGCCTGATGCCCGGGGGCTAGCCGGTCGCCGCGTCGCGGTCGAAGCGCGCATCGCCTACTCGCGCGCGGGGAGGGTCACCGTGGCCTTGCCGGTGACGACCTTGTCGCCGCGCTGGTTCTCCGCCCACACCTCGAGGTCGACGAGGTGAACGTCGTCCTTCGAGGACTTCGCGAGGACGCGGCCCCGGCACGTGATCACGTCCTTGAGCCTCACGAGGCCGGTGAACCGGACGCCGAGCTTCCGCACCGTCCCGGCGCCCGCCCAGTCGGTGAGCGCCTGGGCGACGAAGCCCATCGAGAGCATGCCGTGGGCGAAGACGCCGCCCATCCCCGCGACCCGGGCGAACTCGTCGTCCTGGTGGATCGGGTTGAAGTCGCCGGAGGCGCCGGCGTACCGCGTGAGCTGGATCTGCTGGATCGGGCCCTTGGCGAGACGCGGGATCTCGTCCCCGACCTGGACCTCCTCGAAGTAGACCTTGCCGTATTTCACAGGCGAACCACCGTGATGTGGCGCATGGTCGCCACGATCTCGTTGGTCCTGTCGGTGACCGCCGTCTCGCGTACGACGAAGGCCATGGGGCCGCTCTTGCCGGTCTTCTCGTAGACGTCGAGGATCTTCGTCCGGCACACGAAGGTCTCGCCCGGCCTGATCTGGCGGTGGAGCTCGAACTCCTGCTCGCCGTGGAGGAGGCGGGAGATGTCGGTCCCGAGGTCCCGGAGCAGCGCCCCGGTGTCGGCGGTCTCGTCGCGAAAGGTGACGGCGAAGGTCGGCGGCGCGACGATGTCGCCCCACTCGGACGCGCGGCCGACCGCGTCGTCGAGGTAGAACGGGTTCGCGTCGCCGATCGCGCGCGCGAACTCCTTGATCTTGCCCCGCTCGACGGTGACCGCGTACGGCGGGTACTCCTTGCCGACGACGTCCTTCCGGATCCCGGGCGGCGTCACGCCTCCCCCTTCTTCATCGCGCGCGCCAGGAACTTCTGGAGGTCCGGGACGACGAACCGCTCGTGGCGGCCCTCCGCGATCTTCTCCTTCTCGTCCCACGCCTCCACGGCGAAGAGGTAGCGCTTGCCGTCGGTCTCGAGCAGCGTCGCCGTGGCGCGCACCTTCATGCCGACGGGCGTCGCCGCGAGGTGCTTCATCTCCACCATCGTGCCCACGGTGCCGGCCCCGGGGGCGAGGTGCGGCTTCAGGATCGCCCCGGCCGCGTCCTCGAGGAGCCCGATCACGAAGGGGGTCGCGAGCACGCGGACGCCCACGTTCCCCATGGCGTCGGCGGTGCGGTCGGCGGTGACGGTCGTGCTGACTTCCGCGGTGGCGCCCGGCTGGATGTTCATGGGGTTGGTTTTTACCCCGGAACGAGGAGGGACTGCAAGCACGACGATCGGGGGGTCGAGGGAGCCCGGAGGATCGGGCGTCTCGTGTCATCATACCGCGCATGACACGGTGGATCGCCGCAGCCGGCGCGTTCGTCGTGTCGCTGGACTCGACGGTGAACATCGCGTTCCCGTCGATCGCGGCGACCTTCCACGTCCCGCCGGAGGCGATGCGATGGGTGATCATCTGCTACGTCCTCACCTACGCCGTGATGTCCTTCACCGGCGGCGCGGTCGCCGATCGGGTCGGCCACACTCGGGTCTTCGCCCTGGGCGCCCTCGGGAGCGCGCTCGGGTTCCTCCTGGCGGGGACCGCGCCGGCGTTCGGCTGGTTCCTCGCCGGCCGGGTGGTGCAGGGGTTTGCGGCCGGGCTCGTCTACGGAACCGCGCCGGGGCTGACCACGCTCGCGGTCCCGCCCGCGCAGCGCGGCCGGGCGCTCGGCGTCCTGGGCGGGGCGATCGGCCTGGCGTTCACGCTGGGACCGCTGCTCGCGGGTGTCCTGATCGAATGGCTCGGCTGGCGGGCGGTCTTCCACGTGCGGGTGCCGCTGGCGCTCGCGGTGCTCGCGTGGGCGCTCGCGTCGCTCCCGCCCGCGCGGGCGCCCGCGGCGCCCCGCCTCGTCGCCGTTCGTGACATCGCCCGCGTCTCAGTCATGCACGCGAGCGGCCTCAGCTTCGTCGCCCACGCGGGGATCTTCGCCGTGTGGCTCCTGGCCCCGTTCTATCTCGTCGAGCGGCTCGGGCTCGATACCCGGGCGGGCGGAGCGCTCTTCATGCTGACCCCGCTCGGCACGGCCGTGGCGGCGCCGTTCGCCGGGCGGGTCGCCGACCGCGTCGGGCCGCGCCTCCCGATGGCGGCCGGGCTCGCGCTCGAGTGCGCTGGGCTCTTCCTCATGAGCCGGGTCGGCGGGAGCACGCCGCCGCTCCTCGTCGCCGGGGCGCTCTTTGCCGCCGGCCTCGGCCTCGGCGTGTTCCAGGTCCCCAACATGGCGGTGGTGATGGCGGCGTTCCCGGCGTGGCAGCAGGGCGCCGCGGGCGGGCTCGCGTTCCTCGCGCGGACGCTCGGCGTCGTGGCCGGGGTCGCCGCGCTCGCGCAGGTGTTCGCCGTCCGGCGGGGCGCCGCGGGCTTCGACACGGCCTTCGCCGAGGCGTTCCTCATCGCGGCCCTCGCGGTCGGCGCCGCCGCGGCCCTGGCCGCCGCTACGCCGCGAGGGCGCGGAGATAGGCCGCGGAGTCGATGACGGAGAGATAGAGCCCCATGCTGCGGAGGGAGGCGAGGTGCAGCTCCTCGTCGAACGCGGCCACGCAGTCCTCGAGGATCACCACGGAGAAGTCGCGGATCATCGCGTCCCGGGCCGTCGCCTCGACACCGCCGTAGGTGACGATGCCGGTGAGGACCACTGTATCGACGTGGAGCGAGCGGAGCAGCACCTCGAGCGACGTCCCGTGGAAGGCGGAGAAGCGAGGCTTGTCGATCTCGAAGTCGGCACGGGGCAGCTCGGCGATCAGCTCGCGGCCGGGCTCGCCGAGCCGGAAGCCCTCATCCAGGAGGAACGGGCGCGCCCGCACGATGTGGTCGAGCCCGAGCGGCGCCCCGCTCGGCGAGGTGAAGATGGTGAACTTCGAGGCGAAGACCGGGACGTGCGCCGCGCGACTCGCCTGGGCGACACGCGCCACTGTGGGGACGATCCGTCTCAGGTCTCCGACCGGGAGGCCGTGACGGGCGTAGACGCCGCCCTCGTCCATGAAGTCGCGCTGGAGGTCGAGAAGCAGGAGCGCGGTCGAGCCCCGGCTGATCATCGCCGCGTCCCCCAGGTACCGGGTGGGATGCTGGCGTCTGATATAGTGTCCGCGGCCCGATGGCCCGCTACGACACGCTCGTCGCCAACGGCACGGTGGTGATCCCCTACGTGGGCGCGCGCCGCCTCGACGTGGGGATCCGCGACGGCCGCGTCGCGGCCCTCGCCGACGCGCTCCCTCCCGGCGAGGCCGATGAGGTTCTCGATGCGCGCAATCGGCTCGTCCTGCCCGGGGCGATCGACTCCCACTTCCACCTCGGGATCTACCGCGACCTGGCGCGCGACGCGGAGAGCGAGACCGCGTCCGCGCTCGCGGGCGGCGTGACGACCGTCCTCAGCTACTTCCGGACCGGCAGCCACTACCTCGGGAAGACCGGCCCCTACCGGACGATCTTCCCGGAGGTGGTGGCGGCGACCGCGGGCCGCGCGCACACCGACTACGGGTATCACATCGGCATCATGACGGCCGAGCAGCTCGACGAGGTGGACTGGCTCGTCGGCGAGCACGGCGTCGCGTCGTTCAAGTACTACATGTTCTACAAGGGGCTCAACCTCACCGCGGACTCGACGCGCGGCAGCGCCTACACGATGTCGGACACCTACGACCTCGGGCACCTCTACCTGCTGATGCAGGAGGTGGCGGCGGCCTCGCGGACGCAGGGCGCGCGGGGGCGCGTGTCGCTGAGCCTCCACTGCGAGCAGGCGGAGCTGATCCGGGTGTTCATCGAGCAGGTGAAGTACCGGGGGCCGGGCGGCCTCGAGGGGTACCATCGGTCGCGGCCGCCGCTCACCGAGCGGTTGGCGATCGCCGAGGCGCTCGTGCTGGCCGACGCGACGGGCTGTCCGGTCAACCTCCTGCACCTCTCGAGCGCCGAGGCGGTGGCGAGCGGTGCCCGGGGACGCCGCGACCTGCCCCATCTCGACATCCGTCTCGAGACGACGCTCCATCACCTGGCCCTCACGTGCGAGACGGCGGGCGGCATCGTCGGCAAGGTGAACCCCCCCATTCGCACCGAGGGGGATCGCGAGGCGCTCTGGCAGGCAGTGATCGATGGCCGCATCGACACCGTCGTCAGCGACCACGCGTGCTGCGCCGAGGAGGACAAGGGGCAGGACCTCTGGAAGGCCCTCCCGGGCTTCGGCGGCACGGCCCTCCTCTACCCCTATCTCTTCTCCGAAGGCGGCAGGCGCGGCCTCGGTCTCGCCCGGATCGTCGAGCTGGCGAGCGCCAACCCCGCCCGGGCGTTCGGGCTCTACCCGCGCAAGGGCACGCTCGCCCCGGGCAGCGACGCCGACCTCGTCGTGCTCGATCCCGAGTCCCAGCAGACCGTCACGCCCGAGGTCCTCCAGTCGGCGCAGGACTTCACGCCCTTCGCCGGCATGCGGGTGAAGGGATGGCCGACCCACACGCTCCTCCGTGGCCGCGTCGTCTTCGCGCACGGCGCCGTCCAGGGTCCGCCCTCCGGCCAGTACCTCAAGCGGCCCGTCCCGCCGCTCCCCTAGGCGGCGGGCTACTGGAACAACCGCTTGACCGCGCTCACGCCCTCGTTGATGGTGCGCTCGGCCTCGCCGAGCGGCGAGGAGCCGCCCGCGCGCTGCGCGAGCCGCACCCGCACCTCGGCGGTCTGCCCGGCCACCACCTGGATCTGGCGAACCTCGGCGCCGAACCTCGGATGGCTCACGCGGAGCCGATACTGGCCTTCCTTCAGGCTCCCCCGCGCCCGGCCCGGCTCCTTCGAGGTGAGGGTGGTGACGAGGGCGTTCTGGGGCGTGAGGATCTCGATGGTCGCGTCGGGCACGGGCACCCCCGATTTGGCATCGTGGACAATCGCCACGACTTCGCCCAAGCTGGGGACCGGCCGGAGGTACTGCACGCCCGAGTACACGGCGCCCGCGATCGTGAGAAGCCCGGTCGTGAGGCCGATGATCGTCTGAAGCCGCGAGAGCGACGTGTTCCACACGACTATTCCCTTATAGCGTAGGGTGGCCGACGGGGCAACCGACGGGGCGGAGGAGGCGTGATGGACTGGGATGGGCTCGGCGAGGAGACGATCGAGATCCTCCGGAGCTACCTCGGGGTGGACACGACCAACCCGCCGGGGAACGAGCGCGAGGGCGTCCGATTTCTCGCGGCGATCCTCGAGCGCGAGGGGATCGCGAGCGAGACGGCGGAGTCGGGGCCGGGCCGCGGGAACCTCGTCGCGCGCCTCCTGGGCGACGGGTCGCTCGGTGGCGTCGTCCTCCATCACCACATCGACGTGGTCTACGCGGATCGCCGGTACTGGAGCGTGGACCCGTTCGGCGCCGTCATCCGTGACGGGTACCTCTACGGACGCGGCGCGCTCGACATGAAGTCGATCGGGGTGCTCCAGCTCGTCGCGCTCCTGGCGCTCAAGCGCGCTCGGGTCCCGCTCAAGCGGGACCTGATCTTCCTCGCCACCGCGGACGAGGAGGCGGGGAGCCGGTTCGGCGCCCAGTGGGTCGCCGCCGAGCGCCGCGAGTGGCTGGCCGGAGCGGAGTACGCGCTGTCGGAGTTCGGCCTCGTCGACACCGGGCCCCGGTACCGGGTCCCGCTCGGCCTCATCGAAGTCTCGGAGAAGGTCCCGCTCCCGCTGCGCCTGACGGCCCGGAGCGCGCCGGGCCACGGGTCGATGCCGTGGCCCGACACGGCGCCGCACCGCCTGATCCGCGCCCTCGGCCGGCTCCTCGCCGCGGAGCGCAAGCTCCGCCTGCTCCCCGAGACGCAGGAGCTCTTCGCCCGCCTCGGCGGCGCCCTCGCGGGCGGCGAGGGCCGGGGTTACGAGGACCTCGCGCGGTCGCTCGAGGACCCCGGCTTTCGCGCGCGCTTCTTCGCCACCCCGCACTATGCGGCGATGGTCCGCACGACCTTCGCCGTCACCCGGCTCAAGGGGAGCGAGAAGAGTAACGTGATCCCCCCCGAGGCGACGGCGGAGGTCGACTGCCGCATGCTGCCCGGAGACGACCCGGAGGAGGTCGTGGCGTGGGTGAGGCGCGCGATCGACGACGACCGGGTGGAGGTCGAGGTCACGACGCCGCTCAAGCGCGCCAACCTCTCGCCGCCGGACACGGAGCTCTACAAGGCGCTCGCGGACGCGCTCGGCCGCCGGGCGCCGGGCGTCGTGGTGGCGCCGCAGATCTCGGTCGCCTTCACCGACAACTGGGTGTTCCGTGGCTCGGGTCTCCACGCCTACGGGTTCAGCCCGTTCGTCCTCGCCGAGGAGGAGTGGCGGCGGGTGCACGGGAACGACGAGCGCGTCTCGCTCGAGAACCTGTGCGCGGGCGTCCGCGCCTACACGGAAATGCTGCTGGCCGTCGCCGGGGCGTAGCGGTGGCCCGCCCCAGGCTCAGGATCCGGCGCGCAACCCGGCGCGACGTGACGACGATCGTCGGCCTGATCCGGGGGCTCGCCGAGTACGAGCGGCTGTCCCACGAGCTGGAGGCGACGGCCGACCGGATCCGGGGCCACGGCTTCGGCCGCCGGCGGTACTTCGAGACGCTCCTCTGCTATCGCGGCCGCCGGGCGATCGGCTTCGCCCTCTACTTCTTCGCCTACTCCACCTTCCTCGCGCGCCCCACCCTCTACCTCGAGGACCTCTTCGTGCTGCCTGACGAGCGCGGCCAGGGCGCGGGGAAGGCGCTCCTGGTGCGGCTCGCACGGATCGCCGTCCGCACGCGCTGCGGCCGGATGGAGTGGACGGTGCTCGACTGGAACGCCCCCGCGAGCCGCTTCTACGAGGGGCTCGGCGCGCAGCTCAGGAGAGACTGGATCCTCACGCGCCTCACCGGCGCCGCGCTCCGGCGTCTCGCCCGCAGTCCTGCGCGTTGACAGGCTGCTTTCGCGGGTGCTAGCCTGCCGCCGTTCGAACGCGCACTTACCCGAGCGAAGCGGAGGCACGCGATGAGCATGGTGACCCGGCGCGGCTTTCTCACGGCGATGGGGGCGGCAGGGGCAGCGGTCACGATCGGCGGCGTCCCGCGCATCGCGCGGGGGCAGGCACGGGAGGTGAAGATCGGCTACATCCTGCCGGTCACCGGGCCGCTCGCGTTCGACGCCCAGCTCAACCTGAACGGCCTCCTCCTCGCGGTGGAGGAGATCAACGCCGCGGGCGGCATCAAGTCGCTCGGCGGCGCGCGGATCACGCTCCTGCCCGGCGACACCCAGGCGAAGGTGGAGCTGGGGAACTCCGAGGCCGCGCGGCTCATCGACCAGGGGATCGTCGCGCTGATCGGTCCCTACTCGAGCCTCGTCGCCTACTCCGTGCGCCAGGTCACCGAGAAGAACAGGACCCCGTTCATGCTGCTCGGCGCGGTCGCCGACAACCTCTGCGAAGGCGGCCTCCGCTACATCTTCCGCGTCCAGCCGAACGGCAAATCGATGTCGACGCTCACGATGACCCACATCCTGGACATGGCGAGAGGGGCCGGCGTCAGCGTGAAGCGGGTCGCGATCATGCACGAGGACGGGAACTTCGGGACGACGATGGGCAACCACGTCGAGGCGTTCGCGTCGAAGCTCGGGTACGAGCTGGTGCAGCGCATCCCGTACAACCTCCGGAGCCCGGACTTCACCGCGGAGCTGTCGAAGGTCAAGGCGGCGCGGCCGGACATCCTCGTGATCAGCGGCTATTTCGGCGACGCAAAGCTCATCGCCGAGACCGCGGGAAAGCTCAGGATGGGGATCCACGCCCTCGTCGGGCTCGCCAACGCCGCCTACTCGAACCCGCGCTTCATCGCGGACAACCGCGAGCTGACCGAGCACCTCTTCGACGGCAACTACTGGCACAATCCACAGTCGGCGCGGGCGAAGGCGGTCTTCGAGGCCTACCAGAAGCGGTTCAACTCGACGCTCACCTCGCACGGCGTCCAGGCGTACGCCGTCGTGCACGTCCTCCGGGACGCCCTCGAGCGCGCGGCGTCGACCGACCGCGAGAAGGTCCGGGAGGCGATCGCCAGGACCAGCCTGGCGGACCACATCCTGCCCCAGGACGCGATCCGGTTCGACGACAGCGGCGAGAACGCCAACGCGAGCCCGGCGCTCCTCCAGGTGCAGGGCGGGCGACCCCTCGCCGTCGGGCCCGCCCGCTACGCGGAGGCCAAGCCGGTCTTCCCCGTCCCGAAGTGGCGCGCCTAGGCGGGAGGTGACCTGGGGCCTCCTGCTTCAGGCCGTCCTGAGCGGCGTCTTGCTCGGGGGCATCTACGGTCTCGTCGCCAGCGGCCTCACGCTGATCTTCGGCGTGCTTCGCATCATCAACTTCGCCCACGGCGCCCTGATGATGCTGGGGATGTACGCCTCGTACTGGCTCTTCACCCTGGGCGGCGTCGATCCGTACCTGTCGGTGGTCGTGACGGGGCCGCTCTTCTTCCTCCTGGGCGTCCTGATCCAAACGCTCGTCATCGAGCCGAACCGCGAGGCGGCGGAGCACAACCAGCTCCTCCTGACCCTCGGGCTCGCCCTCTTCTTCGAGAACATGGCGCTCGTCCTGTGGCAGGCGGACTACCGGACGCTGCGCGTCGGCTACGCCGGCGCGTCGTTCGTCGTGGGCGAGGCGCTCGTCCAGGTCCCGCGGCTCGTCGCCTGCGCGGGCGCGGTCGTCATGGCCCTCGGGCTCTTCGCGTTCCTCCGGCTCACCGACGTCGGCAAGGCCATCCGGGCGCTCGCCGAGGAGCCCGAGGGGGCGATGCTCATGGGGATCAACGTGAGCCGCATCCGGGCGGTCGCCTTCGGCATCGGGTCGGGGTGCGTCGCCGTCGCCGGGTCGCTGGTCACGCCGTTCTTCTACGTGGCGCCCGACGTGGGCGAGACCTTCAACCTGATGGCGTTCGTCGTCGTGGTCCTGGGCGGGATGGGAAACTTCCTGGGCGCGCTCGTGGGGGGCTTCATCGTCGGCCTTGCGGAGTCGCTGGGGGCGGCCCTCCTGCCGGGCTCCCTCAAGCAGCTCGTGGTCTTCCTGATCTTCGCCCTCGTCCTCCTCACGAGGCCCACGGGGCTCTTCGGCGGTGGCCGTGGCCGGTAGCGCGCTCGGCGTTCTCGGGCTCGGCCTGCTCCTGGCCGTCCCGCCGCTCCTGCCCGCCTATTTCCTCCAGGTCCTCATCAGCATCCTCTTCTTCGCCTACCTCGGCTCGAGCTGGAACATCCTCGGCGGCTACGCCGGCCAGTTCTCGTTCGGCCACGCGGCCTTCTTCGGGATCGGCGCCTACACCTCGACCCTCCTCCTGCTCCACTGGGGGGTGAGCCCGTGGCTCGGGATGCTGGCGGGGGGCTGTCTCGCGACGGCCTTCGGCCTCCTCGCGGGGTACCTCTCGTTCCGGTACGGGCTCCGGGGTCCCTACTTCGCCCTGGTGACGCTCGCGTTCGCGGAGATGCTCCGGGTGATCGCGGTGAACTGGAAGGCGGTCGGCTCCTCCCTCGGGCTCGTGATCCCGAGCCGCGGGTCGGCGCCCCACCTCTTCCTCTTCGCGGGGAAGCTTGCCTATTACTACGTCATCCTCCTGATGGCGCTCTTGGCGCTCTGGGTCACGCGGCGCGTCGAGCGCTCGAGGCTCGGGTACGCGCTCGTGGCCATCCGCGAGAACGAGGACGCGGCGGAGGCCGCGGGCGTCGACACGCTTGGGATGAAGCTCCGGGCGATGGCGATCTCCTCGTTCCTCACCGCGCTCGGCGGCACCTTCTACGCGCAGTACTTCGCCTACATCGATCCGAGCCTCACCTTCGGCGTGTCCGTCTCGATCGAGGGGCTGCTCCGCGCGATCGTCGGGGGCGCGGGGACCGTCCTCGGGCCGCTGCTCGGGTCGTTCGTGCTGACGCCGATCTCCGAGCTGACCCGCGCGGCGATCCGCGGCCGGGCGGGGGTCGACATCATGGTCTACGGCCTCATCCTGATCCTCGTCATCTCGTTTCTCCCCCAGGGGCTCATGGGCCTCCTCCGCGGCGCACGTCGGTGAGCCTGCTCGAGGTCCGTGACCTCTCGAAGCGCTTCGGGGGCCTCACCGCGGTGAGCCGGTTCGACCTGACCGTGGAAGCGGGGGAGATCGTCGGCCTCATCGGGCCGAACGGCGCCGGCAAGACCACCGTGTTCAACGTGATCTCGGGGTTCTACCCGCCGACCCGGGGGGCGATCAGCTTCAAGGGCGACTCCCTCCTGGGCCTCCGACCCCACGCGATCTGCCGCCGCGGGCTCGCGCGGACCTTCCAGATCGTGCAGCCGTTCGCCGGACTCTCCGCGCTCGAGAACGTGATGGTCGGGGCCTTCAACCGCGTGGGGGAAGTCGCCGCGGCGCGGCGACACGCCGGCGAGATCCTCGACCTGGTCGGCCTCGGCCACCGGCGCGACGCGGCAGCGCGGAGCCTGACGCTCGCGGACCGGAAGCGGCTGGAGATGGCGCGCGGCCTCGCGACCTCGCCCGAGCTGCTGCTGCTCGACGAGGTCATGGCCGGGCTCAACCCGGTGGAGGTCGACGAGATCATCGGGCTGATCCAGGAGATCCACGCTCGCGGCGTGAGCCTCCTGGTCATCGAGCACGTGATGCAGGCGATCATGGCGCTGTCGCACCGGCTGATCGTCCTCCACCACGGGGAGAAGATCGGGGAGGGGCCGCCGGCGGAGGTCGCGCGCGACCGGCGCGTGATCGAGGCGTACCTCGGGGAGGGCGCGTGAGCCCGCGCGTCTCGGGGACGATCGCCCGTTGATGCTGCTCGAGATCTCGGGCGTCGACGTCGCATACGGCGACCTGCCGGCGCTGCGGTCGGTCTCCCTCGCCGTCGAGGACGGCGAGATCGTCTCGGTCGTCGGCGCCAACGGCGCGGGCAAGACGACGCTCCTCAGGACGATCTCGGGCCTCTTGCGCCCGCGCGCGGGCGCCGTCGTCTTCGCCGGCGAGCGGCTCGACCGGATGGCCTGCCACGCGATCGTCGAGCGAGGCGTCGTCCAGGTGCCGGAGGGGCGCAAGATCTTCCCGACCCTCAGCGTCCGCGAGAACCTCGAGCTGGGCTCTTACACGCGGAAGGCGCGGCGGCGGCGGTGGGACAGCCTGGAGCGCGTCTTCACCCTCTTCCCGATCCTCCGCGAGCGCGCCCAGCAGCGCGCGGGGACGCTCTCGGGCGGCGAGCAGCAGATGCTCGCGATCGGGCGCGCGCTCATGGCCCTCCCGCGCCTCCTGATGCTCGACGAGCCGTCGCTCGGCCTGGCGCCGCTGGTCGTGCGGGAGATCTTCCGGATCGTCGGCGAGATCAGCCGCGACGGCACGACGATCATGCTCGTCGAGCAGAATACGCGCCAGGCGCTCGGCCTCTCCCGGCGCGGCTACGTGCTGGAGAACGGGTGTATCGTGCTCGTCGGGACGGGCGCCGAGCTGCTCGACAACGAGCACGTCAAGCGCGCGTACCTGGGCATCTGACGGAAGGGGGGGCCATGGGGGACACCGCGAGGCAGGTGAGGGCGGACGTGGCGGACCTCGCCGCGACGATCGAGCGCGTCGCGGCGGATCTGGCACTCGTCGAGGAGCCCTCCGGATTCGTCGCGGCGCTCGAGGGGAACGGCGGCCAGGGGGACGACGGTAGTGAGTGACTGGACGATCGCGACGCTCGCCGAGGCGATCCGGGCGCGGGAGGTCTCGCCCGTCGAGGCGACCCGTACGTGCCTCGAGCGCATCGAGCGCCTGGAGGGCCGGCTGCGGAGCTTCATCACCGTGGACGCCGAGGGGGCGCTCCGCGCCGCCCGGACGCTCGAGGCCGAAGCGGTCGCTGGTCGCGTCCGGGGTCTTCTCCACGGCGTGCCGATGGCGTGGAAGGACCTCTGCCACGTGCGGGGGCTCCCGACCTCCTGCGGGACCAAGACCGCCGAGTACTTCCGCGCGGATCACGAGTGCACCGCCGTGCGCCGGCTCCGGCGAATGGGCGCGATCACGCTCGGCAAGCTCAACATGACCGAGCTGGCGCTCGGCCCCTTCGGCGACAACCCCCACCACGGTGACGTCCAGAACCCGTGGCGGCCCGGTCACAGCGCGGGCGGCTCGAGCAGCGGCGCCGGCGCCGCGGTGGCGGCGGGGCTGGCGCTCGGCGCGCTCGGGAGCGACACGGGGGGCTCAATCCGGCTGCCGGCGGCGTGCTGCGGGATCGTCGGGCTCAAGCCCACCTACGGGCGCGTGAGCCGGGCCGGGGTGATGGCGCTCTCCTGGTCGCTCGACCACCTGGGGCCGATGACGCGAACCGTTCGCGACGCGGCGTTGCTCCTCGGCGCGATCGCGGGCCACGACCCGCGCGACGCGACGTCGAGCCGTCGATCCGTCCCTGACTACATCGCCACGCTCGACGGAGGCGTCGCGGGGCTGCGCGTCGGGGTCATCGAGAACTACTACTTCCATGACCTCCATCCGGAGATGGAGGCGGGTGCCAGAGCGGCCGTCGAGCTGATCGCCGGGCTCGGCGCGCGCGTCGGCGAGATCCGCGTCCCCGACCCCGAGAGCATGGTGGGGGTGTGCAACATCATCGCGCGCGCCGAGAGCTCGACGGTCCACGCCCGGGTGGTGCGGGAACGGCCGCACGAGCTCGGGCCCGCGGTCCGAGCGCGCCTCGAGGTCGGCTTCCACATCTCCGCCCACGACTACCTCCAGGCGCTGCGCCTCCGCTCGCGCCTCACGCGGGAGTTCATCGCGGAGGTCTTCGCCGAGGTCGACGCGCTGGTGGTGCCGGCGATCCCCGAGCCGGCGCCGGCCCTCGTCGACGCGAAGGCGGGGAGCGTCGACGACGTCATCAGGAGGATGGGGCGGTTCTCCCGGCTCACGCGGCCGCTGAACGGCCTGGGTCTCCCGGCCCTCGCCGTGCCCTGCGGCTTCTCGAGCGACGGCCGGCCGCTGGCGTTCCAGATCGTCGGCCGCCCCTTCGACGAGGCGACGGTGTTGCGGCTCGGCCACGCCTACGAGCAGGCGGCCGGGTGGCACCGGCGCCGTCCCCCGCTGGACTGACGCCGCCGCCGTCCTTCACCATTCGTGTCATGAGACAGAGCTTATCTATTCATGAAGTAACCTGGAAATGACTCGGGAGATAACCGCCCTCGACGCTCGGGCTCGCAGAAGCGAGCCTGAATCTCGACCGTTGCTCGCACGGAATCGACTCGCCCCCCGGTGGCGTGCTACAACTTCCCCAGCCGACGGAGGGGTGCGTGCGCATTCGTTTCTGGGGGACGCGTGGCTCGCTGGCCAAGCCAGGGCCAGCCACCGTCCGCTACGGCGGCAACACATCCTGCGTCGAGGTGCGGGGGGCGGACTCCACCCTGATCGTGCTCGACTGCGGCACCGGCGCCCACGATCTCGGCCAGAGCCTCCAGGCGCCGGGCGGCCATTCGCGGAGCGGCCACCTCCTCATCACCCACACGCACTGGGATCATATCCAGGGCTTTCCCTTCTTCGCGCCGCTCTTCGCCTCTGGGAACGTCTGGGACGTGTACGCGCCGGAGGGCGTGGGCCAGCGCCTGGAGGCGACTCTCGCCGGGCAGATGGAGTACTCCTACTTCCCCGTGACGCTCGGCCAGCTCGTCGCGACGATCCGCTACCACGGCCTCGTCGAAGGCGTGTTCGGCCTCGGCCAGGTCCGCGTCACGACGCGGTACCTGAACCATCCGGGGCTCACCCTCGGCTATCGCCTCGAGGCCGGGGGCGCGACGGTCGTCTACGCGACCGACCACGAGCCCCACTCACGGCATCACGGCGAGACCGGGGGCACCGGGGGGCGCGCCGCTCAGCCAGTCTCGGTCCACGCCGAGGACCAGCGGCACGTCGAGTTCCTGGCGG
The DNA here is from genome assembly GCA_016209635.1 of Candidatus Rokuibacteriota bacterium. GTDB lineage: Bacteria > Methylomirabilota > Methylomirabilia > Rokubacteriales > CSP1-6 > JACQWC01. The sequence goes on along the minus strand of JACQWC010000110.1, from coordinate 33,168 downwards.
GGGCGGACCTCGTCATCCACGACGCGCAGTACACGCTCGCCGAGTACCCCGCGAAGATGTCCTGGGGCCACACGCCGGCCGAGCTGGCGGTGGACTTCGCCCGCGCCGCGGGCGCCAGGCGGCTCGCGCTCTTCCACCACGATCCCCTCCGGGACGACGACGCGATGGACCGGCTCGTCGAGACCTGCCGGCGGCGCGGCGGCGGGACGCTCGATGTGTTCGGCGCTGCCGAGGGCATGGTGATGGACGTGGGGCCCGGCGGCGCGGCGCCGCGCGTCACGGGCCCGTCGGAAGCGCCCGCGGCCGGCGGCAGGGGAGCCGCGGAGGCGGCGGCGACCATCCTCCTGGTCGACGATGACCGGGACATCGTCGATCTCCTCGTCTCGACGCTCCAGCCCGAAGGGTTCGCGCTCCTCACCGCGTGTGATGGGGAGGAGGCGCTCCGGATCGCCCGCGCCCAGCGCCCCGACCTGATCCTCCTCGACCTGAACATGCCGAGGCTCGACGGCCTCGGAGTCTGCCGCGCGCTCAGGGGGGATCCGGACCCGCGGCTCCGCGAGGTCCCGGTGGTGCTGATCACCGCGTCCACGGACTCTTCCGCCACCGTGGCGGGCTTCGCCGCGGGGGCGACCGATTTCGTCACGAAGCCGTTCAAGCCGACGCACATCCGCTCGCGCGTCCACACCTGGCTCTTGAGGACTCTGCGGGAGTCGGCCGGCTCCCCCTGAGTATCGACGGAGCCCACCCAACTTCCTACAGGTTCACCGTCTCATAGCAGGGGGCCTTGCCCCAGACAAGCAGACGATAGCTTTTGCGAAGGCCGAGCCGAAGATACGGATCGCCCTCGACCAGCCTCGCGGCTTCGTCTCTCGAGTCGACCTCCATGACCCAGAGTCCGCCGCAGTACCACTCGCCGGGCGCCGGCCGCAGACCTCCCGCGATCACGATCTTGTCGCGATGCGCAGCCAGATACTCGAAGTGGGCTCCCGAGTGCTCCTTCCGGACCGACTCGTGTCCCTCGTTGTCGTCGAAGATCGCCACCCATCGCATACTGTCTCCCCCACCCACAGCATGACCAGCGTGACCCGCCCCTCACCAGAGAGGCCGCCAGTCCGGCGAACGCCCGCGGTCACCAGCCGGAGCGAGCAACGCGAGCCCCGGACCGGTGGAGCGCGATGTGTTGGGCAGCTCCAAGCAGCACTGGTCGCCATCATTCAACAACGCGATCTGCCTGCACGAGCAGCGACGGCGGGATCGTGAGGCCTAGGGCTTTCGCCGTCTTGAGATTGATCGCCAACTCGAATTTCGTGGGTTGCTCGATCGGGAGGTCGCCGGGCTTCGCGCCTTTAAGTATCCGATCTACGTATACCGCCGTCCGCCTGTACAGCTCGACGTGATCCGATTGAGTCTTGGGTAGGTAATGGAAATGCCGCCAACACAGCCAGGGCATGATGAGACTACTCGATGACCTGGTCCGCCCGCAGCAGCAGCAACGGCGGGACCGTCAGACTGAGCGCCTTGGCAGTCTTGAGGTTGATGACCAGCTCGAATCGTGCGAACTGCTGGACCGGGAGCTCTCCTGGATGCGTACCCTTCAGGATCCGATCGATGTAGCGGGCAGCATCGACTCCGATGGCCGCGAGATCGCTGCCATAGGAAAACAGCGCGCCTTCTTCCGCGCCGTGCCGCTGGTGCCAGGCCACAGGAAGGCGCTTTGTCAGGGCAGATTTCATGATGAGGGACGTAAAGCGCAGATAAAGATTTGGCGAGACGACGAATACTCCATCGGCGTCTCGGGGTTGAAGCGAGGTGAACACGCGACGAACGTCCGCCTCATCGGTCGCGTGTCGCTCCACCCGCTCCAGCCGGAGGGTCGTCGCCGCCTGCCGAACCTCCGCGAGCTGCCGTGGCGTCACAGGGTCCCTAGGATCAATGAGAAGAAGGACTCGACGGAGCCCTGGAAGGATTTCGGTAAAAATCTGGAGTTGCTTGGCGGGGTAATCCGGTAGCCCGGCGAAGCCTGTAACGTTGCCACCGGGATGCGCAAGGCTTCTTACGAAGCCGTCTTGCACTGGGTCAGTGACGTGAAGCATGACGATCGGAATGCTCGACGTCGCGGCCTTAGCTGCACGCACCGTGTGGTTCTCGAACGCGACGATCAGGTCGACCCCGTCTCGCACGAAGTCGGCAGCGGTCTTATGCGCGGCGGGCTCATCGGGCAGATTGCGCCAGTCTAGACGAAGGTTCTGCCCCTCCTCGTACCCGAACGCCCGTAGGGTTTTCTTAAGATTCTCCAATGACGGTGGGACGTGATCGAGACCCACATGGAACAGACCAATCCGGTACACCCGCTGCGTCTGCTGCGCCTCGACGGCGGGCGGCACGGCGAGGACGGCGGCAACCGACACGAGGACGAGCAGGCCGGCGCGCCGCTTCATGGGGTGCCTCCCATCAGCGCGTGGACCTGATGGTAGGACGCGACGATCAGCGTGGTCAAGCGAGCGTGCGCCCGTCGGCATCTATGCATTAGTTCTGCAAAGCTCAATAATCTCGTCATCGCCCCTTAGTGCGTATAACGCCCCCGATAACCCGCGGCGGCTGAGCACCGCGGAGCCGCCGGCGGGTTCATCGGGCAGTTCGACGCGCGGATGTCATCGCTTTCAGTCGAGTCGGAATAGGCGGGCACCATGGAAGACCGTCGCAATATCGACGACGTCATGTCTCAGACGGTAGACGATTCGGTAGTTGCCGTGGATGACCTCGCGGATCGACTTCGTCGCCAAGCTCAGGCACGACACGTCCGCAGCGGGGGTGGTCCTTGAGTCGTTCCACGGCGGCAACGATCCGTTCAACAACAAGGGCGGCGTAGTGAGCGGAGTCGCTGGCGACATGCGCGCGTATGGCCTCGACGTCTTGGATGGCCTGAGGTGCCCAGATGACCTGGGTCACCGCAAAAGTCGACGCTTCGCCTCGGCATGGTCGACCCCCTGCCCAGCATCCAGCTCGGCCAACCCGCGCTCCGTCTTCGCCAAGAGCACCAGGCGCTCGATCGCGTCCTCCAGCGTTGCATCCGCTGGGAGCTTCTCGATCACCTCAAGGACTTTCTGTTTCGCGCTGCCGTTCGACATCGGCGCCCTCACGCAGCATCTTCAGGATAACCGAACTCGATGGCGATTACCGTGGCCCGTCCGCCTATGCGGCGAACTAGAATTCGGCAGCAGGATAGGCTGATCTGCGTATTCTGGCAAACGCTGCAGGGCTGGTCGGCCTATTCAGATAGCGACGCGACGTGTCTTGTTCGCATCTGGCGCCATCGTTTCAACATCTTGCGATCGACCAAGACAACGCGGCCAAGCCTGGATAGGCCGCAAGGGTGTGCAGCGTATCTTGGCGCATCGACCCGCAAACGCTGCGGGGCGTCTCACGACGCGAACATCCGATCGGCCGGCTGCCCAGGCCAGGAGGTCCTCGGGCATCGGGACGTGGCAAGCTGTCACAGAACCGGATGCGCCCTCGCTCCGTCCCGCCTTCGTCGTTGACCGCTCACGCGGCGTGGGCTACGCTCAGCCCGTGCTCGACCTCGTGATCCGTCATGGGCAGGTCGTCACGCCCCAGGGTGTCGGGGCGTGGGACGTGGGTATCGAGGGCGAGCGCATCGCCGTCCTCGGTCAGCCGGGAACGCTGGCGACCGGCTCGGCCCGCGTCCTCGACGCGTCGGGCAAGATCGTCGTCCCCGGCGGGATCGATCCGCACACGCATCTGGCGCACGCGATCATGAGCCATCCCGACGAGCCCGGGCTCACGATGGGGCCGGAGGAGGACACCCGAGGGATGGCCTTCGGCGGGACCACGACGCACATCGACTTCTGCTACGTGCGGCCGGGGATGGAGATTCCCGAGGTGATCGAGCAGCGGCGCGCCCGGTGGAAGGGCAACTCGTACGTCGACTACGCCTTCCACGTGACGCTCTGCGGGCCGCTGGCGCTCCGCGTCTTCGAGCAGATCCCCGAGGCGATCCAGGAGGGGTTCCCGAGCTTCAAGGTCTTCACGACCAACGTGCTGCCCCCGCATCCCAAGCGCGCCGGGAACCGCCTCGACTTCGGCCGGATCCAGCACGCGATGGAGAAGATCGCCGCCCACGGCGGCCTGATCGCGGTCCACGGCGAGGACGAGGACCTCGTCCAGTTCATGTACGAGAAGTTCCGCGCCGAGGGGCGGATGGACGGCACGAACCTGCACCTCGTCCACACGAAGCTCTCCGAGCTGCTCGCGTTCCGGCGGACGATCGCGCTCGCTCGGGCGACGGGCGCGGCCGTCTACTTCGTCCACACCTCCGCCCGCGAGGGGGTCGAGGCGGTCGCGGAGGCCCGCTCGCTCGGGCTGCCCGTGTACGGCGAGACGCTCCACCAGTACACCTGCTTCAACGCCGACTACTACAAGACGCCGCGCGGCTTCTGCTCGCACACGTACCCGTCGCTGAAGCTGCCCGAGGACCAGCAGGCGCTCTGGGGCGGGCTCGTGGGGGACGATCTCTCGACCCTCGCGACCGACGAGTACCCGACGACCCTCGCCGTCAAGCTCCGCGGCAAGACCATCGAGGACGTGACCGGTGGGAACGTCGGCGCCGAGGCCCGGATGGGGATCGCGTTCAGCGAGGGCGTGGTGAAGCGCGGGATGTCGCTCGAGCGCTTCGCCGAGATCACCGCCACGAACGCCGCGCGGATCTTCGGCCTCTACCCCCGTAAGGGCGTCATCGCCCCGGGGAGCGACGCCGACCTGGCGCTGATCGACCCCGGGATCAAGAAGACCCTCACGCGGGAGGACTTCCACGTGACCGACTACAGCCCGTGGGAGGGGTGGAGCGTGTCCGGGTGGCCCGTGACGACGATCCTGCGCGGCCGGGTGATCGCCGATGGCGGCGCGCTCGTCGGGAGCCCGAGCGACGGCCGCCTGCTCCAGCGCAAGATCGATCCCGTGATCCTCCGCCGTCCCGCGTGCTGAGGCCGGCCATGGACGAGTGTCGGATCCTGGCGCCGCTGGGCATGCTCGGCTACGGCTTCCCGCTGGCGTCGTTCGAGGCGGGCCTGCTCCGGCGGCCCCACGTGATCGCGGCCGACGCCGGCTCGACCGACGGCGGGCCGCACAAGCTCGGGGCGGGCGTCGGCATCGTGAGCCGCGCCGCGACGAAGAAGGACCTCGGTGCGATGCTCCGCGGCGGTCTCGACCTCGGCGTGCCGGTCATCGTCGGCTCCGCCGGCGGCTCGGGTGCGGAGGTCCACCTCGCGTGGACCCGCGAGATCCTCGAGGAGCTGATCCGAGAGGACGGGCGGCGCCTCCGCGTCGCCTACGTTCACGCCGAGCTGGACAAGGAATTCCTGAAATCCGAGCTGGCCGCCGGGCGGATCACGCCGCTCCGGGGGGTGCCGTCGCTCACCGACAAGGCGATCGACAGTGCCACCCGCATCGTCGCCCAGATGGGGGCGGAGCCGCTGATCCGGGCGCTCGAGACAGGGGCCCAGGTGATCATCGCCGGCCGGGCGTACGACCCGGCGTGCTTCGCGGCCTGGCCGCTGTGGAAGGGATTCGCCGAGGGGCCCGCGTGGCACCTCGGGAAGATCCTCGAGTGCGGCGCGCTCGCAGCCGACCCCGGCTCGCCGGGCGACGCGATGCTCGGCGTCCTCCGCTCCGACGGCTTCGTCGTCGAGCCGCTGAATCCGGCGCGCCGCTGCACGGAGACCTCGGTCGCGGCCCACACGCTCTACGAGAAGTCGCACCCCTACCTCCTGCCGGGGCCCGGCGGCCTCACGGATCTCTCCGGCTGCACCTTCCGGCAGATCGGAGATCGCGCGGTCGAGGTTCGGGGGAGCGCCTTCCACCCGTCGACGCCCTACACGGTGAAACTCGAGGGCGCGGAGCTCTGCGCGTACCGGACGGTCGTCCTCGCCGGAATCCGCGACCCCCTGATGCTCGCGGAGCTCCACGCTTCGGAGGAGGCGGTGGTCGACCTCACCCGCGACTACTTCGACCGGGTGCCGCGGGGCGACTACCGGATCCTCTTCCACCACTACGGCATCGACGGCGTGATGGGGGCGAGCGAGCCGCTCCGGGCCGGGGCCGGGCCCCACGAGGTCGGCCTCGTGATCGAGGTGGTGGCGGCGACGCAGGAGCTGGCGGACGCGATCTGCGCCTTCGTCCGCGCCACGCTGATCCACTACGCCTACCCCGGACGCAAGGCGACGGCGGGCAATCTCGCCTTTCCATTCGCCCCGAGCGACGTCAGGCTCGGACCCGTCTACCGCTTCAACGTCTATCACTTGCTCGCCGTCGAGGACCCCGCGGCGCCCTTCCCCGTCGAGCTCGTCGAGTACTGAGCGTGGCCACGCGGAGGCTCGCCGAGCTGGCCCGCGTGATCCGGTCGAAGAACGCCGGCCCGTTCGAGATCACGCTCGACCTGATCTTCCCTGACCGCGCGACGTACGACGCGGTTAAGCGCACCGGATACTTCACCCGCGAGCGCGTCGCGGCGCTCTACCGGATCCCGCCGGACCAGGTCTACGAAGTGGTCTTCTACGATCCGGCCCTCGCGCTGAAGCTGACGGTCGCGCGCCAGACGGCGCAGGGGAGCGTGGGCGAGCGGGACACCTACGGGGCCCAGCAGCACGCGCCGCTCCTCGGGATCGAGCTGCCCTGGGAGGACGGGGGCCCCGCGCTTCAGGCGGACTACGCGGCCGCGTTCAATCCGGCCTTCGCCCTCGACCCGGAGCGTCTCGCCCTCGTCGTGGTGGACATGCAGTACGCGAGCGCCTCCCGCGACGAGGGGCTCGGGCGGTTCCTCCGGGAGCGCGGCCAGACGACGCTTGGCGCGTACCGCTTCGACCGGATCGAGCGGATCATCGTCCCGACGATCCGACGGCTCCTCGACGTCTTCCGCGCCCACGGCCTCCGCCGTGTCTACCTGACGGTCGGCTCCGAGCTGCCGGACTTCTCCGACCTCCTGCCGCACATGCGGGGTCTGGCCCGCGCGGTCGGGAACACGCGGGGGCGGCGGGAGCACGAGATCCTCGAGGCCCTGGCGCCGGTGCCCGGCGAGCCCGTGATCAACAAGACCACCATGAGCGCGTTCCACTCGTCGGGCTTCGAGCGGCTGCTCCGCGCGTGGGGCGTGGAGCAGCTCGCGCTCGTGGGCGTGTCGACCAATTCGTGCGTCGAGGGGACCGCGCGGGACGCCGCCGACCGCGGGTACCGCTGCGTGCTCGTCGAAGACGGCTGCGCCGCCGCGAGCCAGCGGCTGCACGACGCGACCTGCGAGAACTTCCAGCGGCTGCTCGGGCGCGTCGCCACCGCCGAGAGCCTCATCCGGGAGATCGAGTCGGTCATGATGGAGCGGGTCGCCCGCTGATCGTGGCCCCCCGCTATCGGTGGGTGATTCTCGCGGTCGGCCTCGTCGCCTTCATGCAGACCCATCTCCACCGGATGGCCTTCGCGCCGCTCATCCCCACCTTCGTCGCCGACCTGGGCCTCAGCTACGCCGCGGCGGGGACGATCCAGACCGCCTACTTCTGGACCTACACGGCGGTCCAGGTGCCGGTCGGGGTGGTCGCCGACCGGTGGGGCGAGCGGCGGGTGATGGCGGTGTGCATGGCGCTCCTCGGGCTCGGCGCGCTCGCGTTCGCGCGGAGCCAGACCTACGGCGAGTCGATCGCGGCCCGGATGCTGGTCGGGCTCGGTGCGGCCGCGGTCTGGGTCCCGAGCATGCGCCTCGTGAGCGAGTGGTTCCCGCGCGAGGAGCGCGGCCGGGCCACCGGCCTCCTCTCGTCGGGCGGCGGCCTCGGCGGGACCCTCGGGCTCGTGCTCGTCCCGTGGCTCGCCGCGCTCTGGGGCTGGCGGTGGGCGTACGGCTCGACCGCCGTCGCCGCGCTCTTCACCCTGATCATCGTGGTACTGGGTCTGCGCCCTGGGCCGCGGGAGGCGCCGCCGGAGGGCGCGGGGCGTGGCAGCCTCCGCCGGGTTCTGTCGACGCGCGCCCTCTGGCCCTTCAACCTGAGCGTGCTCTTCGCGTACGGCGGCTACTTCAGCTTCATCACCTTCCTCCCGGCGTTCCTCGTGACGCAACTCGGCCTCTCCCAGCCGTACGCCGGGTTCGTGACGAGCCTCATCACCGCGGGCACGATCGTGTCGTGGCCGCTCGCCGGGCTCCTGAGCGATCGGCTGGGCCGCCGGAAGGCCCTCTATCTCGGGAGCCAGGCCATGAGCGTCGCCGGGTGCGTGGCGTTCGCCGTGGTCGTGCCGGGGCTGGGCGCGGCGGGCGCGGTCGTTGCGGCGCTCGGCACGGGGCTGCTCGTCGGCGGGATGATCCTCCCGTTCGTCATGATCGTGGAGATGTTCCCGCGGGAGCTGGCCGGAACCGCTTCCGGCGTGACCAACACCTCGTGCTTCGTGGGCGGGATGGTCCTGCCGATCGTGCTCGGGCGCGTGCTGGACGTGACGGGCAGCTTCAGCGCCGCGTTTCTGGTCGCGGCCGGGGTCCAGGCGCTCGCGTTCGGCTTCGGGGTCTTCACCCGCGAGACCGGCACGGCATACGGGGCAGGGTGAGCCGCCGGGGGAGAGGGTCATGCGGAACCCATTTCTGATCGGGACGAAGATCTACCTGCGTCCCCTCGAGCGCGAGGACGCCGCGCTCTTCGTCCCGTGGATCAACGACGCCGAGGTCAACCGGACGCTGAACCGCTACCGGCCCATGACGCTCGAGGCCGAGGAGGAGTTCATCCAGTCCCTCGTCAAGAGCGAGCACGACCTCGCGCTGGGCATCGTCGCCCGGCAGACCGACCGGCTGATCGGGGCGACCGGCCTCCACCGGATCGACTTCCGGAACCACCATGCCGCCTTCGGCATCGTCATCGGCGACAAGAACGAGTGGAACAAGGGCTACGGCACCGAGGCGACGGGCCTCCTGGTGGGCTACGCCTTCGGGACCCTGAACTTGAACCGGGTGTGGCTCCACGTCTACGAGAACAACCCGCGCGCGATCCACGTGTACGAGAAGGTGGGCTTCAAGCGCGAGGGGGTGCTGCGTCAGGACCGGTACCAGGAGGGACGCTACTGGGACGCGATCACGATGGGAATCCTCCGGGAGGAGTGGAAGCCATGAACGTCCTGAGCCCCCTCGGCCTGGCGCCCCGAGAGGTCAGGCCGCTCGCGCGACGGCGGTCGAGCCTCCGCGGGCTCACGATCGGGATACTCGATAATTCCAAGCCCAACGCCGACGCGCTCCTCGGTCGGACGGCCGAAATCCTGGCCGAGCGCGCGGGCGCCGGCGCCGTCCGGTGGTGGCGGAAGCCGGGCTCCTCGCGCCCCGCGTCCGTGATCGACGAGGTGGCGCGCGCGTCGGACGTGGTCCTGACCGGCTCGGCCGACTGAGGGTCCTGCACGTCGTGGAGTATCCACGACGCGGCGGCGCTCGAGGGGCGGGGCGTGCCGGTGGTCGTCCTCGGCACCGACGCCTTCCGGTCGCTCGCCGACGAGGCGGCCGCGGCGCTCGGGGTGCCGCACCTGGCGCGCGTCACGGTGCCCCACCCGATCGGCGGCCTCGACCCCGCCGTGGTGCGCGCCAAGGCTGAGTCGGTCGCCGACGCGGTGATCCGGGCGCTGACGAGTGATCCCGCGCCCCCGCCCTCTCCCCGGCCGGCCTCCGCGGCGACGCTCGCCGCCCCCGACGACCTCGACGAGTTCCAGGCGTTCGCGATGGCCGAGGGGTGGGGCGACGGGCTTCCCGTCCTCCCGCCCACGCCGGAGCGCGTCGTCCGGCTCCTCGCGGGGACTCCCGGGCTGCCCGGCGAGGTCGTCGCGACCCTGGCGCCGCGGTTCGGGCGCGCGACGCTCGAGGTGATCGTGGTCAACGCGGCGCTCGCGGGCGCTGGTCCCGAGCACCTGCCCGTGATCCTGGCCGCGCTCCGGGCCCTGGCCGAGCCGCGCTTCAACCTCGAGGCCGTGCAGACGACCACGCATCCCTGCACGCCCCTCGTCGTCGTGAACGGGCCCATCCGGGCACGGCTCGGGATCGGCGCGGGGGCCGGCGCGCTCGGACCGGGGTACCGCGCCAACGCGGTGATCGGCCGGAGCGTGAGGCTCACCCTCCAGAACGTGGGCGGGGCGCGCGCCGGGCACCTCGACCGCGCGACCCTCGGCTATCCCGGGAAGTTCACCTACTGCCTCGGCGAGAACGAGGAGGCGTCGCCGTGGCCGCCCCTCCACGTGGACCGGGGATTCGCGGCGGGCGTGAGCTGCGTGACCGTGTGCGCGTCGGAGGCGCCGCACAACGTGAACGATCACGGCTCGACCACCGCCGAGGGGCTCCTCGCGGCGCTGGCCGGAACCGCGGCGACGCCCGGCAACAACAACGTCTACCTCGGGGGCGAGCCCCTCCTCCTGCTCGGCCCCGAGCACGCGCAGACCATCGCGGCGTCCGGCTGGTCGAAGGACGATCTGCGGCGGGCCTTCTGGGAGCGGGCGCGCGTGCCGGCCGCGGCCTTCGGCGCGGAGAACCTGGCGCGCTTCGCGACGATCGACCCGGCGCGCTTCCGCGACCGGCCGCCCGACGAGCGGATCGCCCTGGCCGCGAGCCCCGACGACGTGATGGTGGTCGTCGCCGGCGGCCCCGGCAAGCACTCCGCCTTCGTCCCGACCTTCGGCTCGACCCGCTCGGTCACCGTGCCCGTCGAGAGCTGACCGCTTGCGCCGCGCCGGCGGGCGGTGGTAGCGTGACCGCCGTACCCGAGGAGGTTCTCATGGCGGAGACGCTCACGTCCGTGCGGCACGGGGTCGAGGACATCGCGGAGGCCATGGAGGTCTGCTTCGAGAAGGGGTGGACCGACGGCCTGCCGGTGATCCCGCCCACCGAGGCGCGGGTGCGGGCGATGCTGGACGGGGCGGGTCTCGATCCGGCGAGGGAAGTCGCGTACATCGAGCACCGCGCCGTCTCGATCACGGCCGAGAAGGTCGCGATCAACGCCGTGATGGCCGGCTGCCGGCCCGAGTACATGCCCGTCGTCGTCGCGGCGATCGAGGCGATCGGCGACCCCCGCTGGAGCTACCACGGACCGGGCACGTCCACCGCGGGCGCGGGCGTCCTCATCGTCGTGAACGGCCCGATCGCCCGGGAGCTGGACGTGAACGCGGGCGACAACCTCTTCGGCCCCGGGTGGCGGGCCAACGCGACCATCGGCCGCGCCGTGCGCCTGGTCATGCGGAACGTCTGTGGCTCGCGGCCGGGCACCCTCGACCGCGGCACGCTCGGGCACCCCGGAAAGCTCTCCTACGTGATCGCCGAGAACGAGGCGGAGAGCCCGTGGCCGCCGCTCCACGTCGAGCGCGGCTTCCGTCCCGCGGAGAGCGCGGTCACCGTGATGGCGGCGGAGGCGCCGCACCAGTTCTACAACCAGCTCTCGAACACGGCGGAGGGGGTCCTCACGACGCTCGCCGACGACATGCGCATTTCCGGGAACGTCATGGGGCAGACGCAGTACCTGCTCATCATCGCGGGCGAGCACATGCGGACGATTGCCCGCGACGGGTGGACGAAGGCCGACGTCCGGCGCTTCGTCTTCGAGCACACGCACAACTCCCACGCGCATCTCAAGCGGACCCAGCGGATGGCCGGCGAGCTGCGGCCGGGCGACGAGGCGCTCATGCGGCCACTCGTTGCGTCGTCCGATGATATCCTCGTCGTGGCGGCCGGGGGCCGCGCGGGAGCATTCTCCGCGTACGTGCCCGGCTGGGGCAGCAAGCGGGCGTCCCAGGCCGTGACCGTGGCCATCGGAGGTGAGGCGATCCGATCGCCGAGCCGACCCTTCAACGGGTCGAAGGAGGTCAAGCGATGACCGAGCTGCTCGATCCCACCACGGAGGCGACCACGCGGACCGTCGCGTGGGTTCCTCGCCCGGCCTCGCTCGAAGGCAAGCGGGTCGCGCTGATCGAGAACACGAAGTTCAACTCTGACCGGCTGCTTCAGAAGATCGGCGACCTCCTCGTCGCCGAGTACGGCGCCCGCGAGACGCGGATGTGGCGGAAGCACAACTCGAGCGTGCCGGCGCACCGGGAGATCATCGAGGAGGTGCGCGCGACCTCGGACGTCATGGTCGCGGGAATCGGAGACTGAGGGTCCTGCTCGTCGGGCAGTGTGCTCGACGGAATCCTGCTGGAGAAGGCGGGCGTGCCCTCCGCGTCCATCGTGACGGACGTCTTCGAGGTGACCGGCCGCGCCATGGCGGAGCAGTGGGGCCTGCCGTACTACAAGTTTCTCCTCGCGGCGCACCCGATCGCGAACCTCACCGAGGCGGAGCTGGATCAGCGCGCCCGTGAGATCGCGCCGGAGGTCGTGAAGCTGATCCTCCAGGGGCAGGACTAGCGCCCCCTGCCCCCGGTGTTCGCGCCCCCCTGGTGGGGCAGGAACGGGCACCTCCAGACGATCTGGGGCCCGCTCGTTCGCCGGCACCCCGTGGCCCTCCGGCGCGAGCGCGTGCCGACGGGCGACGGCGACTTCGTCGACCTCGACTGGGCCCCCGGCCCGACGGGCGCGCCCCTCCTCCTGGTCCTCCACGGGCTCGAGGGCTCGTCGGGCTCCCACTACGTCAGGGGTCTCCTCCGCGAGGCGCGGGCCGACGGCTGGCGCGGGGTCGTCCTGAACTTCCGCTCGTGCAGCGGCGAGCTGAACCGGCTGCCGCGCTTCTACCACTCGGGGGACACCGGCGACCTCGACGCGATCGTCCAGCTCCTCGCGGGGCGCGAGCCCGATCTGCGGCTCGGCGCGGTCGGGGTCTCGCTCGGCGGCAACGTGCTGCTCAAGTGGCTCGGCGAGCGCCACCTCGACGTGCCCGGGCAGCTCCGGGGCGCCGTGGCGATCTCCACGCCGTTCGACCTCGCCGCCTGCGCACGGGCGCTCGACCGTGGCCTCCGCCGCGCGCTCTACACCGCGAACTTCATGCGGACGCTCCGGCGGAAGGTGCGCGCCAAGGCGCGGAGTCACGGCGCGTTCGTCGACCTGCGCGCGGCGGCGCGCGCGCGGACCTTCGCCGAGTACGACCGCGCTGTCACCGCCCCGCTCCACGGCTTCGCCGACGAGGCCGATTACTGGAGGCGGGCGAGCAGCGGTCCCTACGTCGCCCGGATCCGGCGGCCCACGCTCCTCCTGAACGCGCTCGACGATCCGTTCGTGCCGCCGGAGACGCTGCCGGACCCTGGCCGGCTGCCCTCCGGCGTGCGGGCAGAGTTCCCGGCCCACGGCGGCCACGCGGGGTTCCTCGAAGGGCGCTGGCCGTGGCGCTCGAGGTCGTGGGCCGAGCGGCGCGCCCTCGAGTTTCTCCGCGCGCTTCTCGCCGACCCGGGCGGGGTCTGCTAGCATTCCGGCGATGCCGCTCGACGCCTACGGCCTGCCGGTCACCACGGCGTCGCCGGACGCCCTCGCGGGGTACGACCAGGCGGTCGAAGGCCTCCTCGGCTGGGACGCGCGCGCCCTCGATCGCTTCCGCGCCGCCGCCGCGGCGGACCCGGGGCTCGCGCTGGCTCACGCGGGCGCCGCCGTCTGTCTCTTCCTCGACGAGCGCTTCGCCGAGGCGCGCGAGGCGGCGAGCGTGGCGCGCGCCGCCGTCGCCGCGCAGACCGAGCGCGAGCGCCGCCACGTCGAGGCGCTGGCGCTCCTCGTCGAGGGCAAGACGCGCGACGCCGAGCCGGCGATGACGCGGCACCTCGCCGACTTCCCCCGCGACCTCGTCGTCTTCCAGCGGCTCTACTTCATCTGGTTCTGGCAGGGCAAGTTCCCCGAGATGCTCGACCTCTCCCGCGCGCTGAGCCGGCACCATCCGGGCAGCTCCTTCATGCTGGGTCTCCACGCCTTCGCGCTCGAGCAGGCGGGCCGCTGCGACGAGGCGGTGAGGATCGCCCAGGCGGCGATCGTCAGGAATCCGCTCGACGCCTGGGCCATCCACGCGCTCGCCCACGCCCTCTACGAGATGGCGGCGTTCGAGACGGGCATCACGCGGCTTCCGCCCGCGATCCATCCGTGCACGAACCTCGGCTGGTTCAGGAACCACCTCCTCTGGCACCTGATCCTGATGCATCTGGGGCGCGGGGACTACGAGCGCGCGTCCCACCTCGGCCGCACCGTCTTCGAGCGCGCGCCCTCGTCGGTCGCGGGGGACCTGCACGACTCGATCTCGCTTCTCTGGCGGCTCGAGCTCTACGGCCGGGACGTGACCGACCGCTGGCGCCCGTTCATGGCGATCGCCGCCGAGCGGCTCGATCGCCAGGGCCTCCTCTTCCACGCCGCCCACCTCGCGATGGCCCTCGCCGCCGGCGGGGACTGGGCCACGGCGGACAAGCAGCTCGGGATGCTCCGCGAGCGGAGCCCGAAGGACCGGACGGGCCTCACCGGCGAGGTGCTGGTGCCGCTGGTCGAGGGGATCCACGCCTTTGCCCAGCGCGATTACCGCCGGACGATCCAGCGGATCGCGCCGCTGCGCGCCCGTGTCAAGGAGCTCGGCGGCAGCCGTGCCCAGCGCGACGTGTTCCACGACACGCTCCTCGAGGCGTGCTTCCGGGCCGGCGACGTCGAGCGGGCCGAGCGGCTCCTGGCGGAGCGCGTCGCGCGCCGCCCCGATCACTACTGGGTGACGCGGGCCGGGAGCGCCGCGAGCGGGGGCGGCCGCACACCCTGAAGATGCCTCTGGTCGTCCTGCTCGCCGCGGGCGCCGGCATCGTCGGCGCCTGCGCGCTCCTCGCGCGCCTTCCGAACCTCGTGTGGGAGTCGGGCACCTTCCTCGCCCTCTTCTCCCTCGCCTTCGCCTGCTACGGGGCCGGGCTCGCGGCCGTCGCGCGCGTCCCGGCGCGGCGAGCCCTGCCCGTGGTGCTCCTGGTCGCGGCGACCGCCCGCGGGGTCCTCCTCCCGGCGTCGCCGACCCTCTCGACGGACGCCTACCGGTACGTGTGGGACGCGCGGGTCGCGAGCGCGGGGGTGAGCGTCTACGCGTATCCGCCGTCGGCGCCCGAGCTCGAGGGGCTGCGGGACGCGACGATCTATGCCCGGCTCAACCATCCGACGTGGCGCACCATCTATCCCCCGGGCGCCCAGGCGTTCTTCCGGGCCGTGTACGCCCTCGTCCCCGACAGCGTGCTGGCGATGAAGGCGGCCGTCGGGGCGGCCGAGCTCCTGACGCTCGCGGCGCTCCTCGTGCTGCTCCGCCGGATGGGCGTGCCCGCGACGCGGGCCACCGTCTACGCCTGGAACCCGCTGGTGCTCGTCGAGGTGTGGGGGAGCGGCCACCTCGACGGGCTCGCGGCCCTCGCCGTGGTGGGCGCCCTCCTGGCCGAGGCATCCCGGCGGCGTGTCCTTGCCGCGGCCCTCCTTGGGGTCGGGACGCTCGTGAAGCTCTACCCGGCGGTCCTCCTCCCGCTGCTCCTCGGTCGCAGGAGCCTCCGGGCCGCCCTCGTCTGGGCACTCGTCGTCCTCGCCGGCTACGCGCCGGTCGGGGCGCTCGGCGTGGACGCCCTCGGGTCGCTGCCGCGGTACCTCTCCGAGGAGTGGTTCAACCCCGGTCTCGCCCGCGCGCTCCTCGGCGAGCCCGCGCTCACGCTCGCGGCCGTCCTCCTCTGGGTCGGCTGGGCGACGTGGCGGTGGCGGCAGGCGCCCGTCGAGCGGCGCGCCTTCTGCGTGATCGCAGGATTCGTGATCCTGAGCCCGAACATCTTCCCGTGGTATGGTCTGTGGCTGGTGCCGTTCCTCGCCATGTACCCGTCACTTCCGTGGATCGCCTTCACCGGCACGGTCGCTCTCGCCTACACCTTTTACCTGAGCGAGCCGTGGTCCCTTCCCCTCTGGGCGCGGGCCCTCGAGTTCGCCCCGCTGGCACTCGGCGCCGCCTGGGCGCTCCTCCGGCGGCTCGATCTCATCCGCCAGCCGGAACCGCGGCGCGTCGATCCCGTGTCCCAGGCGTGAGAAGGCCGATGGCGCTCCTCGAGGCACGAGCCGGGCGGTGAAGGTCACCCTCATCATTCCCGCGCTGGACGAGGCCGAGGTGATCGGCGGGCTCCTCGGCCGCGTGCCGCGGGACGCCGTCTCCGAGGTGATCGTCGCGGACAACGGCTCGACCGACGCGACGGCCGCGGTCGCCGCGGGTCGTGGCGCCCGCGTCGTCAGCGAGCGCCGCCGGGGCTACGGCGCGGCCTGCTGGGCCGGGGTCAGGGCGCTCGCGCCCGATGTCGACGTCGCCGCCTTTCTCGACGGCGACGGGAGCCAGCACCCCGAGGAGCTCCCCCGCGTGCTCGAGCCGCTCCGGAGAGGCGAGGCGGACCTGGTGCTGGGCGCGCGCCAGTTCGCCGGCGACCACCCGCTCCACGCCTCGCTCGGGACCTGGCTCGTGGCCGCCCTGGTCTCGCGGCGCTACGGGGTGCGTCTCGCCGACATCGGTCCCTTCCGCGCGATCCGCGTCGACCTGCTGCGGCGGCTCCGCATGCGCGACCGCGCCTTCGGCTGGCCGGTGGAGATGGTCGTGAAGGCTGCGGCGCTCGGCGCGCGGATCGTCGAGGTCCCGGTGTCGCACGCGCCGCGCCAGGGGGGCCGCTCGAAGGTGTCGGGTACCCTCGGGGGCAGTGTCCGCGCAGGCTACGCGTTCCTCGCCACCGCGCTGCGGGCCGCGCGGGACGTCTCGTGACCGTCCTCCGGACCCGGCTCTAGCATCCCCGACGAACCGTCGAGTCCCCCTGCGGTGTCCAAGGAGCCGGAGCTTCCGCCAGGTAGGAGGAGCGAGGACATGGATCATCGACCCTTGACGGGGCAGAAGGCGCTGGTCACGGGCGCGAATTCCGGAATTGGCGAGGGCGTGGCCCGGGCGCTCGCGGCCGCGGGCGCGGACGTCGTGGTCAACTACGTGAGCGCGCCCGACGCCGCGGCGCGGGTCGTCCGGGATCTCGAGGCCTCGCGCGTCGCGGCGATGGCGCTCCGCGCCGACGTCGGCCGGGAGGACGAGGTGCGGGCGATGTTCGAGAAGATGCTCTCCGCCTGGGGGACCATCGACATCCTCGTCTGTAACGCCGGCCTCCAGCGGGACGCGCCGCTCACGACGATGACGCTCGCGGACTGGGATCTGGTGCTCCGGGTGAACCTGACCGGGATGTTCCTCTGCGCCCGCGAGGCGGCCCGCGAGATGATCCGCCGGGGCATCCGCCCCGAAGTCTCGCACGCCGCGGGCAAGATCATCTGCATGTCGTCGGTCCACGAGCTGATCCCGTGGGCGGGTCACGTCAACTACGCGGCGTCGAAGGGCGGCGTGAGGCTCTTCATGCAGTCCCTGGCCCAGGAGCTGGCGCCGCACCGCATCCGGGTCAACTCGATCGCGCCGGGGGCCATCCAGACGCCGATCAACCGCGCGGCGTGGGAGACGCCCGAGGCGCTCGTGAGCCTCCTCGGGCTCATCCCCTACGGGCGGATCGGGCTGCCCGAGGACGTCGGGAAGGCCGCCGTGTGGCTCGCCTCGGACGACTCCGACTACGTCCATGGCCACACCCTCTTCGTCGACGGCGGCATGACCCTCTATCCCGAGTTCGCGCGTGGAGGCTAGGCTGCGGCCGTGAGCCTGGACGTCGGCCGCGAGGTCGCGGGCGACCTCCCGACCGCCGAGTCCCGCGAGTGGCTCTGCACCAACGGGATCGGCGGGTACGCGTCGGGCACCGTCGCGGGCCTCCTCACGCGCCGCTACCACGGTCTCCTGGTCGCCGCGCTCAAGCCGCCGCTCGGCCGCACGCTCGTCCTCGCGAAGCTCGAGGAGAGCGTGGAGTACGCCGGCCGGCGGTATCTGCTCTCGACCAACCGCTGGGCGGACGGCACCGTGGATCCCCACGGCTACCGGGAGATCGAGCGGTTCCGGCTCGAGGGGACGACTCCGGTGTGGACGTACGCGATCGCGGACGCGCTCCTCGAGAAGCGCGTCTGGATGGCGCAGGGCGCCAACACGACCTACGTCCAGTACCGGCTCGTCCGCGGCGCCCGACCGCTCGCGCTCGAGGTCCACCCGCTCGTCAACTATCGCGACTATCACGGCAGCACGCGAGGCGAGGGCTGGGCGATGGAGGTCACGGCGGTCCCCGGAGGGCTCCGCGTCGTCGCCTTCGAGGGCGCCCGGCCGTGCGTCCTCAAGGCGCCCGGGGCCGAGGTCGAGGCGGGCCACACCTGGTACGCGGGCTTCCTCCTGAGCCGCGAGGTCGAGCGTGGGCTCGACGCCCGGGAGGATCACCTGCGCGCCGGGGCCTTCCGGGCGCGCCTCGCGCCTGGCGAGGCGCTGACGCTCGTCGCGTCGACGGAGGACGCGCCCGGGCTCGACGGCGAGCAGGCCCTCGCCGATCGCCGCCGGCACGAGGCGCGCGTCCTCGCGGCCTGGCGGCGGGCCCGCCCGGAGACGCGCCAGGCGCCGCCATGGATCGCCCGGCTCGTGCTCGCCGCGGACCAGTTCGTGGTGCGGCGCGCGATCGAGGGTGAGCCCGACGGGATGTCGGTCATCGCGGGCTACCATTGGTTCGGGGACTGGGGGCGCGACACGATGATCGGCCTCCCGGGCCTCCTGCTCTCCACCGGGCGCGCCGACGTCGCGCGCCGGGTGCTCACCACGTTCGCGCGCTTCGTCGACCGGGGGATGCTGCCCAACCGGTTTCCCGACGCGGGGGAGGCGCCCGAGTACAATACGGTGGACGCGGCGCTCTGGTATTTCGAGGCGGTCCGTGCGTACCATGCGGCGACGGGTGACGATGCGCTGCTCCGGTCTCTCCACCCGGTGCTCGAGTAGATCGTCGCCTGGTACCGCAAGGGGACGCGCTACGGCATCGTCGTGGACCCGAGGGACGGCCTGCTCCGCGCGGGCGAGCCGGGCGTCCAGCTCACGTGGATGGACGCCAAGGTCGGGGACTGGGTGGTCACGCCGCGGACGGGGAAGCCGGTCGAGATCAACGCCCTCTGGTATCACGCCCTCCGCGCGCTGGCCGCGTTCTCCCGGCGCCTCGGAAGGCCGGCCGGGCCGTGGGAGGAGCTGGCGGCCGGGGCGCGCGGCGGGTTCGCGCGGTTCTGGAACGAGGCCGCGGGCTACTGCTACGACGTGCTCGACGGTCCCGAGGGCGCCGACCCGGCGCTCCGTCCGAACCAGGTCTTCGCCGTGGCGCTTCCCGAGAGCCCGCTCTCCGAGGAGCGCCAGCGACGGGTGGTCGACGCGTGCGCGCTCCATCTCCTGACCTCGTTCGGGCTCCGGAGCCTGGCGCCCGGGCACCCCGAGTACCGGGGACGCTACGAGGGCGGACCCTGGGAGCGTGACGGCGCGTATCATCGGGGGACGGTGTGGGGATGGCTCCTCGGCCCCCTCGCGCGGGCCCACCTGCGCGTCCACCGCGACCGCGACGCGGCGCGGGCGCTCCTCGAGCCGATGGCGCACCACCTCGGCGACTACGGGCTCGGCAGCATCGCCGAGATCTTCGACGGGGATCCTCCGTTCACGCCGCGCGGGTGCATCGCGCAGGCGTGGAGCGTCGCCGAGACGCTCCACGCCTGGCACGAGATCACCGGCGCCCGCGGGCGCGCAAAGCGCGGGAGGGCACGATGAGCCGGCAAGTCCCTGGACTCGGCCTGGCACTGTTCCGGATGATGTTCGGCCTGCTCTATCTCGACATGGCGCTCCAGAAGGCTCCCTGGATCGTCCACGAGGGTCACCGGTTCGGCTGGCTCTACGGGTGGCTCGGGCAGGAGGTGAAGCATCCGACCTTCGGCCTCTACGGGGCCTTCCTCGAGCAGGTCGTCATCCCCAACTTCGACCTCTTCGGCTACCTGACGTTCCTCACCGAGCTGGCGCTCGGGCTCTCCCTCCTGCTCGGGCTCTTCACCGTGGCGGGCGGCCTCGGCGGGGCGCTCTGGCAGGTGAACATCGCCCTCGGCGCCTACTCGGTGCCCGGCGAGTGGTACTGGATCTGGCCCCTCCTGATCGCGCCCCAGCTCGTCTTCGCGCAGAGCCGCTCGGGACGGGTGCTCGGGATCGATCAGCTCCTCGCCGGCCGGCTCTCGGGCGCCGGCAGCGCGCGGACCCGGCTCGGCGACCTCCTGCTGCGGCTCACGTGAGGATGCCCCACATGGCCCGGTACGACCTGCTCGTGATCGGCGGGGGCGCGGCGGGGATCAACGCGCTCAAGCAAGGGACGAAGCTCGGGGCGAGCGTCGCGCTCGTCGACCCCGGCCCGCTCGGCGGCGCCTGCATCCACCGGGGGTGAATACCGAAGAAGACCTTGGTAAGGTCTGCGCGGATCCACCAGCTCGTGAAGGGCGCCCCCGCGTTCGGCACGCGGACGGGCCCGGTCACGCTCGACTGGGACGCGGTGGTCGCGCGCCAGCACGCGATCGTCCGTCAGCTCCAGCCTTCCCCGCACGCGTTCGACGCGAGCGGCGCCAGGGTCTATCTCGCCGAGGCCCGCTTCGTCGACGCCCACACGCTCGCGGCCGGCGGGGAGCGGATCGAGGGCGAGCGGATCGTGGTCGCCGCGGGCTCCGAGCCCGTCGTGCCGGAGGTGTCCGGACGCGAGCTGACGATCACCTCGGACGAGGTCCTCTTCCTCCCGCGCTTCCCCGAGAGCCTGACGCTGGTTGGCGCGGGGGTCATCGGCCTCGAGATGGCGGGCGCCTTCGCCGACCTCGGCGCCCGCGTGACCGTCGTCGGACGCGAGCCGGAGATCCTCCCCGCGCTCGACGCCGACGTCGCCGCCTATCTTCGGCGGATCCTCGAGTCCCGGGGCGTCACGTTCCTCCTGGGTGCCAGGGTCGAGCGGTTCTCCGGAGGGCCGGGGCGCGTCACCACCCATCTGGCGGCGGACGGGAAGCCGATGGCAGTCACGGCCGACCAGGTCTGTGTCGCGGTCGGGCGGCGCTTCGACGCGCGGCGTCTCCACGCGGACGTCCTCCCGCTCGCGATGGGGAGGCTCGGCCTCAGGGTCGACGCGCATCTCAAGACCTCGATCCCCCACATCTACGCGGCGGGCGACGCGGCCGGCAACCAGCAGCTCACGCCGACCGCCGCGTACGAGGGGAAGCTCGCCGCGCGGAACGCGCTCCTCGGCGACGTCGAGGCGGCGGATTACAGTGTCGTCCCCCAGACGATCTTCACGACCCCCGAGGTCGGGCGCGTCGGCCTGGCCCACCGGGAGGCGGTTCGTCGCGGGGTCAGGTGCCACGTCGCCACCCACGACATGCGCGGCGCGTCGAACGGGCGGGCCACGGGCGAGGACGCGGGCTATCTCAAGCTGGTCTTCGACGGGGCGTCGGAGAAGGTGCTCGGCGTCCAGATGGTCTCGTACGCGGCCGCTGAGCTCATCCAGCTCGCGGCGCTGGCGATCCGCACCGGCGCCGCCGCCGATCTCCTGGCGAGCCAGCTCTCGATCCACCCGAGCCACGGCGAGCGGTTGCTCAAGATCTTCGGCCACGACCACCATGAGGTCTGCGAGCCCGAGTGAGCGCGCGCTGACGGCTCCGCTGTCGGTCATCGTTCCCGCGCGGAACGACGCCGCGGCCCTCGGGCTCACGCTCGACCGCCTGCGCGGGCTCCCGGGAGGGGAGGCCGTCGAGCTGATCGTCGCGGCCTCGGGAGACCGGGAGGGCACCGAGCGCGCCGTGGCTGGCCGCGCCCGCCTCCTCTGGCCCCCCGGCGCCACCCGCGCCGCCCTCATGAACGCGGGCGCCGCGGCCGCGACGGGCGCGACGTTCTTCTTCGTCCACGCCGACTCGCTCCCGCCCGTCGACGCCGTGCGGCGCATCGAGGAGGCGCTCCGGGATGCGCGGGTCGTGGGCGGCGCCTTCGAGCACCTCTTCGCCGAGCCGGGCTGGAGCCTCCGCGCGATCACCTGGATCAACCGGATCCGGTACCGGCTCACCCGGAACTACTACGGCGATCAGGGCCTCTTCGTCCGCGCCGCGGTCTTCCGGGAGCTCGGCGGGTACCGTGATCTCGCGATCCTCGAGGACCTCGACCTGAGCCAGCGGCTCCGACGACGGGGACGGACGGTGCTGATCCGCGTCCCGCTCCTCACCTCCGGTCGGCGGTTCCTCGCCCGTGGCCCCTGGCGCACGTTCTTCTTCATCGTCTGGCTGCTCGCGCTCTACACGCTCGGGCTCGACACGCAGCGTTACGCCGAGCGCTGGCGCGGACCCGCAGACCGGTGGCCGGGGAGCCCGTGGCCGTCGGGGCGGCGCTCGGCCCTTCCCTAATCCGGGCGAACGCGCGACACTCGGGGGCGATGTCCCCCGGGCCAGGCGCCGAACCGCCCTCGGAACGGGCGGTGTCCTAGGGGAGGGGGGATCGACAGGCGATGACACACGAGGAGCTGAGGCTCAGCGAGGCGCGCGAGCGCGCCGCCCACTGGCGGCGCTGGGGGCCCTATCTCTCGGAGCGGCAGTGGGGCACCGTCCGCGAGGACTACAGCCCCGGGGGCACCGCGTGGGACTACTTCCCGCACGACCATGCGAGGTCCAGGGCGTACCGGTGGGGGGAGGACGGCCTCGGAGGGATCTCCGACAACCACCAGCGACTCTGCTTCGCCCTGGCCCTGTGGAACGGGCGCGATCCGATCCTGAAGGAGCGGCCCTTCGGCCTCACCGGGAGCGAGGGGAACCACGGCGAGGACGTGAAGGAGTACTACTTCTACCTCGACTCGACCCCCACCCACTCCTACATGCGGTACCTCTACAAGTACCCGCAGGCCGCCTTTCCCTACGCCGAGCTGCTCGAGGAGAATCGCCGCCGGGGCCGGCACGCGCCCGAGTACGAGCTGATCGACACGGGGGTCTTCGACGGGGACCGGTACTTCGAGGTGCTCGTCGAGTACGCCAAGGCGACGACGGACGACATCCTGATCCTCATCACCGCGACGAACCGGGGTCCCGAGCCGGCCGAGCTGCACCTCCTGCCCACGCTCTGGTTCCGAAACACCTGGGCCAGGGACCAGGGACGGGCGCGGCCGCGGCTCGCCGCCTCCGGCTCGGTCGGCAGCTACTCGGTGGTGGCGGCGGAGGAGGCGTCGCTCGGGCGCCGCTGGCTCGTCTGCGAGGGGTCGCCCGACCTCCTGTTCACGGAGAACGAGACCAACACGCTGCGGCTCTACGGCGTGCCGAACCCGACGCCCTTCGTGAAGGACGGCATCCACGACTGCGTCGTCCACGGCCGATCGGAGGCGGTCAACCCGGCCCGGGTGGGAACGAAGGTGGCCGCGCATCGCCGGCTCACGCTGGGCGCGGGGGAATCGGTCACCCTGCACCTCCGGCTCACGGACACCCGGCCGGCCGGCGACCCGTTCGGCAAGGAGTTCCACCGGATCCTCGCCCAGCGCGTCCAGGAGGCGGACGAGTTCTACGCGACGGTCACGCCGAAGACGCTGTCGGACGACGGCAAGCGGGTGATGCGCCAGGCGCTGGCCGGGCTCCTCTGGAGCAAGCAGTTCTACCACTACGACGTCAAGCGGTGGCTCCAGGGGGACGGGACGCAGCCGCCGCCTCCCGCCGACCGTCTCCGCGGGCGGAACCGCGAGTGGACGCACCTCTACAACGAGGACGTCATCTCGATGCCCGACAAGTGGGAGTATCCCTGGTTCGCCGCCTGGGACCTCGCCTTCCACACGATCCCGCTCGCCCTCGTCGATCCGGACTTCGCGAAAGCGCAGCTCATCCTGTTCCTCCGCGAGTGGTACATGCATCCGAACGGCCAGCTCCCGGCCTACGAGTGGGCCTTCGGGGACGTGAACCCGCCGGTCCACGCCTGGGCCGCGCTGCGCGTCTACAAGATCGAGAAGCGCATCCGGGGCAAGGCGGATCACGAGTTCCTGGAGCGCGTCTTCCAGAAGCTCCTGCTGAACTTCACCTGGTGGGTGAACCGGAAGGATACGGAGGGCAAGAACGTCTTCCAGGGCGGCTTCCTCGGGCTCGACAACATCGGTGTCTTCGACCGCTCGGCGCCCCTGCCGACCGGCGGCTACATCGAGCAGTCGGACGGGACCTCCTGGATGGGCATGTACTGTCTCAACATGCTGGCCATCGCGCTGGAGCTGGCGCGCCACAACCAGGCGTACGAGGACCTGGCCAGCAAGTTCTTCGAGCACTTCGTGTACATCGCGCACGCGATGCACGACCTCGGCGGCGAGGGCATCAACCTCTGGGACGACGAGGACGGCTTCTACTACGACGTGCTCCACCTGCCGAACGACGCGCGCTGCCGGCTCAAGGTGCGCTCGATGGTCGGGCTGATCCCGCTCTTCGCGGTCGAGACGCTCGAGCCCGAGCTGGTCGACTTGCTGCCCGGGTTCAAGCGGCGCATGCAGTGGTTCATCGACAACCGGCCGGAGTTCCGCGAGCACGTCGCGATGATCGAGAAGCCGAAGGGCGGGATGCGACGCCTCCTCTCGATCGCCACCCGCGACCAGCTGCCACGCGTGCTCCGCTTCATGCTCGACGAGACGGAGTTCCTCTCGCCGTACGGGATCCGCGGGATCTCCCAGTTCCACCGCGCGCATCCCTACGCGCTGTCGAGCAATGGCACGGAGCACCGGGTCGACTACGAGCCCGCCGAGTCCTCGAGCGGCCTCTTCGGCGGGAACTCCAACTGGCGCGGGCCCGTCTGGTTCCCGGTGAACTACCTGCTCATCGAGTCGCTCCAGAAGTTCCACCACTTCTACGGCGACAGCATGAAGGTCCCGTGCCCGGCGGGATCGGACCGGCTGATGAACCTCTGGGCGGTGAGCGCCGACCTCTCGCGACGGCTGACACGGATCTTCCTGCGCGACGGCGCCGGCCGCCGGCCCGTCTACGGGGGCGCCGAGAAGTTCCAGACCGACCCCTACTGGCGGGACCTGATCCCGTTCTACGAGTACTTCCACGGCGACAACGGCGCGGGGATCGGCGCCAGCCACCAGACGGGCTGGACCGGCCTCGTCGCGAAGCTCCTGCAGCAGAGCGGCGAGTGACGCCGGGGCCGCGGGCCCCGGCCGCGCGCCCCCAGGGAGGACTGGCCATGGAGCTCGGGTTCGTCGGCCTCGGGCGGATGGGGATGAATATGGTGGCCCGGCTCCAGCGCGACCGCCATCGCGTGGTCACCTGGGATCGCGCGGCGGAGGCGGTGAAGGAGTCCGAGGGCCGGGGCGCCGTCGGCGCCGCCTCGCTCGAGGATCTGGTCAAGCGGCTCGGGCGGCCGCGCGCCGTCTGGGTCATGGTCCCGGCGGGGCCCCCGACCGACGGGACCATCAAGGTCCTGGCGGAGCTGCTCGAGCCGGACGACGTGATCATCGATGGGGGGAACTCGTACTACAAGGACGACGCGCGCCGCGCCGCCGAGCTCGGGGCCCGGTCCATCCACTACCTCGACGTCGGCACGAGCGGTGGCATCTGGGGCCTCAAGGTCGGGTACTGTCTCATGGTGGGCGGGGAGAAGCGGATCTACGAGCGGCTCCTCCCGGTCTTCCAGACGCTCGGGCCCGCCGACGGCTACGGCTACATGGGCCGGCACGGCGCCGGCCACTACGTGAAGATGATCCACAACGGGATCGAGTACGGCATGATGCAGGCCTACGCCGAGGGCTTCGAGCTGCTCCACAAGAGCGACTTCGGTCTCGACCTCCGGGTGATCGCACACCTCTGGAACCAGGGCAGCGTCGTCCGCTCCTGGCTCCTCGAGCTGACGGAGCTCGCGCTCGACAAGGACCCGGAGCTCGCCGACATCAAGGGGTACGTCGAGGACTCGGGCGAGGGGCGCTGGACGATCCTCGACGCGATCGAAAAGGACGTGCCCGCGCCGACGATCACCGCGTCCCTCTTCACCCGCTTCCGGTCGCGTCAGGCGGAGAGCTACGCGGACAAGCTCCTGGCGGCGCTCCGCAACGCGTTCGGTGGGCACGCGGTCCAGCGCACGCGGTCGGGATGACGCCGGCGGCGGTGCCGATCGCCGGGCGTCGCTGACCGACGCGGGAGGGTTTCGATGACGGAACGGACGAGAGAGATCCTGAGCTGGTACGGGAGCGACAACCCGGGGACACTGACGAATCTGGCGCGCCTCCTCGGCCACGGGGTGCTCGCGGGGACCGGGCGCCTCGTCATCCTACCGGTCGATCAGGGATTCGAGCACGGCCCGGCCCGGAGCTTCGCGCCGAACCCCGCCGCGTACGACCCGCACTACCACTTCCAGCTCGCGATCGAGGCGGGATGCAGCGCCTACGCGGCGCCGCTCGGCTTCCTCGAGGCGGGCGCGCGGGAGTTCGCGGGAGCGGTGCCGCTCATCCTCAAGCTGAACGACCACGACGTGCTCCTCGAGGAGCGCGATCCCTCGCAGGCGCTGACCGGCAGCGTCCGGGACGCCGTGCGCCTGGGCTGCATCGGGGTCGGCTTCACGATCTACCCGGGCTCGATGCACCGGCTCGACATGTACGGCCAGCTCCGCGCGCTCGCGGAGGAGGCGAAGCAACTCGGCCTCATCGTGGTCGTATGGTCGTACCCCCGGGGCTCCGGGCTCTCGAAGGCCGGCGAGACCGCGGTCGACGTCACGGCCTACGCCGCGCACATCGCCGCGCAGCTCGGCGCGCACGTCGTCAAGGTGAAGCTCCCCTCGGCGCACATCGAGCAGGAGGCCGCGCGGAAGGTGTACGAGAAGGAGCAAGTCCCGATCGGGACGCCGGCGGAGCGGGTCCGCCACGTGGTCCAGGCCACCTTCAGCGGGCGGCGGCTCGTGATCTTCTCCGGCGGCCCCGCCGAGCGCGACGAGGTCGTGTTCGACGAGGTCCGGGCGATCCGGGACGGCGGCGGTTTCGGCTCGATCATCGGCCGGAACTCGTTCCAGCGGAAGAAACCCGACGCCCTCAAGTTCCTCCGGACGGTGATCGGCATCTACGCCGGCACCGTCAAGTAGCCGGGTCACCCGGCTGTCCCGTGGTAATGATGATCCTCGCCGGCGACGTCGGCGGGACCAAGACGGCGCTCGGCCTCTTCGCGGACGAGCCCGCGGGCCCGCGGCTCCTGAGAGGGGCCACGCTGCCGAGCCGGGAGTTCGGGAGCCTCGAGGCCGCGATCAGGCGCTTTCTCGACGACGAGGCCCCGGGCGAGGTGGGAGCCGCCTGCTTCGGCGTCGCCGGCCCGGTCGTGGACGGCCGCTGCGTCACGACCAATCTCCCGTGGGAGCTGGACGAGGGGCACCTCGCGAAGGCGATTCCCGCCCGGCGGGTCAAGCTCGTGAACGATCTCGAGGCGGGGGCCCTCGGGGTCCTCGGCCTCCCGGCGAGCGACCTCGAGACGATCCAGCGAGGCCCGGCCCGCGCGGGGAACAAGGTGGTGATCGCCGCGGGGACGGGGCTCGGCGAGGCGATCTGCGTCTGGGACGGCGTCCGCTACGCCGTCATCGCGTCCGAGGGCGGCCACGCGGACTTCGCGCCGCGGGGGGACCTCGAGATCGAGCTGTTGCGCTTCCTCGCCGCCGAGCTGGGCCACGTGAGTTGGGAACGGGTGCTCTCCGGGCCTGGCCTCCACAACGTCTACCGCTTTCTCCGGGACACCGGACGGGCAGCCGAGCCGCCGTGGCTCAGGGAGCGGCTCGCGGCCGGCGACCCGGGCGTCGTCATCACGGAAGTCGGGCTTGCGGGCGGCGATCCCCTCTGCGCCGGGGCGCTCGACCTCTTCGTGTCCCTTTACGGCGCCGAGGCGGGGAACCTCGCGCTGAAGGCGCTGGCGGTCGGCGGTGTCATCCTGGCCGGCGGGATCGCGCCGAAGATCCGCGCGAAGCTCGCTGGGGAGACCTTCGTCCGGGCGTTTCGCGACAAGGGGCGGTTCGCCACGCTGATGTCCCGCATTCCCGTGCACGTGGCGCTCGATCCGGCAGCGCCGCTCCTCGGCGCTGCCGGGGTGGCGCGCGACCTCGCCGCCGGGCGATGAGACGGGAGTCGGCGGGCGCACGCCTCCTCCAGGTCTTCCTCCGCCGGTACGCGCGCCGCGAGGCGCGGGCCGTGGCCCCGTTCGTCCTGGGTCCGCGGGTCCTCGATCTCGGCGCGGGCGAGGCGTACGTGGCCGAGGCGCTGCGCGAGCTGCGCCCGGCGTCCATCTGCTCCGCCGACGTGGGAGTCTTCGCGCGGACGCCTGGACCGTACGTCGCCTATGACGGCTGGCGCCTGCCCTTCTCCGACGGGGGCTTCGACTCGACGCTCATCCTCCTGACCCTGCACCACTGCTCGGCGCCCGAGGCCGTGCTCGGCGAAGCCCTGCGTGTGACGCGGCGGC
Source organism: Candidatus Rokuibacteriota bacterium (assembly GCA_016209635.1). Taxonomy (GTDB): domain Bacteria; phylum Methylomirabilota; class Methylomirabilia; order Rokubacteriales; family CSP1-6; genus JACQWC01. The sequence goes on along the minus strand of JACQWC010000110.1, from coordinate 4,865 downwards.
GGCTGATCGTCATGGAGTCGGTCTACCGGAGCCGCATGGAGCGCTTCTGGCTCGAGCTCCTCGACGGGCGGCTGAACGGCCTCAGGCACTGCGGTCGGATGGGGGTCGCGGAACGCTTCAGGACCGCCGACGAATGGCAGGCCCTCTTCGAGTCGCGCGGGCTTCGCGTCGTCGAGACGCGCTGGCCCGGCGCCTGGTGGGAGCGGCTCGTCCATCATCCGCTGCTGTTTGTCTTGGACAAGCGTCCCGCGGGAGTCCTAGACTCGCGCGGGGGGACAGCGTGGACGGCGACACCGAGGGGAAGCTGCTCGAGCAGCTGCGGGGTGGCGACCCGGCGGCCCTCGAGGCGCTGATGGCGCACTTCGGGAGCCGGATCTACCGGCTCGCCTACGGGATCACCCGCAACGAGTCAGACGCCGAGGAAGTGGCGCAGGACGTCTTCCTGACGCTCGTCCGGAAGGGCGACACCTTCGAGGGCCGGTCCGCCCTCGGGAGCTGGATATACCGGATCGCGACGAACGCGGCGCTCAACAAGCGCCGCGGCAAGCGCTCGGAGGTCGAGACCTCGCTCGAGGAGTACCTGCCGGCCTTCGAGCCTGACGGCCACCGCGTGGGCGATCGGTCGCTGCTGCTCGCCGACTGGTCGGAGACGCCGGAGACCCAGCTCCTCTCCCGGGAGACCCGCGCGCTTCTCGTCCGCGCGATCGACGAAATGCCGGACCGCCACCGGGTCGTGCTGGTGCTCCGTGACGTCGAGGGGCTGTCGAACGAGGAGGCCGCCGCTGCGCTGGGGGAATCGGTCGCGTCCGTGAAGTCCCGGCTCCACCGGGCGCGGATGGCGTTGCGCGAGCGGCTCACCCGTCATCTCGGTCCCGGCCGGGGCAGGGAGGCACGGGCCGCGTCATGACCTGCCAGGAGACGATCGCGATCCTCGCCGATTACCTCGAGGGTGAGTGCGGTCCCGAGATGCTCGCCGATCTCGAGCGCCACCTCGCGGACTGCGCGCCGTGCCGGGCGTACCTCGCCACCTACAAGCGCACGCGCGAACTGACCGAGCAGGTGGGGCGCGTCGAGATGCCGGAGGAGATGCGGCGCCGCCTCCGCCAGTTCCTCCTCGACACCCTCGCGAAAGGCGAGGGACCTTCCTGATTAGCTCCATCAATAGGAGCCGGTTGACTTTCAACCCGGGCTCCGCGGGCCCATGGCGCCGATATAGCGCCCGAGACCCTGTACGCGGCCACCGATATCCGACAGGTGGCGTAACCTCGCACGAGCTCAATCGCCTACGCGGAGACCTCGGGCGGGCGGAGGCGGGCCCACGGCGCCGCCCGCTCGAACGCGGCTGCCGCTCGTAGAACAGTCGCCTCCTCGCGCCAGCGTCCCGCGATCTGAAGCCCGACGGGCAGGCCGTCCCGTGTGAAGCCGCAGGGGATGGAGATCGCCGGCACGCCGATCACCGTGAAGGCGTAGGTGAGGAGCACCCACTCGATGTAGTTCGTGACGGGCGTTCCGTTGATCTCCGTGGGATAGGTGAGCTCCACGGGGAAGGGCGGCACCGGCGCCGTGGGCGTGAGGATCAGGTCGTAGCGACCGAGGAATTCGCGGACCCGATGCCAGAGGTCGGTTCGAAGACGCTCAGCCCGGCCGATCTCGGAAGGCGTGAGCCGGAGGCCGTACTCGATGTTCTTCACGAGGTTCTCCTGCATAACATCCTTCCAATGCAGGAGTTTTTCGGCATGCATCCCGACCATCCTGAGTCCCCGGCTGACCAGGACGATCTCCAGGAGCCCGGAGAAGTCAGGGTGGGTGTGGTCGACCCGCGCTCCGAGTCGCCTGAAGACTCTCGTGGCCGCCTCGGCGATGCTCCTGACCTCGTCGTCGACCGCTGTCACGCCGAGGTCCGGGCTCCAGGCCACACGGAGGCGGCGCACGCTCGGCCGTCGCACGGCCGCGGGGAACGCGCGGGTGTCGACCGGGTAGGAGATGGGGGCGCGGGGGTCGGGTCCGGCAATCACGGACAGCATCAGCGCGAGATCGGCCACGGTCCGCGCCATGGGGCCCTGGACAGCGTAGGTGTCCCAGCCGAGGGAGGTCGGGTAGACGGGGACGAGGCCCGGAGACGGGCGGAGCCCGACCACCCCACAGAACGCGGCCGGCAGGCGCAGCGACCCGCCGAGGTCCGAGCCCTGGGCGAGCGGGCCCATGCCGGTCGCGAGGGCGACGGCGCCACCACCGGTCGAGCCCCCCGAGGTCAAGGCCCGGTTCCAGGGGTTGCGGGTCGCGCCGAAGACGGCGTTGAAGGTGTTGGCGCCGGCGCCGAACTCGGGCGTGTTGGTCTTGCCGACGACGATCGCGCCGGCGGCCTTGAGCCGCTCGACGATCAGCGCGTCGTGGTCGGGCACGTGGTGCTCGTAGATCTTCGAGCCCCAGGTCGTGCGGATCCCGCGGGTCGGCGTCAGGTCCTTGATGGAGACCGGCACGCCGAAGAGCGGCGGCAGGGGCGCGCGGCGGTGGAGCGCAGCGGTCGCAGAGCGCGCGGCCCTCAGCGCCTCGGCTGCCGCGACGGTGCAGTACGCGTTGAGCGCCGGGTTGAACCGCTCGATGCGCGCCAGCACGGCGCGCGTCACCTCGAGGGGCGAGACCGACCGCGCCCGGTACAGCCGGTGGAGGTCCGTGGCCGGCGTGAAGCACAGGTCGTCCGGCGTCAATGCGCGAGCACCTTTCTCGGGTCGAGCGCGTCGCGGAGCCCGTCGCCGATGTAGTTGATGGAGAGGACGGTGAGGAAGATCGCCGTCCCCGGGAAGATGGCCCAGTGGGGGGCGAAGTCGAGGTTGTCCTTGGCGTCGAAGAGGATCCGCCCCCAGGTCGGGATGTCGGACGGGAAGCCCAGGCCGAGGAAGGAAAGCGACGACTCCGCGATGATGGCGGCCGCCACGTCGATGGTACCGGCCACGATGACCGGGCCCATGGCATTGGGCAGGATGTGGCGGACGACCTGACGGAACGGCGCCGCCCCCAGCCCGCGCGCCGCCTCCACGAACTCCTTCTCGCGCAGCGACAGGAACTGCGCGCGCACGAGCCGCGCCACCGGCATCCAGCGGAGCCCGCCGATCACGGCCACGATCAGCACGAACACCCCCGCCTCCGGGCCGAGCGCCTTCTTCAGAACGTCGCGGAAGAGGTAGACGATCAGGAGCAGCAGCGGCAGCTGCGGCAGGGAGAGGAAGAGGTCGGTCACCCGCATCAGCGTGTGGTCCACCGCGCCGCCGAGCTGCCCGGCGGCGGCGCCCACCGCCACCCCGATGGTGATGGCGATCAGCATGGCCGCGATCCCCACCGCCAGCGAGATGCGTCCGCCGTAGAGCATGCGCGCCAGCAGGTCCTGGCCAAGGTCGTCGGTGCCGAGCGGGTGCGCCCACGCGGGGCCCCTGAGCTTCGCCTTGAAGTCGATCTCGTCGATCGGCACCCGGTAGACGAACGGGCCGACCAGCACCGCCACCACCATCGCGACGAGGACGAGGGCCCCGAAGGTGGCGAGGCGGTGGCGCCGGAAGCGCCGGAACGTCTCCCCCCACAGCGAGCCGGCCGCCCGGGGCAGGGCGATCGGCAGCGCGCGGGTCAGGGCCTCGGAGGGCAGGCCGTTGGCCATCAGCGGTAGGTGATCCGCGGATCGAGCCAGCCGTAGAGCAGGTCGGCCACGAGGTTGAACAGCACCACCAGGCACGAGAACACGAACGTGATGGCCATGATGACCGGCGTGTCGTTGGCCAGGATCGCGGAGATCAGCAGCGAGCCGATCCCGGGCACCCGGAAGATCTGCTCGGTGATGACGGCGCCGGTGAAGATCGTCGGGATCTGCAGCGCCACCAGCGTCACCACCGGGATGAGCGCGTTGCGGACGGCGTGCTTGACGACCGTGGTCCGCTCGGAGAGGCCCTTGGCTCGGGCGGCGTTGATGTAGTCGAGGCGGATCACGTCCAGCACCGCCGAGCGCACGAAGCGGGTGAGGGCGGCGCCCTGGAACAGGCCGAGCACGCTGATCGGCATGATCGCCTGGCGGAGGTGCTCCCAGTACCAGCGCCAGCCGGTGGCGGCGATGTCCGCGCGGTAGATGAACGGCAGCCAGTCCAGGGAGATCGAGAAGAGCAGGATGAAGAGCAGTCCGGTGAAGAACGTCGGCAGCGAGAACCCGATGAACGCGAGGGTGGTGGCGACCTGGTCGAACACCGAGTAGGGGCGGATGGCCGAGTAGGTCCCGATCGGCAGCGCGATCAGGATCGCGAGGAGCTGGGCCGAGCCGAGGACGAACAGCGTGGTGGGGAGCCTCTGGAGGATGAGCGTCTCCACGTTGATCCGGCTGACGAAGGAGAAGCCCCAGTCGCCCCGCATCATCGAGGTGAACCAGCGCGCGTACCGCACCGGCACCGGATCGTCGAGACCGAACTTGGCACGGAGGTTCGCCCGGACGTCGGCCGGCACGTTTGGGTTGGTGGCCAGCTCCTCGAACGGGTCGCCGGGGGCGAGGGCGAGAATCGTGAAGAGGACGAGGCTGATCCCGGCCAGGACGGGGATCGTGATGAGGAGGCGGCGGACGAGGTACCTGGACATCGGATCCTGGGGCCGGGCCCGGAGGCCCGGCCCCATGGCGCCGCGCCTACCCCTCGCGGTGCCAGTTGTGGAGGTTCCAGAAGTCGGAGTCCCAGCCGCACAGCTCCGACGACCTGAGTCGGAACGAGATGGCGGCGACGCGCGGCCGCCAGACGACGGGGATGACGACGACGTTCTGGATGACGAGGTCGTTCATCTTGACGAAGAGCGCGGCGCGCTTGACCGGGTCCATCTCCGCCTCGGCCGCCTTCCAGATC